>NZ_JAPCIT010000012.1:0-164081 GCF_027707385.1 Aeromonas sp. QDB54 | reverse complement strand
CTCATGATGAACCCTGTTCCATGGCTCCAGATGACAAACATGATCTCATATCAGGGACTTGTTCGCACCTTCCCTAGCTCATTGGGTAGTATCTCATGAACGGTACGCCCCAAAATCGCTTGTTGAGGTTTAAGTAAGTCAGGATGCTCTTTGCAAACCAAAAAACGAAAGTTTCGGTCAATAACAAATACCATATCAGGCAGTGTTGCCAGTATTGAGGTTTTTCTTGCCATGCCTTTTAAAAACCGCTCTTGAAGTCGAGCGTGATATTCTTTGGCAATTTCATACTCAACCATGTCTGCAAATTCGCGCAGTTCTTGCTGCTCTTTTACTGAAAAGTCTCTGGCCACGGAGTCAATGAGACATAGACTGCCGATGGGTTGCCCACTTGTCTCTCGCAGCGGTGCACCCGCATAAAAACGAATATGCGGCGCGTGGGTTACTAAAGGATTTGACGAAAAGCGCTCATCTTTTGTTGCATCTGAAACAATTAAAATATCCTCATGCAATATCGCATGGCCACAAAATGAGATATCACGGCCTGTTTCACAAGCGTCAAGACCCACTTTAGATTTAAACCATTGCCGGTCACTATCCACCAAAGAGATAAGGCATATTGGCACTTTAAATACAGACGCTGCTAATCTTGTAATGCGGTCAAAGCGCTTCTCTGCTGGCGTATCCAGCAAATTAGTTCGCTGTAATGCAAGTAAACGAGCAGTTTCATCAACAGGGAGTTCAGGTGCTTTCAAAACGTTACTCCAATAATTTGCTGCTTAATCGATTATTATCAATTGTACTGCAAGAATACACTGTACCACTACATGAGCCTTCTTCTCGCTGATTTTCTCCAGTGTCTCACGCTGACAATGCAACGCATCGAGTGTGACAACGGCTCCTTTTAGCTCAAGAATGTCCAGCATATCTTTGACGGTTTCGATTTCCCCCTTCTTGTTAGGGGTTGCTTTCTGGCTTAACACCAGCCCATTTTCGGTATCGTAAGCCGTGACCAACTGAAGCGCATCCTTGGCATTTCCCCGAAAGGAGCCGCGTAACACCTTGCCATCAAAGGCAATGATGGGTTTGCCCTGATGAGTGCGCTGTTCATTGACCCAGCACAGCAACGCTTCAAGCAAGGTATCGATGACAATGCAGCGCAGAATGCGGGCAACCGTGTGACGCCGCGGGATGCCGTTGGCAAAGGGGCGATGCTGACGGAGCCAATCGATCTTTGAATCGCCATAGGTTTCGATGTCATTCCAGCCCTCGGCACCACTCATGATGGCACTGATGACAAGGAACATGACATCAACCAGGTTATGTTTACGATTGATCTCAGAGCGAGTTTCTTCGACAAGGGTAAGGTGTTCAATCAACGTCATAGCGCGTGCCTCCTGCATGGAGACGCGATTAGATCACAGACGATCTGCCTGTTCAAATTTCATTAACAAAGTGCGATCCCGCCCTGGGATGCGCTAGGGGAAGCCGTTTGCATCTGTTTAGGAAAAAACGGGCCCCGCTATCGGCGGGGCCCGGTTTTGATTTAGGCCATCAGCTTTTGCATGGCGCGGTTGAGGTCGACCGCGGTTTGATGCAACTGGTCGCTGGCACCCTGGGTGCGGTGGGCGTTCTCTTCGTTCTCGGTGGCGATGGTTTTGATATCCACCAGGTTGCGGGCGATATCTTCCACCACCAGCGTCTGCTCCTCGGCGGCGGTGGCGATCTGCTGGTTCATGCCGTGGATCTGGCTGATGGAGCTCGTGATGCTCTGCAACTTGCGACCCGCGACCGTCACCTGTTCGATACTCTGCTGGCTGAGTTGCTGGCTACTACCAATCGCCTGTACCGCATCCTGGGTGCCACGCTGTACCTTGGCGATGATCTGGTTGATCTCCGCCGTAGAGTCCGCCGTGCGCTTGGCCAGGGTACGAACCTCGTCCGCGACCACGGCGAAGCCGCGTCCCTGCTCACCGGCCCGCGCCGCTTCAATCGCCGCATTCAAGGCCAGCAGGTTGGTCTGCTCGGCAATGGAACGGATCACCTCCAGCACGGTACTGATGCGGCGGCTATCTTCATCCAGTTGTTTTATAACGCCAGCCGTGTTGTCAATTTCTTTACCCATCTGGGCAATGCCGCCTATGGTGTCCTGCATCACTTGCTCTCCTTCGTGAGCCGTATGGTCCGCCTGATCCGTCGCCTGGGCGGCCGATGCGGCATTCTCGGCGACATTCTGCGCCGTCGCCGACATCTCGTGCATCGCGGTAGCCACCATATCGGTGCGGGAGAATTGATCCCGGGTGCCCTTGGTCATCAACCCGGAGATTTCCTTGAGTTCATGGCTGGCACTATCCAGCTGCTCGCCACTCAACTTGAGCTGGGAAAAGGTCGCCCCCAAGAAATCGCGCAGGGTATTGGCGGCCTTGGCCAGGGCACCCAGTTCATCCTGCCGTTGCAGCGCAAAGGGTCGATCAAACTTGCCATGGCTCAACTGGATAATGAAGTCGGTGAGCGCCTTGATCGGCACCAGCAGTTGGCGATTCACCAACCAGAGACTGAGCCCCCCCACCAGTAATGACGCCACAATCAGGAATACCACGCCGAGAATGGCTTGGCTGTGGGTCTCCTCACTAATGGCTTGGGCCTGACGATTGCCTTCTTCATGCAGATGCTTGACCAGAGCCTCCATCTGCTCGCTGGTTGCCCGATCGATACCCTTCACCGCCTGATCCCCCACAGTCGGGTCGCCCTGAGCGGCAACAAACTTCTCTTTGCCCTGACGATAGGCCTGCCCGAGTTTCTGATGTTCATCACTCAGGCTCCGCACCTGGGCAACCAACTCCTGACCCTGCCACTGCCCGGCCAACTGGCTCAGTTGCGCCAGTGTCTGGTTGACCGCACGCTCCTGCTCTTCAAACTGGGTCCAATACTTGGTCAGAGCCTCCGGATCCTTGCCGCGCAGCAGGACATTTTTCCACTCCTGAACCTGGCTCTTGAACTCCAGATTGGCCCGATCAACCAGCGTCGACTCTTGCAGCGTGCTGTTAACCAGGGATTGATAATCTTCGACCCCTTGCGCCAGCAGACGGAAACAGAACAACGAGATGATGACGAGGAGAAGAATACTTCCGCCCAACAACGCCAGTAACTGTGCTCTCAACGAACCTTGTATGGACATACTTTCCCCTTCATGACCTGAATCTGTACCTATATAGCGACCCATGGAGCCTGACACCGTAATGGTGTCGTCACATGAGCGGCGTTTTTCAAGATAGTTGTCGCGCAAAGCTGTTTTAAGCAGCCTCTTTTTGCTCCGGCTCGGGTTTCTCGGGCCGCTCCGGATTTAGCATCACGGCACCGATAGGTGTCCAGTCTCGCGTCTTGCCACTCCACCTCGCTGGGTGTTGTGCTCGGGCGGCCTGGTACACAGCATCCCGTTTCGCCAGCAGGGCTTTATCGTCACCCCGATGCCGCTCGTTGGGTGTGACGAAGCGGATACGGCTATGCCGGTGCTCTTCGTTATACCAGGCCATAAAGTCGCGCACCCACTCCCTGGCCGCTTCCAGACTGGCAAAGCCGTCTGATGGCCACTGCGGACAGTACTTCAGCGTCCTGAACAATGACTCCGAGTACGGATTATCGTTGCTGACCCGAGGCCGTCCCCGCGAGGGCGTGACACCCAGGTCATGCATCTTGGTCAGCAGCGTGACTGACTTCATTGGCGCGCCGTTGTCCGAGTGCAAGACCAGCGGCTGCTTCCAGCACTGCTCGCGGATGATGCTCCGTTGCAGCAACGCCGCCGCCCGTTCACCGCACTCTTGCTCATGCACTTCCCAGCTCACCCCTTTGCGGCTGTAGATGTCCTCTATCAGATAGAGGTAGTAATACTGGCCGCGCACGAGTGACGGCAAGTAGGTGATATCCCAGGACCACACTTGATTGGGCCCAGTCGCGGTATGGCTGGTTGGTACCGGCACATGACGCGGTGGCTGGCTCCGGCCACGCCTGTGCTGCTGGTCAGCCGCCCGCAAGATGCGATAGAAGCTCGACTCACTGGCCAAGTAGCGCCTCTGGTCGGCCAGCCGTGGCACAATTTGACTCGGCGGCAACGAGGTGATACGTTTCGCCCCTTTTACCTGGGCCGGGGTCAGCTTTTCGGCTGAGTAAAGTGCCGTCTTGTTGATCTCCGACACCAGCACTGCGTATTCGGAGTTACGCAGTTCGAAGAAATTACCGGCCAGCGGGGCTATCAGCATGGGTTCACGCTTGGCCAGGTACATATCGGGGCATTCGGTGGCCTGGGCACTAAGGGATGCCAGCAGCAACAGCGGGGGCACGATGCGGTATACCTTGAGCAACCGTTTTGTTTTGCTCGCACCGCAGACGCTACACAACACCCCATCGACGCTTTCCACATAGCCATGACAATGCATCACTGCACACCAGACCTGCACCATCACGCGTTGGCCTCGCGCAGTCTCGCTAGAGACTCATCTGCACTATTAGTCATACCATTGTCGATGCTCTGCATCGCCATCACTAACTGCCTCATCAGGGCTTTTTGCTCGCTAGCATGCTGATGTAGTGCCCGCTCATGTGCGTGATACTCCGCAGTCATGATGAACAGCTTCGAAACTCCATTTTTCGTGACATATACATCTCCGCTGAATATCTCCTGTGTACCCATAAATTACTTTAACGATTTCGTTCATGGCTGTCTGACGCTGGGTGTCGGGCGGGGAAGGAGTGCCAGATATCATCTAAAGAGGGAGTGATATCGAAAGTGGCTTGGCCATTTCGTATACGCGACGGCTTTGATGATTGCAGCTTACGCTGCATGGGGCCACATCCAAGAAAATGACATTAGTGTATCTCTATTGTTGTCCATAACTACCTGTCGTTACCACATTTCCGTTCAACTCATAGTCCGCAAAAAACAAAAATGACCCAGCCCATGAGGCCAATAGTGTCTGTTGATCTCGCATCAGCTAGTTCCCTTCTAGCAAGCTCCGGATGAGTTCGACACAAGTCATATGTTGCGACCTACCGCTCTGCTAGCACGGATGCATCCGAAATCAACTCAGCCAAGCTGTGTGCGTGGCTGGCAGCTGGGTTTGGTGGTAAAATATTAGGGTGTTGGGAGATCCCAACTATACACGACTATACACACCAAAAAAATCAATGTAAGTCATTGATTATTCGGCACTATTAGGTAGTGTCTTCCTGATTTGCAATCAGATACGAAGAGTCCGCCATGTTTAAACCAGAATTGCTCTCCCCCGCAGGTTCCCTCAAGAACATGCGTTACGCCTACGCCTATGGCGCCGATGCCGTCTATGCTGGCCAACCCCGTTACAGCCTGCGGGTGCGTAACAACGAATTCGATCACGAGAACCTGCAACTGGGTATCAACGAAGCTCATGCCCTCGGCAAGCAGTTCTACGTGGTGGCCAACATCCAGCCCCACAACTCCAAACTCAAGACCTTCATCCGCGACATGCGTCCGGTGGTGGAGATGAAGCCAGATGCGCTGATCATGTCCGACCCCGGTCTCATCATGATGATGCGCGAAGCTTTCCCTGATATGCCTATTCACCTGTCGGTGCAGGCCAACGCGGTCAACTGGGCCACGGTGAAGTTCTGGCATCAGATGGGCCTGACCCGGGTCATTCTCTCCCGCGAACTGTCGCTGGACGAGATCGAGGAGATCCGCATGCAGGTGCCGGAGATGGAGCTGGAAGTGTTCGTCCACGGGGCGCTGTGCATGGCCTACTCCGGCCGCTGCCTGCTCTCCGGCTACATCAACAAGCGTGACCCCAACCAGGGCACCTGCACCAACTCCTGCCGCTGGGAGTACAAGGTGCACGAAGGCAAGGAAGATGACGTGGGCCAGATCGTCCACCGTCAGGAGCCCATCGCCATCCGCCCGGACAACACCCTGGGCCTGGGCAAACCGACCGATGCGCTGGTGCTGCTGGAAGAGTCCAACCGCCCGGGCGAGTACATGAGCGCGTTCGAAGACGAACACGGCACCTACATCATGAACTCCAAGGATCTGCGCGCGGTCGAGCACGTCGAGCGACTGACCAGGATGGGCGTGCACTCGCTGAAAATCGAAGGCCGCACCAAGTCCTTCTACTACTGCGCCCGCACCGCCCAGGTCTATCGCAAGGCGATCGACGATGCGGTAGCCGGCCGGCCGTTTGACCGCAGCCTGATGGGCACCCTCGAAAATCTGGCCCACCGCGGCTATACCGAGGGCTTCCTGCGCCGTCACAACCACAGCGAATACCAGAACTACGACTACGGTTACTCGGTCTCCGACACCCAGCAGTTCGTTGGCGAGATCACCGGTCGCAACGGCGACATGGTGGAAGTCGAGGTGAAGAACAAGTTCCTGGTGGGCAACAGCCTCGAACTGATGACCCCGCAGGGCAACCTCAGCTTCAATCTGGAGCAGATGCAAAACCGCAAGGGCGAGCTCATCGACACCGCGCCGGGCAACGGCCACGTGGTCTATGTGCCGGTACCGAAGGAAGTGGACGTTGACTACGGCATCCTGCTGCGCAACCTCGGTGAGCGCCAGGATACCCGTCAGCCGCACTCGGCCGCCTGAGATGGCACTGCTCATCACCGACAAGTGCATCAACTGTGACATGTGCGATCCCGAGTGTCCGAACCAGGCCATTAGCCTGGGCGAGGAGATCTACGAGATCGACCCCAGTCGCTGTACCGAGTGCGTCGGTCACTACGAGAAGCCGACCTGCATCAGCGTCTGCCCCATCGACTGCATCATCTGGGATCCCGCTCACGTGGAGACCGAAGATCAACTGATGGAGAAATTTGTGCGGATGCACCGACAGTAACCTCGGCATCAGCATCAGCATCTGCTCTACATGGACGGCATCCTCCGGGATCCCGTCCATATAGTGGAGACCGAAGACCAGCTGATGGAAAAGTTTGTGCGGATGCACAGGTAATCAGCAGATCGCGATGACATCATAAAAAAAGCCCCGCTATGCGGGGCTTTTTGACGTTTGGCGCTCACGTCACCTAGACATACTCCATAAAGACCCGGGAGGTGAGCTTGGTGATGAGCTCGTAGGGGATGGTGCCGATCTGGTCGGCCACCCGCTCTACCGGCAGCCCTTCACCCCACAGCACCGCCTCGTCGCCGGCCTTGTCGGTGGCGCCGGGGCCGAGATCCACCGTGGTCATGTCCATGGAGACCCTACCCACCAGTGGCACGATGCGGCCGTTGACCAGCACAGGCGTGCCGTTGGGGGCCATGCGTGGATAGCCGTCCCCATAGCCGATGGCAATCACCCCAAGTCGGGTATCGCGATCCGACACCCAGTTGGCGCCATAGCCCACCGGCTCGCCCGCCTTGTGATCCCGCACCGCGATCAGTTGTGTCTTGAGGGTCATCACCGGCTGCAGGTCGTAATCGGCCGCCACCGTATTGGGGAAGGGGGAGACGCCGTAGAGGATGACGCCGGGGCGGATCCAGTCGCAGTGGGAATCCGGCCAGGCCAGGATGCCCGCCGAGTTGGCTATGGCCCGCTCGCCCAAAAGCGGCGCGGTCAGCTGGCTGAACAAGTCGATCTGTTCACGGGTGGTGGGCTGCTCCAGCTCATCGGAGCGGCTGAAGTGGGTCATGATGTTGAACGGTTGAACCACGTTCTTGCACCTGGCAAGGCGCTCGATAAAGGCGGGCATCTCGTCGGCCCGCACGCCGAGGCGGTGCATGCCAGTGTCGAGCTTGAGCCAGGCCACCACGGGGGCAGGCAGATCCGCCTGCTCCAGCGCTTCGAGCTGCTCCCAGGTGTGCACCGCAGTCTGCAGGTTGTTGGCCGCCAGCACCGGCAGGTCGGCCGCGCTGAAGAAACCCTCCAGCAGCACGATGGGCTTGACCACGGCGCAGGAGCGCAGCATCAGCGCCTCTTCGATGCGGGCCACCGCATAGGCATCCGCATCCACCAGGGTGCGGGCGACCGGCAGCAGCCCATGGCCATAGGCGTTGGCCTTGACCACGGCAATGATCTTGCATTGGGGGGCGTGGCGTTTCACCACGGCGAGGTTGTGGCGCAGGGCCGCGGTATTGATTTGGGCGATAGCCGCTTTCATCTGTTTTCCCTTACGAGGGCATGATAACGCGCGAACGCGCCAGGCACCGGGGGGTGTCAGCCCTTAATTGTCATCGTCTAAGGCCGGACCGGCAGAATTGTCGAACCGGGAAAACTGTTTCTGGAACTCTCTTTGCCATCATCAGGGTGCCGCACGCAAAGCGTGCACACCCGATGATCAGTAGTCATCATCAAACGCCGGACCCGCGTAGTTGTCAAAGCGCGAGAACTGCCCCTGGAAGGTGAGGCGCACTCTTCCTATAGGGCCGTTACGCTGCTTGCCGATGATGATCTCGGCGATCCCCTTGTCGGGACTGTCGTCGTGATAGACCTCGTCGCGGTAGATAAACATGATCAAGTCCGCATCCTGCTCGATGGAGCCGGATTCACGAAGGTCGGAGTTGACCGGCCGCTTGTCGGCCCGCTGCTCCAGGCTTCGGTTCAGCTGGGAGAGTGCCACCACCGGGCACTGCAACTCTTTCGCCAAGGCCTTGAGGGAGCGGGATATCTCGCCGATCTCCAGGGTCCGGTTGTCAGACAGCGCCGGCACCCGCATCAGTTGCAGGTAGTCGATCATGATCATCGAGAGACCGCCGTGCTCACGGGCGATACGACGGGCACGAGAACGCACGTCGGTCGGGGTGAGGCCGGAGGCGTCATCGATGTACATCTTGCCCTTCTCGAGCAGCAATCCCATGGTGGAGGAGAGCCGCGCCCAATCCTCGTCGTCGAGCTGACCGGTCCGCACCTTGGTCTGGTCGATGCGCCCCACCGAGGCGAGCATACGCATGATGATCTGCTCGGAGGGCATCTCGAGGGAGAAGATCAGTACCGGCTTGTCGGCGGTGAGCGCCGCATGCTCACACAGGTTCATGGCAAACGTCGTCTTGCCCATGGAGGGACGGGCCGCGACGATCACCAGATCCGAGCGCTGCAGGCCGGCGGTCATCTTGTCGAGATCACCGTAACCGCTCGATACCCCGGTCACGCCGTTGTGGGGCGTCTTGAACAGCTCTTCAATCTTGTCGACGGTCTGCTCGAGAATAAGCTTGAGCGGCTGGGGCCCCTCGTTGGCGCTGCTGCGCTGCTCGGCAATCTTGAATACCTTGCTCTCGGCCAGGTCCAGCAGATCGCCGGAGGTGCGCCCCTGCGGCTCATAGCCTGCTTCGACTATCTCGTTGGCGACCGAGATCATCTCCCGCACGACCGCCCGCTCACGCACGATCTCGGCGTAGGCACTGATGTTGGCGGCACTCGGGGTGTTCTTGGCGATCTCCACCAGATAGGCGAAGCCACCGGCCTCTTCCAGCTGTTCGGAGCGCTCCAGCTCCTCCTGCAAGGTGATGAGATCGATGGGGTTGCCCGCGTTGGAGAGGCGGGTCATGGCCTGGAAGATCAGGCGGTGCGGGCGGCTGTAGAAGTCCTTGTCGATCACCCGTTCGGCAACCCGATCCCAGGCCTCGTTGTCCAGCATAAGGCCGCCCAGTACGGACTGTTCGGCCTCAAAAGAGTGGGGAGGTACTTTCAGCTGTTGTGTCTTGGCGTCTTTTTTCGCCGTCACTTGCTCTGCCATACACATAAAAACCGCAGCGGGAAGGGGACGGGAATTTTACAAAAGAAACCCCGTCATCGCGAGTGCAAATGCACGCTATTCACTTCTGTCAGCCACAACCGCCCTCCTGATGGTTGCTGGCGCCGCCTGTCGATGAAATCCGTCTCGCATTCATACCATCATGAAGGGCCAGACCAGGGTCTGATCCTGCGGTTTGGCTCTCGCCTTGTTGCGCAGTTTGCGCTCCTTGCGGCTCGGTCGTCGACTTTTCATGGCCTGTCTCCTCGCAACGCCCCCGATCGGGGGCAATCTGTTCATGAATAATTCATGCCAATCATGTTAATCATAGTCGCAAGCTGCAATACAACGAGGGACAGGCAGCCTGCCATGCGCCTCGCTGAGCTTGCCAAAGCAGAGCATGCCCCACCCACTGATGAGAGTGAAAAGAGTCAAAATGAAAAAGATGCTGACCCTGTTTGCCGTGATCCTGGCCATTGGCCTGGGGGCACCCATTGCCGAGGCCAAGAAATTTGGCGGCGGCAAATCCTTTGGCAAGAGCTATAAAACGGCTCCGGCCCAACCGGCCGCCAAACCCGTCGACACCAAGAACCCCACCGTGGGCGCCCAGGCACCCAAGAAGGGCGGCATGATGGGCGGCCTGCTCGGCGGCCTGCTGGCCGGTGGTCTGTTCGCCTACCTGCTGGGCAGCGGCGCCTTCGAAGGTCTGCAAGGGATGGACTTCCTGCTGATCGCCCTGCTGGCACTTGGGGCCGTGTTCCTGATCCGCACCCTGCGCAAGGGCAAGATGGCGGCGCCACAGCAGCAGACGGCCTATGCCGGCTATCAACCGCCCCAGAGCGCGGCGCCCCAGCAGTTCGAGCAGAACCACAGCGCCCCGCAGGCCACCGGTTTTGCCGACAGCGACGTGCCGTTCCGCCTGCCGCCAGGTTTTGACATGAACGGTTTCCTGGCCGGGGCTCGCGATCACTACCGCACCCTGCAGGAAGCCTGGAACAAAAACGATCTGGAAAAGGTACGCGAGTACGTGAGTCCTGAGCTGTTCGAACAGCTCAAGGCCGAGCGGGCCGAGCTCACCGGTGAGCAGCATACCGAAGTGATGTATGTGGACACCCAGCTGGTGCGCGCCGACTACGGCAGCGACTGGGCCCAGGTCAGCGTGCGCTTCAGCGGCCGCTACATGGATCGCCAGGAGCAGGTCGAGGAGGACATCAAGGAGGTGTGGCACCTCGAGCGCAACCTCGCCAAGGACAATGCTCCCTGGCATATCGTCGGCATCGAGCAGCTGTAAACGCGCTTTCTCTGCGATGATAATCAAAGGCGGCCTGCGGGCCGTCTTTGCTTTTTGGCATTTCCAGCCCCCTCCACCCGCCCATGCTGCCCCTTGTACCGGCTATGAGATTGAGGTGTGATTGTGTAGTATGACCGACCTTTTTTTGTTCAATTGACTCTTCATCGAGGCGTGGCCCATGGCTCTTCCCTTTCTGCGTCGCAGCAACATGCCTCGTCTCCTGGCCAGCCTGCTGTGCTGCGCCACCCTGATCCTCATCTCCCTCGTCACCCTCTACTGGCAGACCTGGTCGATGACGCGCCAGCAGGCCCAGACCGCCGCCGAACGCGCCATGACCCAGATCGACAGCGCGCTGCACCACTCGACCCTGGCGGCCAAGGCGGCGCTGCCACTGGCCAGCCGTCCCTGCCGCGAGGTAGCCCGCGAGCTGCGGGTGCTGGTCGCCACCTCCCCCTATGTGCGCTCGGTCAACCTCTCCCGCAACGGTCGCCTCTACTGCTCCTCCATCTTCGACGAGATCGATCTCAAAGACCGGCTGCAGAACAGCCAGCACGAGCTGCTCAGGCTGGAGGCGGTCACCCAGCTCGGACGTAAACCGTCGCTGCTGTTCTACCACCTGAGCGAAGGGGATCATGCGGTGGTGGTCGCCATCAACCCCTATCATCTGAGCAAGCCGTTGCAGTGGCACCTCGCCGGCCCCCACAGCTGGGTGCAAATCGGTGAGCAGTGGCTCGACCTGCAGGGCAAGGTCCACGATGGCCAGCCGCCCAGGCTGCAGGGCTTCAACTACCGGCTCGACTCGACCACGTTCGGCTACAGCCTCAACCAGGGGTTCCCGCTGAGTGCCGTGCTGGCCATGACCCTGCAAAAGCAGGGCAGCATGGTGCTGCTGATCCTGGCCCTCGGGGGGCTGGCCGGCCTCGCCACCTACCGCTGGTGGAGCCATATCTCGACCCCGACCCAGGAGCTCAGGCGCGCCATCATCAAGCAGGAGTTCGTGCCCTATCTGCAACCCATCGTCGTCAGCCAGAGTGGCCAGTTGCACGGCTGCGAGGTGTTGATGCGCTGGCAGCACCACCGCCAGGGGCTGATCCGGCCGGATCTCTTCATTCCGCTGGCGGAGGAGAGCGGCCTCATCATCCTGATGACCCAGACCCTGATGCAGCAGGTGCGGCTGCAGTTTGCCCCCTATGCGGCGGCGCTGCCGCCCCGCTTCCACTTCAGCTTCAACATCTGTGCCCGCCACTGCCAGCAGCTGAGTCTGCTGGATGACTGCCGCAGCTTTATCGCCGCCTTCACCGCCAACCCGATCACCCTGGTGCTGGAGCTGACCGAGCGCGAGCTCATCACCCCCAACCACCTCACCGAGCGGCTGTTTGAGGAGTTGCGGCAGATGGGGGTCAGGATCGGGCTGGACGACTTTGGTACCGGCCACTCCAGCCTCACCTATCTGCAACAGTTTCACGTGGACTATCTGAAGATCGATCAGAGCTTCGTCGCCATGATCGGCACCAACGCCCTCTCCCGTCATATTCTTGACAGCACCATCAGCCTGGCGACCCGACTGGGGCTGCAAACCATCGCCGAAGGGGTCGAGACCCAGGAGCAGGCCGACTTTCTGGTCGAGCGGCAGGTCGATTACCTGCAGGGCTACCTGTATGGCCGCCCGCTCACCCCACAGCAATTTCTGCAGCAACTGAGCCCCACGCCTGCGCCTTGAAGCGCCCCTGACCTCAATGGGGTTGCATTGACACCCATGCTGGCGGAAAATCCCCGCCGCGCCTTCCCCTGCTCTGCCAAATAGAGCAAACGTTTATTTGCTTTATTAATGTGCAGTAGCTCAAAGGAATCAGCTCTGTTTATTTCCAATTATTACTTTTTGCCTAGAATCGCCACACTCCTGTCATGCAGGAACGATATACAGGACTATAACAACAAGAGGAATATTACCGATGAAGAAGACGCTACTGGCCGTCACCGTCTCTATTACCCTGTTCGGGCTGACCGCCTGCAATTCAGAAAACAGCAGCAAGGAACATATTCCGCTGGATCTGACCATTGCCCACATCAATGATACCCACGCCCACCTCGACCCGACCGAAAATGCGCTGGCGATCCAGCCCACCGGCCAGGAGCTGTTCAAGTTCAACGCCAAGCTGGGCGGCTATCCGCGCCTGAAGTTCAAGCTGGACGAGCTGCGCAGCCAGGCTGCCAACGAGGGCCGCAACTTCATGGTGCTCAACGGTGGTGACGCCTTCCAGGGCACCCTCTATTTCACCCAGTTCAAGGGTGAAGAGGAGTCCCGGCTGCTCTCCGACATGGGTATCGATGCCATGGTGCTCGGCAACCACGAATTCGATCTGGGCAACCAGGCTATTAAAGACTTTGTCTCACGGGTGAATTTCCCGGTATTGGCTTCCAATATGGTGAAATCCAGTAGCGCCACCCTGAAGGACAGTGAAAATATTCACGAATATGTCATTAAGGAAGTCAATGGCGAGAGCGTGGGTATTTTCGGGCTGGTGCTGGAAAATATGCATGACATCTCCTCACCGGATACCGACACCAAATTCCTGCCGATGATTGAGACCGCCCAGAAAATGGTTGATACCCTCAAATCCAAGGGCGCCAACAAGATCATCATGGTCACCCATATCGGCCTGCAAAATGACCAGGCGGTCGCCAAGGCCGTCAACGGCATCGACCTGATCGTCGGCGGTCACTCCCAGACTTTCCTCGGCGACATCACCGAGCTCAACAGCATCGGCTACACCGCCCACAACCAGAACCCGGCCGACGACAATACCTACGCCCAGATCGTCAGCAACCCGGACGGCGGCAAGACCTGTATCGTGCAGGCCGGTGAATGGGCCAAGGGCTACGGCCTGGTCAACGTCTCCCTCAGCAAGGAAGGCCAGCTCACCAAGTGTGAGGGCCGCAACACCCTGATGACCGGCGACGACTTCACCAAGGAAGTGGCCAAGAAGAAAGTGCCGCTCAGCGGCACCGAGCAGACCAACGTGGTCGACTTCATCAACAAGTCCCCGGTCATCGAGATCGTGCCGGAAAACACCGCCATGCGCGATGTGATCGACACCGAGTACAAGCCGGCCGTGGCCGAGCTCGAAGCCAAGATCATCGCCGACGTGCCGACCAAGCTGACCCACGTGCGCGTGCCGACCACCCCGGACGGCGCCGGCCTCATCGATCCCCTGGTGGCCGAGTCGCTCTACTGGAAGCTCAACAAGCTCAACACCAAGGTCGACTTCACCATCCAGAACGCCGGTGGCGTGCGTGCCGACGTGAACGCGGGCCCGCTCTCGGTCGGTTACGTGATGGGTACCCTGCTGCCGTTTGGCAACAAGATCGCCGCCTTCAACCTCAAGGGCAAGGACGTTCGGGCTACCCTGGAGTACGCCGTTGACTACTCCATCGGTCTGGAGACCGGGATCGCCGCCTCCAGCGGTGCCTTCCCCTACGTCGGCCATCTGAGCTACACCTACGACGGCAAGCTGGCCAAGGGCTCCCGCATCACCAAGCTGGAACTGCTGGACGCCAACGGCCAGTGGCAGCCGCTGGATGACGAGAAGGTGTACCGGGTCGGTGCCAACACCTACATCGCTTCCGGCAAGGATGGCTACAACGGCCTGCTCAAGCGTGAAGAGCTGCCCAACAAGGGTGACTACGTCGACTCCGGCGTCGGTGAGAACGAGATGTTCATGGAGTACGCCGAGTCCCAGGGCACCCTCAACCCGCTGCCCTACGCGACCGTGACCTACTACAAGCCCTGATCCGGCTCACAAGCTGTTGCAACGGCGCCTGAGGGCGCCGTTTTTATGGCATACTCCCCGCCAATCGATGCCGAGGAGACCCTTTGATGGCGAAGTACGACAAGATTTCCCCCGAGACCCAGCAGGAGGCGATGAAAATTGCCCGTGCCAACCAGAAGCCGGGGCAGACCAAGGAGCAGACCCAGCTGATCGCGCAGGGGATCCAGAAAGGCATAGACGAATACAAGAAACAGATGAAGGTGCGGGCCCGCGAGGCCAGCCGTCAGAAAAAACTGCAGGCCAAGGCCAAACAGTCCCACGCAGCGCCGCAGGATGAGGAACCGGACGACATCGTCGAGCTGGTCGAGGTTTCCCGCCAGCATCCGCTGCCCTGGCTGCTGCTGGCCGTCAGCTGGCTGGGCTTTGCCGCCTGGTTCTGGCTGCGCTGAAGCCCCGGCCGACAAACCTTTGCCCGGGATCTGCTTCACAGCCCGGGCCCTTGTGGCTGGTCATCCCCGCCCCGGGCTGATTAAATCCCGCCACTGCTGCTCACGCCTTTTTTCAGGATACCCGTTATGAATCCGGCTCCACTCTACCTGCTGGCACCCCTGGTGCTGTTTATCGTGACCCTGCTGCTCTATCGCATCTCGCCGCTGCGCGCCGTTGCGGCCGGCAGCGCCCGCTGGTTTATTCTGCCGGCCTTCACCCTCTTCATTCTGCTCATCATCATCAATGGTGCGGCAGACCCCAGCCTGCGTAACCCGGCCTTTCACTGGCTGATGCCGGGGCTCGGCTTCGCCCTCAGCCTGTTCCCGGCCCTGCCCAAGGCGCTGGTGCCGCGCCTCGCCATCAAGGAGGGAGCCTTCGCCGCCCTCGGCCTGATGTTGATGAGCCTGGCCATGGTCTACTGACCGGCTCGCCACTGATGCGAACATGACTCAAGGGGCACTCTGTGACGGGGGCCCCTTGTACAAACAATGGCCTGCAGGCATCTTGGGAGGAGGATAGCCAGCAAGGAGGCCAGATGGACAATCCGCCCGATTTCATGGCGCAGTGGGATTATCGGGATCCCGCCGCCAGCGCCCTGCGTTTTCATGCCCTGTTGCCCGAGGCGCGCGCCGCCGCCGATCTGCAGTACGAACTGGAACTGCTCACCCAGATAGCCCGCACCCATTCGCTACAACGCCAGTTTGCACAGGCGCACCAGCTGCTCGACGAGATAGAACCCCGCCTCACCGACGCCACCCCGCGAGCCCGCCTGCGCGCCCTGCTGGAGCGTGGCCGCACCTTCAACTCCGCCGGCGACAAGGCCAGCGCCAAGACGCTGTTTGAGCAGGCCTGGCAGCTGGGGCTCAAGCACAAGGAGCTTTATCTCGCCATCGACGCCGCCCACATGATCGCCATCGCCGCCCCGCTGGAAGAGCAGAGCCGCTGGCATCAGCTGGCGATGGAGCTGGCCGAGCGCAGTACCGATCAAAAGGTGCGCGGCTGGCTCGCCACCCTCTACAACAACCAGGGCTGGACCCTGTTCGAGCTGGGTCGTTTCGATGAGGCCAGGGGCTTCCAGCAAAAATGTCTGGCCTGGCATGAGCAGCACAACAACCAAGCCAAGGCGTTTATCGCCCGCTGGAGTCTGGCCCGCCTGCTGCGGGCCCAGGGTCAGCACGAACAGGCGCTGGCCGACCTGATGCAGCTAAAGGCCGATATGGCGGCCGCCGGGGTGGCGGAGGATGGCTATCTGTTCGAGGAGCTGGGGGAGAATGCGCTGGTACTGGATGAGCCGGCGGCGGCCGAATACTTCTCCCGCGCCTGGTTCCTGCTCTCGCAGGATCGCTGGCTCAAGGCCAACGAGGCCGAGCGGCTGGCCCGCCTCAAGCTCCTCGCCAAGCTCTAGCGAGCGACCGCCACAAACGCAGCGGGGCGGCCAATCGGCCGCCCCGCACATTTTATTCCCCGGGAGGGTGAACCCCCTCCCGACACCGACCTCACGCCAGACTCGCCTCTTCCCAGCCCTGTTTCTTGCGATAGATGGTGGAAGGGCTTATCTCCAGCAACGCCGCCGCCTTGGGGATGTTGCCGTCACAGCTGGCGATGGCCTGCTCTATGGTCTCTTTCTCCACCAGCCAGAGCGGGCGGATCGGGGCATTGGTCGCCACCACGGCACCGCTGCCGGTCGCTGCCGCAGCGGGGATCGCCGCCAGCAGACTGGCACGGCTGCCGTTGAGCGGGGGCGGCAAGATGTCGGGGCTCACCAGCTCGCGATCGTTGAGCACCACTATGTTGCGCACCACGTTCTGCAGCTCGCGCACGTTGCCGGGCCAGGGGTAATCGAGCAGCACCCGCGCCGCCTCGGCATCGAAATCCTTGAAGCGCTTGTTCTCTTCCTTGGCATAGCTCTGCAGCAGGGTTCGCGCCAGCAGCAGTATATCCTCGCCCCGCTCGCGCAGCGGCGGCAGGCTGAGGGGGATGACGTGCAACCGGTAGTAGAGATCCTCGCGAAAACGCCCCGCCTTCACCTCCAGCAGGGGATCCCGGTTGGTGGCGCAGACGAAGCGCACGTCCACCGTCTCCAGCTTGCCGCTGCCGACCCGCTGCAGGGTGCCAGTCTGGATGAAGCGCAGCAGCTTGCTCTGCAGGTCCAGATCCATCTCGCAGATCTCGTCCAGAAACAGGGTGCCGCCATCCGCCAGGCTGGCCGCCCCCTTGCGATCCCCCTGCGCACCGGTGAACGACCCCTTCACGTGGCCAAAGATCTCGCTCTCCATCAGGTCGTGGGGAATGGCGGCGCAGTTGAGGGCGATGAAGGGCTGCTCGCGACGTGGGCTGCACTGGTGGATGGCCTCGGCGCACACCTCCTTGCCGGTGCCGCTCTCGCCGGTGATGAACACGGTCGCCTTGCTCGGCGCCGCGCTCTCGATGATGCGATAGACCGCCTGCATCGGCATGGAGGCACCGATGAAGCCGGCAAACGAGCTGCGCTCGAAGTTCTCCCGGTACTGGGCCACCAGCGAGCTGAGCTGCTGGTGCTTGAGGGCATTGCGCGCGGTGGCGCACAGCCGCTTGCCGTCGAACGGTTTGGTCAGAAAGTCGAAGGCGCCGAGCCGCATCGCCTCCACCGCCACGTCCACCGAGCCGTGGGCGGTGATCACCACCACCGAGCAGGGCAGCTGCTGTTCGGTGATCTGCTGCAGGATGTCCATGCCGGACATGTCGGGCAGCTCGAGATCCAGCAGCACCACCGGCGGCGGGCTGCTCAGCAGCTGCGCCAATGCCTGCTGGCCGCAATCGGCCCGCAGCACCTCGTAGCCATCCTGGGCCAGATACTGTTCATAGACCACCGCCAGACTGCGGGTATCTTCCACCAACAGGACTCGAGGTTTGCTTTCCGCCACGGGAGCCATCCTTGCAATTGATTTTGTTGTCTATTTCGGGTGTCGTTCGCCATGTTAGCACAGTTGGCGATACTCTCTTTTATCCCGCCATTCGGGCGGAGTTACAAGTAAAAACGGCTCCCTAAGGAGCCGTTTTTTCAACGTTTTCCGCTTACTTCTTGGCGTTGTCGCCATCGGCAGCCGGCTTCTCGATAGCCAGCAGCTCAACGTCGAATACCAGCACGGCATTGGCCGGGATGGAACCCGCACCGTGTTCGCCATAGGCCAGCTTGGACGGCAGGAAGAACTTGAACTTGGAACCGACCGGCATCAGCTGCACGCCTTCGGTCCAGCCCGGGATCACCTGGTTGAGCGGGAAGGTGGCCGGCTCGCCGCGATCGACGGAGCTGTCGAACTTGGTACCGTCAGTCAGGGTACCGGTGTAGTGGACCTTGACGATGTCGGTGGCCTTCGGCTTGGCGCCGGTACCCATCTTCTCGACCTGGTATTGCAGGCCGGATTCGGTGCTCTTCACGCCCTCTTTCTTGGCGTTGGCAGCCAGGTACTCTTCACCCTTCTTCTGGTTTTCCACGGCATCCTTGTCAGCCTTGGCCTTGGTCAACTCGTTGATCTTGGCGTCGTACTGCTGCAGAACCTTCTGGATCTCCTCGTCGGTCATCTTGGCTTCTTTGCCCAGACCGTCGGTCACACCCTTGAGGATGACGCTGTTGTCCAGCTTGATGCCGAGTTCCTGCTGACGTTCCAGGGTATTGGCGATATAACGACCCATGGAGAGGCCAATTGCATAGCCGGATTGCTCTTCAAAGCTCTTGGCTTCAGCCTTGGGGGCCTCTGCCGGCTTGCTGGCTTCTGCCTTGACCTCTGCGGTATTCGCAGCAGTCTTCTCGTCTTTTTGGCAAGCAGTCAGACTCACGGCAACTGCCGCGGCCAACAGGGACACCTTCAGAAAATTGTTCATCAGTTTCTCCAAAACTCTAAATACCGCTCTCGGTTCCTTCGTGAAATGAGAGGTTTATCGTGATAAGCGCCTTATACTAACGCCGTGATCGCAGGTAACGAAAGCATGAGACAGGAAAAATGATAAAAAGTGCCATTTATCTCGTCGCGATTTGCCTGATGCTGACAGGCTGCGAACAGAGCTCATCGCCGGACCGACAACTGACCCTCGCCAACCAGGGGCTGCTGAGCGCCGATCTGGCCAGCGACGGCAAGCAGGCCATCGTCTCCAGCCTGAGCCAGGGCACTGTGGTGTGGGACCTGGAACAGGGCAAGGAGCGCTGGCGCTGGCGCCAGTCCGACAATCCGGACAACTTCATCATCATCACCCGTTTCTCGGCGGACGACAGCCACGCCGTGACGGCCACCCCCGACAGTTTCGGGATCTGGCGCCTGCAGGATGGCCAGTCGCAAGGCTACTATTCGCTTCCTGAATCCAGGCTGAGGGACATCGCCCTGTCGGCCGACGGTCGCCAGGTGCTGATCGGCCGAGAAGACGGCAAGGCGGAAGTGGTGGATACCCGCACCGGCCGCCGGCTGCAGTTTCTCGGCCACACCGAGCAGGTCAACACGGTGGATCTCTCCCCCAACGGCCGCTACGCCCTCACCGGCGGCAACGACTACAGTGCCTACCTGTGGGACACCCGCTCAGGCCAGGTGGTGTGGCGCTTCAACCATGCCGGCCGGGTGGTGCTGGCCCGGCTCGACCCGAGCGGACGGCTCGCCTTCACCGCCGACAGCCGCCAGGCCAGCATCTGGGATCTGACAACCGGCAAGGAGCTGAGCCGGCTGCAGTTCGATCACCGCTTCGAGGTCTACACCGCGGCGCGTTTTGCCAACGACGGCAAGTGGCTCATCACCGGCGCCCCCTCCCGCCAGCTCTCCCTGTGGCAGGTGAGCGACGGCAGCCTGCTGCAGAGCTGGCGCGTCTCGCCCCATCCCAGGGTGAAACCGCCGAGCGCAGTGGTCTACGGCGTGGCTTTGCGCGACAATAGCCACCTTGTCAGCGCCAGCTCCAGCGGCCTGGCCGAAATCTGGACTATCAAGTAAGGACCAAAAGGCCCATGAGTCAGCAATTAAACGATCGCCTCGAAACCCTGGAAAGCCGCCTCGCCTTCGCCGAATACACGGTGGAGCAGCTCAACGACGAGGTCACCACCCAGGGCCGCGAGCTGGATCGACTCAAGCATCAGATCCAGCTGCTGGTGGACAAGCTGCAGAGCGTGCAGCCAAGCCAGATCGCCAGCATGGCCGAAGAGACCCCGCCACCGCACTACTGATGAGTGCCAGCCATAAAAAAACCCGCGTAAGCGCGGGTTTTTTTATCATCGGCAATGCCGTGATCAGTGCTGATGGCCCTTGCCACCGCAACCGCCGCCACCGCAGCAGCCACCGTGGCCGTGGTCGTCGCCGTGGTCATGACCGTGATCGTGGCCATGATGACCACCACCGCAGCAACCGCCGTGCTCATGACCGTGGTCGTGATCATGGTCGTGGCCATGATCGTGACCGCAACCACCGGCACCGTGAACGTGGCCGTGGGCCAGCTCTTCGGCAGTGGCGGCGCGCACGTCCTTGATCTCGACCTTGAAGCCCAGGGTCACGCCAGCCAGCGGATGGTTGCCATCCACCTTGACGAACTCTTCGGACACTTCGATCACGGTCACCGGGCGGTGGCCATCGTCGGTCTCGGCCACAAAAGTATCCCCTTCAGACACTTCCATGCCGTCGAACAGCTCGCCGGGCACTTCCTGCACCAGGTTCTCGTCGTACTGGCCATAAGCCTGCTCCGGCGTCAGGGTGACGTCGAACGCCTCGCCCACGCTGCGGCCTTCCAGCTCGGCTTCGAGGCCGGAGACCAGATAACGGGTACCGTGCAGATACACCAGAGGCTCTTTACCGACAGTGGTGTCGATGACTTCACCGTGTTCGTCGGTGACCGTGTATTCCAGCGTAACCACGCTCAGGGGAGCTACTTTCATGTCAGGGATCCTGCGGATAGAAAAAAACGGGCCCAGAATACCTCAAAAAGGCAGACAAGCATATGGTCGGTCCGGCTTCAGCATGATGAAAAAGTCATCAACAGCCACCAGCCCGACCGGCGTGCCATCACCTTGAGGCCGGCACTCACTCGGGACGAAACACGCCGATTACCTGTTCCGTCTCCCGGGTCACCTTGTCCACCTCGGCCTGGGTCTGTACCTGGGTATCCCCGCACTCGACACAGGTCACCTTCTCGACTCCATGCTCCATATACAGCATCATGGTGTCCATTTTGCCGCACGCCGGGCAGACCGCACCGGCAATGAAGCGCTTTTTACGTCTGGTTTCCATTTTCGTTACCTCCAGGCAGCATCATATCAGGGTTTTTACATGCATCACGCCATCGAATATCAGCATTTTTCCACTTCGCATCTGCAAGTCGGTGCCCGCAAGCGCGTGCCGGTGGGCCAGCTGCTGCGGATCACCCGGGGCGCGGCGCTGCTGCGACTCGGCGCCCATGAGTGGCTGATGCCGACGGGAAGCCACTTCTGGCTCTGTGCCGATGCCCTGGCCGCATTCACCCCGCTGGCGGGCTGCCAGCATGATCTGCTGACCTGCTCGGTACGTGTGGAGCAGCCCGAGCGGGCGGGCTGGCTGCAGCCCACCCCGCTGCTGACGGCGCTGCTCGACGGCCTGGCCCAGTGGCAGCGCCCCCGCGACTGGCAAGGGGCCTACGGCCACCGCTTGCAGGTAATTCTCGATGAGCTGCCGGCCTGCCCCATTGCCTCCCAGCCAGACAATGCCCTGCAGGCCGCCTGGCAGGCGTTGGCAAACGGTCAGGAGGGCAGCGATGCGGCATGGCAACAATGTCTGGCGCAGCGTGGCCTCAGCGACCCGGCGCTGGCGGGCGATGCGCTGCGCGCCCAGTGGCAGCTGCTGCAGGCGGTGCGGCTGCTCAAGAGCGGCAGCCAACGCGCCCAGGTGTTGAGCAAGCTGGGTTATGGAGATGAAGCCGCGCTCACCCACGCCTGCCAGCAGTGGCTCGGCACCCCGCTGGAGGCGTTGCAGGCGCGCTGAACACCCCGCCCATGAGGGCCCCAGGCAGTGCGCACAGGCGCGGATTGCGGCAATAAATGGATGAAATGAGTCCAGTTTTGCGGCCAATGGTCGTTAATAACCACAAGGCCATTTCTTCTATAATCCTTTATGCTAGGGGCCTGAATTGACTGATACCGTTTTGACTCACAGGACATCTGCCATGAAAAGCAAGGCCAACCAATCCCAGGGCATGTTGCTGTTTCATCTCTCGGCCAAGCAATCCTTCGCCATCGGCACCCTCAAGGTGAAAGAGATAGTGCCCTACACCCAGCTGACGGCCATGCCGCACTCGCACCCGACCGTGCTCGGCGCCGCCAGCATGCGTGGCACCACCATCCCGGTGATCGACATGGCCATGGCGGTTGGTTATCGCCCGATCAGCAAGGAAGAGATGCCGCACTGCTTCATCATCATCACCGACTGCCGCCGCACCCTGGTGGGCTTTCTGGTGCGCGGCATCGACAAGATCACCGAGTGCAACTGGCGCGACATCGAGCCGCCGCCCGCCACCCTCGGCCACAACGTGTTCGTCACCGGCGTGACCCGGGTCAATGACCAGCTGATCCAGTTGCTGGACGTGGAGCTGATCCTCTCCCGGGTCTATCCGGACGATCCCAGCCACCTCTACCCGGTGCTGACCGACGTGCAGCGAGAGCGGATCAAGCCGATGCGGATCCTGCTGGTGGATGACTCCTCGGTCGCCCGTCGCCAGCTGATGGCGGCGCTGGACTACATCAACATCCCCTATGAGGTGTGCACCAACGGCAAGGATGCGCTGACCCTGATGCAGACCCGCGCCAGCCAGAAGACCCCCATCGACATCCTGGTGAGCGACATCGAGATGCCGGGGCTCGACGGCTATGAGCTGGCCTTCGAGGTGCAGAGCGACGCCAAACTGGCGGGCGCCTACATCATCCTGCACACCTCGCTCTCCAGCGAGATCAGCGTAGAGCGGGCCCATCAGGTGGGTGCTCACGAGGCGCTGACCAAGTTTGAAGCCAACGAACTGATCCAGGCCATGCTGCGCGGTGCCGAGCACCACGACAGCCTGCCGGCCTGATCCCGACGGCGAGAAGCCCGGCTTCTCGCCGTTGCCTTTTCTGTCCCTGTCACCCCGCGGACCCAGCATGCTGATCGAAAGCCACTTCCACGCCCCCTGGTGGGCGCGCAATCCCCATCTGCAAACCATTTTGCCCAAGTGGCTGCGCCGGCAACCGGCCCGCTTCGTGGCGGAGCGCTTCGAGCTGGCGGATGGCGACTTCGTCGATCTCGCCTGGAGCGGCGAGATCAGCCGGGATGAGCGACCGCTCATCGTGCTGTTTCACGGGCTGGAGGGGAGCATTCACTCCCACTATGCCAAGGGACTGTTCGCCCACCTGCAACGGCAGGGCAACGAGGCGGTGCTGATGCACTTTCGCGGCTGCAGCGGCGAGCCGAACCGGCTGCTGCAGGCCTATCACTCCGGCGCCATCGAGGATGCCCAGGCGCTGATCGCCGAGCTGGGCCGCCGCTTTCCCGGCAAACCGCTCGTCGCCATCGGCTATTCGCTGGGGGGCAACATGCTGGTCAATCTGCTGGCGCGCGCCTGCCCGAGCGAGCTGACGGCGGCGGTGGTGATCTCGGCGCCGCTGCGGCTGGACAGCTGCGCCGATCGGGTCAATCAGGGCTTCTCGAGGGTCTATCAGAGCTATCTGCTGCGCACCATGCGCCACAACCTGCAGCAGAAGATCCAGCGGCAGGCGGCGGCCGGTGCCCGCTGGCAACCGCAGCAGGTGCGCGCCATCGCTACCCTGCGCGACTTCGATGAGCAGGTCACGGCGCCACTGCACGATTTTGACAGTGCCGATCACTACTATCAGCGCTGCTCGGGCTTGGGGATGCTGGCGCAGATCCCCATACCCACCCTGGTGATCCACGCCGCCGACGATCCCTTCATGACCGAGGCGGTGATCCCGCAGGCGGAGCAGCTCTCCCCCATGGTGCGCTACGAGCTGAGCCGCCAGGGCGGCCACGTGGGCTTTCTGCACGGTACCCCCTGGCGGCCGCGATTCTGGCTGGAAGAGCGGATCAGCCAGTGGCTGCGGGAGCAGACTCAGGGGGCGAGCCGGTAGCCGTTGCGGCCAGCCTCCTTGACCTGATAAAGCGCCTCGTCGGCACGCACCAGCATGTCGGCGATGCCATCCTGCCCCCCGTGCCACAGGGCGATGCCCTGACTCACGGTGACCCGATCCGACACCTCCGACTGTGCATGGAGGATGTGTCGCCCAGCCAGCGCGGCGGCAATGCGCCTGGCGATGGCGCTGGCGGCCAGCGCATCGGCACCGGGCAGCAACAGCACGAACTCCTCCCCGCCATAGCGGGCCACCACGTCGGCCGGCTGGCGAATGGCCTCGCGCAGGCAGTCGGCCACCGCGATCAGGCAGTTGTCCCCCTGCAGATGGCCGTAGTGATCGTTGAAGCGTTTGAAGAAGTCCACGTCCAGCAGCAGGATGGCAAACTCGCCGTGCTGCTCTCTCGCCTCCTGCAGGATCTGCTCGCCGACGTTGTCGAAGTGGCGCCGGTTGGCCAGCCCGGTCAGCGGGTCCCGCTTGGCCATGGCATCGAGCTGGCGGGCCAGGGTCAGGTTCTCGTGCTCACGGGACACCGCCAGTTCGAACCAACCGTTGAGCATGCGCCTGCCCGTCTCCAGCATGATGATGAGACAGCCCACCGCCATCCAGTGCACCGCCGGAAACGGCACCTTGACCAGCAGCGCCTCCAGCAGCAGAAACAGCAGCGGCGGGGTGCTGAAGCAGTAGAACAGCCGCACCTCGCAATAGAGCGCCACCAGCGCCGTCATCAGCAACATGCTGATGAGATCGAACGCCAGGCTGAAACCGCCTCTCAGCTCCACCAGGGCGATGGCGTAGCCGAGCAGCGCCCAGCCAGTCCCCCACAGCAGGGCGCCGGCACGCAGGCAGGGTTGCCAGATGGCGGGGGGCTGGCGGGAGAGCCAGTGCCAGAACAGCGGAAACGACAGGCAGGCCAGCGTCATCAGCACCAGCTGCACCTCGTAGCTCCAGGGCAGTACCCGGACCACCACCAGATGGGCGTCCTGATAGACATAGAAGCGCGCCAGCAGGAACAGGATCGCCAGCTGGTTGACGGCCCAGAACCAGCGCAACCCCTTGCTCAGGGCGTGACGGCGAGACTCATACAGATGGTGCTCGAGGTGGCTGGAGAGACGACGTTGTTCGTCAGATAGCATGTTCATACCTGCTTGCTGCCATATAAATCCCTTGCGCTTGCTGCCGACAGATAGACAATACCCGCTCTCTGGTAACGGAAGATGAAACCATGATTATCCCCTGGCAAGAGCTGGATGCAGACACCCTCAACAACCTGCTCGAGCACTTCGTGCTGCAAGAGGGCACCGAGTACGGCGAACATGATGTCAGTCTGGCCGACAAGGTCGCCGATGTCAGGACACAGCTGCAGCAGGGGCTGGCCGTGATCGTTTACAGCGAGCTGCACGAAAGCGTGAACATAGTGCCCAAGGCGACCCTCGACCGGGCTCAGGTGGACGATATACCGGAATAGCCGGCCCATTGCCATCCCGATCTGGGTCTTGCCAGCCAGGCAGACATGTTGGCGGCACGAACCCGACAGTTCCCGCCGGGCTGGCGGCTCCTTTTCAGAAAATAAAAATGGCCCTCCGCACTGGCGGAGGGCCATTTTTATTTTGAACAGCGTGATAGGGCCGGATGTTATGCATTGATTGGTGCCCGCGGCAATATGCTGCAGGGAAATAGGCCATATCAATACCGGTTTAATTAATAGTGGCGGCCATGCAGAGAACCTGGCCATAGCGGCAATATAAAATTAATAAAGTGAATCAGCTCACAATATTAAATAAATATGACAACGACGCTCACCAACAATAGTGACATAAATAGTCTTGTTCAGCGTGAAGAGATGCCGCACTGCCATTGCACTGAAACATGGCGGCAGCGTGGCATGGTCTTTTTATTTCATTACCGATTCGCCCCGCCCAATGGCGTAGTAATGAAAACCATGGTCTTTCATCCGGCCCGGATCAAACAGGTTGCGGCCATCGACGATCAGCGGATAACGCAACGCCTGCTTGATGGCGGCAAAATTGGGCGCCTTGAAGTGGTTCCATTCGGTGCAGACCACCAGGGCATCCGCACCAAACAGCGCCGCCTCCTTGGTGCCCATCAACCGCAGCTTGTCACAGTTGCCATAGATCTGCTGGGCCTCCTGCATCGCCTCGGGATCGTAGGCCTGCACGGTCGCCCCGGCCTGCCACAGCGCCTCCATCAAGGCCCGGCTCGGCGCCTCGCGCATGTCGTCGGTGTTGGGCTTGAACGCCAGCCCCCACAGGGCGATGGTCTTGCCGGCCAGGCTCTCCCCTTCGGCGCAGAAGAACGCTGACAACAGCTGAAACAGCCGTGATTTTTGCAATTCATTGACTCGCTCCACCGCCCGGATCAGCGGCGTGTCGTACTCCAGCTCCTGGGCCGTGGCCAGCAAGGCTTTGACATCCTTGGGAAAACAGGAGCCGCCATAGCCGCACCCCGGGTAGATGAACTGATAGCCGATGCGCTGATCCGAGCCTATCCCCTGGCGCACCATCTCGATGTCGGCGCCGACCCGCTCGGCCAGCCCGGCCATCTCGTTGATGAAGCTTATCTTGGTGGCCAGCATGCAGTTGGCGGCGTACTTGGTCAGCTCGGCGCTGCGCACATCCATGAACAGGATGCGGTCGTGATTGCGGTTGAACGGCTCGTAGAGCTCGCGCATCAGCTGGCGGGAGGCCTCGTTGGCGGTGCCCACCACGATGCGATCCGGCCGCAGGCAATCCTGGATGGCGGAGCCCTCTTTCAGAAATTCGGGGTTGGAGACCACATCGAAGGCGAACGACTGATCCCGCTGCTGCAGGATGGCGTTGACCCTGGCGGTCACCTTGTCGGCGGTGCCCACCGGCACGGTCGACTTGTTGACGATGATGACGGGCCGATCGCGATACTGGGCGATGGTCTCGGCCACCGTCAACACGTGGCTCAGATCGGCGGAACCATCTTCCCCCGGTGGCGTGCCTACCGCCAGAAACTGCACATCGCCGTGTTTGACGGCCAGCACGGCGTCCGTGGTGAACACCAGGGCGCCGCTCTTGATGTTGCGCTGCAGCAGGGATTCGAGACCGGGTTCATAGATGGGCACCTGGCCATCCGTCAGGGCTGCCACCTTCTGTTCATCGACATCGACACAGATAACCTGATGACCGACGTCGGCCAGTACGGTGGCCTGAACCAGGCCCACGTAGCCACTTCCAAATACAGTAATGTTCATATTGATACAACCAAAATGTCAGAGAAAATGTAATTTGGAAAAACAAGAGTTGGGGGGGTTATAAATATTTATCACATTACCTAAGATGACCGCACCAGTTAATTGTTACCAGCTGTTTCTGGACCATTGCAGGCCCGCTTTTATATACGTTATGTTGAGTGCAATTTTTGGGGCTGCCCGCTTTTACGGGCACTGATTAATATTCTTCGTTGGATCTCTTATGCAAGATTTTCTGCCATTTTCGAGGCCCGCCATCGGTGATGCCGAGATAAGTGCTGTCTGTGACGTATTGAAATCGGGCTGGATCACCACGGGCCCGAAGAATCATGAACTGGAACAGCAATTCTGCGACACATTCGGCTGTCAGCACGCGGTCGCGCTCTGCTCCGCCACCGCCGGCATGCACGTCACCCTGCTGGCGCTGGGCATAGGCCCGGGAGATGAGGTGATCACCCCCTCCCAGACCTGGGTCTCCACCATCAACATCATCACCCTGCTGGGGGCCGAACCGGTCTTCGTCGACGTGGACCCGGATACCCTGATGACCAGCGCCGATCTGATCGCGCCGCTCATCACCGCCAACACCAAAGCCATCATCCCGGTCCACTACGCCGGCGCCCCGGTCGATCTGGATCCGATCCTGGCGCTGGCCGGCCAGCACGGCATAACGGTCATCGAGGATGCCGCCCACGCGGTCGGCACCCGCTATCGGGAACGCTGGATCGGCGCCAGCGGCACCGCCATCTTCTCCTTCCACGCCATCAAGAACCTGACCTGCGCCGAAGGGGGCATGCTGGTAACCGACGACAAGGCACTGGCGGACAAGGTACGGATGCTCAAATTCCACGGCCTGGGGGTGGATGCCTTTGATCGCATGAGCCTGGGCCGCAAGCCGCAGGCGGAGGTGATCACCCCGGGCTTCAAATACAACCTGGCCGACATCAACGCCGCCATCGCCCTGGTGCAGCTGGCGCGCCTGCCCGAGCTCAACGCCAAGCGGGCCGAACTGGTGGCCCGCTACCAGGAGCGGCTGGCCGGTCTGCCGCTGGCGCCGCTCGCCGTGCCGGGCTACCCCCACCTGCACGCCTGGCACCTGTTCATGGTGCGGGTCGACCCGGATCGCTGCGGGCTCGACCGGGATCAGCTGATGCAGGCACTGCAGGAGCGCGGCATCGGTACCGGTCTGCACTTTCGGGCAGCCCACACCCAGAAATACTACCGCGAACGCTACCCGACCCTCAGCCTGCCTCATACCGAGTGGAACTCGTCACGCCTGTGCACCTTGCCACTCTTCCCGGACATGACGCTGGCCGACGTCGATCGCGTGGTCGCGGCCCTTATCGACATATTGGAGTAACGCAACGTGAACAACACTGACATCAAGCTGGTTTCGGTGGTCATCCCCGTCTACAACGAGGAGGCCAGCCTGCCCGCGCTGCTGAGCCGGGTCACCGCCGCCTGCGATCAGCTGTCACAGGATTACGAGGTGATCCTGATCGATGACGGCAGCCACGACGGCTCCACCGAGCTCATCCGAGACGCCGCCGCCGTTGAGGGCAGCAAGCTGGTCGGGGTGCTGCTCAACCGCAACTACGGTCAGCACGCCGCCATCATGGCCGGCTTCGAGACCGCCAAGGGGGATCTGGTGATCACCCTGGATGCGGATCTGCAGAACCCGCCGGAGGAGATCCCTCGCCTGGTGGAAGCCGCCATGCAGGGCTACGACGTGGTGGGCACCATGCGCCGCAACCGCCAGGACTCCTGGTTTCGCAAAACCGCCTCCAAACTCATCAACAAGTCGGTGCAAAAGGCCACCGGTGTGCACATGAGCGACTATGGCTGCATGCTGCGCGCCTACCGCCGTCACATCATCGACGCCATGCTCTGCTGCCAGGAGCGCAGCACCTTCATCCCCATCCTGGCCAACAGCTTCGCCCGCCGCACCATCGAGCTGGAAGTGGGCCACGCCGAGCGGGCCCACGGCGAGTCCAAATACGGGCTGATGCACCTCATCAACCTGATGTATGACCTGGTCACCTGCATGACCACCACCCCGCTGCGGCTGCTCAGCATCGTCGGCAGCGTGGTGGCGGGCATCGGCTTTACCTTCTCCATCCTGCTGATCCTGATGCGCCTCATTCTGGGCGCCGACTGGGCCGCCGATGGCGTCTTCACCCTCTTTGCCATTCTCTTCACCTTTGTCGGCGTGCAGCTGCTGGGCATGGGGCTGCTGGGAGAATACATAGGCCGCATGTACACCGACGTGCGCGCCCGTCCCCGCTACTTCATCCACCAGATCGTGCGCAGCGCCACCACCCCTTCGCAACAGGAAGCTGAACAATGAAAGTCGTCGTCTTTGCTTATCACGATATCGGTTGCACCGGCATCGAGGCCCTGCTCGAGGCAGGCTACGAGATCCAGGCCGTCTTCACCCACGCCGACGATCCGGGCGAGAACCGCTTCTTCGGCTCGGTCGCCCAGCTCTGCGCCGAGCACAACCTGCCGGTCTACTCCCCCGAGGACGTGAACCACCCGCTCTGGATTGAGCGCATTCGCGAGCTGGCGCCCCAGGCCCTCTTCTCCTTCTACTACCGCAACATGCTCAAGCAGGCGATCCTCGACATCCCGACCGTCGGCGCCTTCAACCTGCACGGCTCCCTGTTGCCCGCCTACCGCGGCCGCGCGCCCATCAACTGGTGCCTGGTCAACGGCGAGAGCGAGACCGGCATCACCCTGCACCAGATGACCGCCAAGCCCGATGCCGGCGCCATCGTCGCCCAGCAGGCGGTGACCATTGCCGACGACGATACCGCGCTGACCCTGCACGGCAAGGTGCGCCTCGCCGCCCGTGCGCTGCTGGAGCAGGAGCTGCCCAAGCTGCGCGCCGGCGACATCCGCCTCACCCCGCAGGATGAGAGCAAGGCCAGCTACTATGGCCGCCGCACCGCGGCCGATGGCGAACTGCACTGGCACCGCCCGGCCCGCGAACTGCACAACCTGGTGCGCGCCGTCACCCAGCCCTACCCGGGCGCCTTCAGCTTCGCCGGCGATCGCAAGCTGACGGTGTGGAAGAGCCACTGGCTGGCCCAGCAGAGCGACAAGCAGCCGGGCACCATCCTCAGCCAGGAGCCGCTGCGCATCGCCTGCGGTGAAGGGGTGCTGGAGATCGTGGCCGGTCAGGCCGAAGGCGGACTCTATGTGCGCGGCGCCCAGCTGGCCCGCGAACTGGGGCTGGTGGAAGGGATGAAGATCGGCGCCAAGGCGAGCAATGCCCTGCGCAAGGCGCGGCTGACCCGGGTGCTGATCCTCGGCGTCAACGGCTTCATCGGCAACCACCTGACCGAGCGCCTGCTCCAGGATGGCGGCTATGAGGTGTATGGCCTCGACATTGGCTCCAGCGCGGTGGACCGTTTCATCGGTCACCCCAACTTCCACTTCGTGGAAGGAGACATCAGCATCCACACCGAGTGGATCGAGTATCACATCAAGAAGTGCGACGTGATCCTGCCGCTGGTGGCCATCGCCACCCCCATCGAGTACACCCGCAACCCGCTGCGCGTGTTCGAGCTCGACTTCGAGGAGAACCTCAAGATCGTCCGCTACTGCGTGAAGTACCACAAGCGCATCATCTTCCCTTCCACCTCCGAGGTGTACGGGATGTGCGACGATCACAGCTTCGATGAAGACAGCTCCCGCCTCATCGTCGGCCCCATCAACAAGCAGCGCTGGATCTACTCGGTCTCCAAGCAGTTGCTGGATCGGGTGATCTGGGCCTACGGCAAGAAAGAGGGGCTCAACTTCACACTGTTCCGCCCCTTCAACTGGATGGGGCCGCGTCTGGACAGCCTGGACTCCGCCCGCATCGGCAGCTCCCGCGCCATCACCCAGCTGATCCTCAACCTGGTGGACGGCACCCCGATCCAGCTGGTGGACGGCGGCGCCCAGAAGCGCTGCTTCACCGACATTGAGGACGGCATCGAGGCCCTGTTCCGCATCATCGAGAACAAGGAGAACCGCTGCGACGGCCAGATCATCAACATCGGCAACCCGGACAACGAGGCCAGCATCCAGCAGATGGCCGAGATCCTGCTCGCCAAGTTCGAGGCTCACCCGCTGCGCGACCACTTCCCGCCGTTTGCCGGCTTCAAGCTGGTGGAGAGCAAATCCTTCTACGGTGACGGCTATCAGGACGTCTCCCACCGTCGGCCGAGCATCGCCAATGCCCGCCGCCTGCTGGGCTGGGAACCGACCATCGAGATGGAAGAGACCATCGGCAACACCCTGGACTTCTTCCTGCAAGGGGCGGTCACGACGGGAGTCGAGCATGACTGAGGTAGGTCTGCGGATCGACGTCGATACCTTCAGGGGGACCCGTGACGGGGTGCCCCGCCTGCTGCAACTGCTCGACAAGCATCAGGTCAAGGGGAGCTTCTTCTTCTCGGTCGGACCGGACAACATGGGGCGCCACTTGTGGCGCCTGCTAAAACCCCGCTTTCTGCTCAAGATGCTGCGCTCCAACGCAGCATCCCTCTATGGGCTGGACATCCTGCTGGCCGGCACCGCCTGGCCCGGCAAGTCCATCGGCAAGCAGCTCGGCTCCCTGATGCGCGACACCGACAGCGCCCGTCACGAGGTGGGGCTGCACGCCTGGGATCACCACGGCTGGCAGGCCAACACCGGCCGCTGGGACGAAGCCGAGCTGGCTCGTCAGACCCGGCTCGGGGTGGATGCGCTCAACCAGATCCTGGGGCGCGAAGTGGACTGCTCCGCCGCCGCCGGCTGGCGGGCCGACCCGCTCACCACCCAGGCCAAGGAGCAGTTCGGCTTTCGCTACAACAGCGACTGTCGCGGCAGCGGACTGTTTCGGCCCCTGCTGCAGGATGACCGCCCCGGCACCCCGCAGATCCCGGTCAACCTGCCCACCTTCGACGAAGTGGTGGGCCATCAGGTAACGCTCGACGGTTTCAACCGTTTCCTGCTGGATCAGCTGGCGACCCCGCCGGCGCAGGGCCCCCACGTCTACACCATCCACGCCGAAGTGGAAGGGATCGTGATGGCAGAGCAGTTCGATGCCCTGCTCGGCGAAGCCAGGGCGCGCGGCATCCGCTTCGTGCCGCTCGGGGATCTGTTACCATCCGACCCGACCACGCTGCCGACCGGCCGGCTGGTCCGCGGCACCCTGCCCGGACGGGAGGGCTGGCTCGGCTGCAAGGCCGAAGCCTGAGATGAATGACGCCACCTCGGGTGGCAGGACTAACCATCGCGCTAATCACACCATGCAACAGAGGATGTCATGACGTTGACCAAGTGGGCCCTGCCCCTGTTCTTTCTCTTCTTTTACCTGCTGCCGCTCGACCAGCGGCCGCTCTGGAGCCCGGACGAAAACCGCTACGCCGAGATCAGCCGGGAGATGGTGAGCACCGGAGACTGGGTCGTGCCCCATTTCCTGGGCTTGCGCTACTTCGAGAAACCCATCGCTGGCTACTGGTTCAACAGCATCAGCCAGCAGCTGTTCGGTGACACCAACTTCGCCGTGCGCTTCGCCTCGGCCGCCGCCACCGGCCTCAGCGCCCTGCTGATCTGCTGGTTTGCCCTGCAGCTGTGGCAGTGCCGGCGCAAGGCCTTCCTGACCGGGCTCATCTATCTGTCGCTGCTGATCGTCTACGGCATCGGCACCTACAGCGTGCTGGACGCCATGGTGACCCTCTGGCTCAACGCCGCCATGGTGAGCTTCTACATCATCCGCAAGGAGGGCTCCCTTGGCAGCCGGGTCGGTGGCTATCTGCTGTTCGGCCTCGCCTGCGGCATGGGTTTTCTCACCAAGGGCTTCATCGCCCTGGCAGTGCCCGTGGTGGTCATCGTGCCCTACGTCATCTATCAGCGCCGCCTGCTCGAGCTGGTGCGCTTCGGGCCGCTGGCCATCCTGAGCGCGGTCCTGCTGGCCGCCCCCTGGGCCATCGCCGTGCACCTGCGCGAACCGGACTACTGGCACTACTTCTTCTGGATTGAACACATCCAGCGCTTCGCCGCCGACAACGCCCAGCACAAGGCACCGCTCTGGTACTACCTGCCCATGGGGCTGCTCGGCACCCTGCCCTGGCTCGGCCTGCTGCCCGGCGCCCTGCGCAAGGGCTGGCAGGAGCGCAAGATAAGTCCGGAAACCCTCTACCTGCTGGCCTGGGTGATCCTGCCCCTGCTGTTTTTCAGCATTGCCAAGGGCAAGCTGCTCACCTACATCCTGCCCTGCTTCGCCCCGCTGGCCATGCTGATGGCCGCCAGCGCCGTCGACCTGCTCAAGGAGGGGAAAGAGCGGGCCTTGCGGGTCAATGCCTGGCTGAACGGCCTGTTCGGCCTCATCTGCCTGGTGGTGCTGGCCGTGCTGGCGTTCTCCCCCAGCCACGCCGTCTATGGCGAGGAGGATCACGGTGCGCTGGCGGCGGCCATGGTCATCTTCGCCGGCTGGAGTCTGCTCGGCTTCATCCAGTTGAAAGAGGTCAGCCGCCGCTGGACCCTGAGCGCGCTCTGCCCCATGGTGCTGGCCATCGGTCTGCCCTGGGCGCTGCCGCAATCGCTGATCGACTCCAAGCTGCCGGAGCGCTTCATCGAAGCCAATCAGGCCGTGCTGATGAAGTCAGGCACCCTGCTGGCCAACGACGTCGGACTGGCCTCCTCCCTCGCCTGGGGCACCCAGCGCAGCGAGATCAACCTGTTCGACAGCAAGGGCGAGGTGCATTATGGCCTCGGCTACCCGGATGCTGCGGGACGCTATGTGGCCCGCGCCGACTTCCCGGCCTGGCTGGAACAAGCGCGCAAGAATGGGCAGGTAGCCCTGCTGATGAAGACCGATCGCGACGGCAACACCGGGCCCGTGCCCCCCGCCGACGAAACCATCGTCAGTCACCGACTGACCCTGCTCATCTACCACGGGGCCCAGTGATGGACATCCTGCTGCTGTTGCTGGTGTGCCTGCTGACCTGCAGCGGCCAGATGCTGCAAAAGCAGGCGGTCGTCAGCTGGCAGCGCCGGCCCTGCAACCACTGGCAGAAGCTGCGCTCACCCTGGCTCATCGCCAGCGTGGCGGCACTAGGCTGCGGCATGCTGCTCTGGATCTACCTGCTGCAGCGGCTGCCGCTCAGCATGGCCTACCCCATGCTCAGCATCAATCTGGTGCTGGTGCTGGTGGGTTCCAGACTGTTCTTTCACGAGCAGATCAGCTACCACAACTGGCTGGGGGTGGGAGCCATCATAGTGGGCGCCCTGCTGCTGGGAGGTTTGCTATGAAAGATGGTCATCCGCAGGCGGGCCAACGACCGGCCAGCCCTGCAAGATCGGCGCTGAAGGGGTATCTCTACGTGCTCGGCAGCATCTTGCTGGTGACGGCGGCCCAGCTCGGCATGAAGTGGGGGGTGATCCAGCTGCCGACCTGGCAGATGGATCTTGCCGTGATGCTGGCCCATCCGCTGCCGCTGCTGGTGATCCTGGCCGGGGTGGGCTGCTACGCCCTGTCGCTGCTCTGCTGGCTGGCGGCGCTGCACTCCACCCCGCTCAACATCGCCTACCCCCTGCTCAGCACCAGCTATGCGCTGGTCTACCTGCTGGCGGTCAACATCCCGCTCTTCGCCGAGCCGCTGGAACCCGGCAAGGCGCTCGGGGTGCTGTTCATCCTGCTGGGAGCCGTACTGGTGGGGATCAAACCTGCGGCCGGCACCAAGCAGGCCGACTAGTTTTTCTCTTATTGATCGCAAGGGCTGCCACGGCAGCCCTTTTTTGCGTCTGCCGCCGATGCAGGCACGCTGGCACGCCCGCGAAGCAGTTGCGCGGTGGTACTGTCAGGTCGCACACTTGACCGCACTCGGAACATGCCTTTATAACGGAACTCCCAAGGAAGAGAGAATTCTATGTCGGCAAAGCATCCCATCATTGCGGTTACCGGTTCGTCCGGGGCCGGCACCTCCACCTCCACCAACGCCTTTCGCTCCATGTTTCATCAGCTCGGTTATCAGGCGGCCGTGGTGGAAGGGGACAGTTTTCATCGCTACACCCGCCCGGAAATGGACGTGGCGATCCGCAAGGCGCGCGAACAGGGGCGCCACATCAGCTATTTCGGCCCCGAGGCCAACGACTTCGGCCTGCTGGAGAGCTTCTTTCAGGAGTACGGCCAGAACGGCAGCGGCCAGTATCGCCGCTACCTGCATAGCTTCGACGAGGCGGTGCCCTTCAACCAGATGCCAGGCACCTTCACCCCCTGGCAGAACCTGCCGAGCGACACCGACCTGCTGTTCTATGAGGGGCTGCACGGCGGCGTGGTCACCGATGAGCACAACGTGGCCCGCCACGTGGACTTCCTCATCGGGGTGGTGCCCATCGTCAACCTGGAGTGGATCCAGAAGCTCATTCGCGATACCTCGGAGCGCGGCCATTCGCGCGAGGCGGTCACCGACTCCATCGTTCGCTCCATGGACGACTATATCAACTTCATCACCCCCCAGTTCTCCCGCACCCACATCAACTTCCAGCGGGTGCCGACGGTGGATACCTCCAACCCCTTCAGCGCCAAGGTGATCCCGAGTCTGGACGAGAGTATGCTGGTGATACGGTTTCGCGGCATCAAGCAGGTGGATTTCCCCTACCTGCTGTCGATGATCGACGGATCCTTCATGTCACGGATGAATACCATAGTGGTGCCGGGCGGCAAGATGGGCTTCGCGATGGAGCTGATCCTGCGCCCGTTGATCCAGCAACTGATTGAAACCGGCAAGATCACCTGAGCCAAGGAGCTGATGATGCGGTTAGCGTTTATCTCTGTGGGATTGGCCGCCCTGCTGGGTGGCTGCAGCAGCGGCCCGGCCGCGCCGACCCTGGAAGCGGGCACCATGGTGGTGCGCCCGGCGGCCAGCTGGCCTTTCGGGGCGACGCCGCGCTATGCGCTGGCCGAGCAGTTCCAGTATGCCGGCGACAGCGCCGAAGGCTGGCTGGAGCCGGTGCAACAGGCGGTCAATCAGGAGCTGGGGCGCAAGGGGTGGCAGAGCGTCCCCCTCGACGAGGCCGATGTCTGGGTCGCCATCGGGGTGGCCGGCAGCAAGGATCTGAGCGATGGCGAGATCTTCGCCCGCCTCGGCATGACCCCGGGGCTGCAGGCCAAGGCCGATGCCCGCAAGGGCACCCTGGCCATCGTGCTGCTCGACCGGCGCACCCAGCAGGCGGTGTGGAGCAGCGCCATCTCCCTGGCCAGCGACGTGGCCATCGCCGAAGGGGAGCGTCAGCAACTGAGCCAGCAACTGGCCGCCAAGATGCTCAACGCCCTGCCGCACTGACCCCCAATAATGCAAAACGGCCTGCATTGAGCAGGCCGTTGTCATCACACCATGACGATCACTTGCGCTGGCAAGTCAGCAGGGTTACCCCTTTCTGGCTGAGGATGGCCTGCTTCTCCTGATTCCAGAAGGTGGTCACACCGTCGGAATACTTGGCACCTGACTCCGCCTCGACCCGGCCCAGCTTGTGATAGACCCCGGCATAGGGGAACTGCACCATGTCGGCCTGGGCATCATAGGTCACGGCCAGCAACTCCTCACCGCACTGATACTGGCTGTACTGGTACTGAGTCGGTTGCGGCATGCTGCAGGCTGCCAGCCCCAGCAGGGGGAGTAACGCTATCATCTTTTTCATTGCACTTTCCTTATGTCATGGTGTTATTCGATCGGAAGAGCCACTGCTATCAGGCTTCAAGAATTTGATAACTATGGGTAATTTCTACCGCTTTTTCCAACATCAGGGAAACTGAACAATATTTTTCCATCGACAGATCCACCGCGCGGGCCACCTGCTTTTCAGCCAGCCCCTTGCCGGTCACCACGAAGTGGAGGTGGATCTTCTCGAATACCCGCGGCACCGAGTCAGCCCGCTCACCGGCCAGCTCCACATGGCAGGCGGTCACGGATTGACGCGCCTTCTCCAGAATGGAGACCACATCGATCGAGCTGCAACCGCCCACCGCCAGCAGGATCATCTCCATCGGGCTGGCACCTTCGCCGGGGTTGGCTCCGTCCAGGATCACCTTGTGACCGGACTCACTCTCGCCCACAAACTGCATGCCTTCCACCCAGCTGACCTTGGCTTTCATTTCACATTTCCTCTTGATGACGACAGATCTGACTGACATAGCATACCGCAGACGACGCGACAGCGGCACATATCCGCCATTTTCACGAACTTCCTGACTAACTAGATCAAAATCAACATCTGATGCCCCCATCTTCCCTACAATGGCGAACGGAACGCAGCAGGGGTTGCAAGGGGAGCTGGCAAAAGCCCTCAAAGCCTTGTCAGCACAGACAAAGGCTCTTATCCTACTGCGACTAATACAAGGAATGGCAAGGTTGGCAGCTTGCCCGGACGCACGAGTCCATAAAAAGACACTACAGAGGAATTCTCATGGTCATTGGCAAACCGCAAAGCGATCCCACCCTGGAATGGTTCTTGTCGCACTGCCACATTCATAAGTATCCCGCCAAGAGCACCCTGATCCACGCGGGTGAGAAAGCGGAAACCCTCTACTACATCGTCAAGGGCACTGTGGCCGTCTTGATCAAGGACGATGAAGGCAAGGAGATGATCCTCTCCTATCTGAACCAGGGCGACTTCCTGGGCGAGATGGGGATGTTCGAGGAGAGCGAAAACCCGGAGCGTTCCGCCTGGGTGCGTGCCAAAGGTTCCTGTGAAGTGGCCGAGATCTCCTACAAGAAGTTCCGCCAGCTGATCCAGGTCAACCCGGAAATCCTGATGCGCCTCTCCGGCCAGATGGCGGCCCGCCTGCAGCACACCAGCCAGAAAGTCGGCAACCTCGCCTTCCTGGACGTGACCGGCCGGATCGCCCAGACCCTGCTGAACCTGGCCAAGCAGCCGGATGCCATGACCCACCCGGATGGCATGCAGATCAAGATCACCCGTCAGGAGATAGGCCAGATCGTCGGTTGCTCCCGTGAAACCGTCGGCCGGATCCTCAAGATGCTCGAAGAGCAGGAGCTGATCTCCGCCCACGGCAAGACCATAGTGGTGTTCGGCACTCGCTGATCCTCGCGACTGGCGGCCCCGCACTGGGTCGCCGGATAAAAAAGGCTGCCACGGCAGCCTTTTCTGATCGTCTCCCCTATAATCCCGAACGCCCCTGCCGTCATGGCCTTCGCCAAGAGAAATCCTATGCACCTGCAATGCCCTATCTGTCGCAGCCCGCTGCAACTTCATGAAGCCTCCCGCGGGGTCTACTGCGCCAACAAGCACCATTTCGATCCCGCGCCGGAAGGCTATCTGGATCTCATCCCCGGCAAGAAGAACCCCAAGGACAGCGACAGCCGCGCCCTGATGCGCGCCAAACGCCACTTCCTCGAGCAGGGCCACCAGTTGCCGCTGGTCGAGGCGATGGCCAGCCTGCTTGCCCCCCTCGACCCGCGCGAGCTGATCCACCTGGGCTGCGGCGAGGGTTACTACTGCCGGACCCTGGCCGAGCGCCTGCCGGGCTGGCAATTTGCCGGCGTCGACATCGCCAAGAACACCATCTTTGCCGCCAACAAGGCGCAGCCGGGCGCTCAGTTCATCATCGCCGATCCGGCCCGCGCGCCGATCCTGCCGGGCACGGCCCAGCTGCTGCTGGTCAACGATCTCAAGGTCAAGACCGAGCAGCTGGTCAGCTGGCTGGCACCGGGCGGCTACCTGCTCTACCTGCAACCTGGCCCCCGCCACCAGTGGCAGCTGAGGGTCAGCCTCAACCCGGTCAGCATGGAGCACCCGCTGAGCTGGCCGAGCCTGGCCGGCCTCAACCCCATGAGTCAGCTGCGCTGCCAGTTCAGCATGCAGATGGACCAGGGGCTGCGCAGCTTCATCCTGGAGACCAGCCGCCTCGGCTGGCGCGCCAGCGGTGAGCAGCGCCACGCCTTCAGCCACCAGGGACCGGACGAGCTGGAGCAGGATCTGCTGCTGAGCCTGTGGCAAAAGCCGCTGTGAGCGCATTCATCCCATGAAAAAAGGCCCTGACGGGCCTTTTTTATTGCGCGGATATGCCGTTACAGCTTGATCCAGGCATCGCTCCAGGCCGTGCCCTTGCCGGGCTCATAGGCCCAGGCCGCGCCGGCACACCAGCCGGTGTAGGGATGGGGCTTGCACTGGTAGTTGCCGCCCAGGTTGCTCACCTTGTCACCGGCCTTGTAGGCGGTGCCCTCCTTGTAGGGCGGGTTGCCATCCGGCGGCGTGGTACCGCCACTGCCCTTGATCAGGATCTCGTGGGTGGCGCTGCGGCTCAGCCCCTTGTCGTCGGTCACCTTGAGCACGAAGCCGTAGCGGGTGTCGTTGGTCGGGGTCGGCGGCAGGATGGCGCTCAGGGTGGACTGGCTCAGATCCGAGGCGCTGGCCCCGGCAGGCAGGGTCCAGGCGTAACTGAGGGGTTTGCCTTCCGGATCGCTCGAGCCCTGGCCGGAGAGCAGCACGGTGGCGCCGCCCAGCGCCTCGCTCGGGCCGCTGATGCTGGCCACCGGCGGCAGGTTGGTGCCACCGCCGTTGTCCTCGATCACCACCTCGGGGAAGAAGTGCTGCACGCAGCGGCTGTAGTCACGCTCCTTGAAGGCGCTGAAGCGGGTCTGGTAGCCGACCAGCTTGCAGGCGTAGCTCTTGCCACCGTTGGGGTTGCCCGGCACATAGCTCCAGTCGTTCTCCCAGTAGATGGGCAGGGCGCCGGCGCCGGCCTCGTCAAAGACCTTCATGTTCTTGCAACCGAGCACCTCGTCGGCAGGCACCGGCACCCCCAGATACTGGGCCTGGGCCTGGTAGTAGGTGATCCGGTTCTGGGACTGGGCATGCTCGGCCGCACCGCCGCACTCCACCCCGCCGTTGATGATCTGGGTGGTCACCCCGAAGCCCGGCACCAGGCCGTTCTGCCGGTCGTGGGCGTTGGGCTGCCAGGTGCCGTCAATCACGTGCAGCATGGAGGGCTTGGGCGGCTGCGGATAGACGAAGAAGAACACGGCGCTGGCCAGGTTGAGCCAGGTGTCCGCCACTTTCTCCGGGTTGTCCAGCAGGGTGCGCACAGTGCCGAACATGGCCTCGGAGAAGGGGCCGTAGTTGTAGTTGTACGACAGCTGCTTGGCGCCACGACCGAAGTAGCTCTTGAACTCGCCGTTGTCGAACTTGCCGCACGGCCACTGCTGACCCTGCCACACATCCGGCCGGCACTCGGCGTTGTAGCCGCCGCGCATCTGCTCGGTCCAGCCCATCTCCCGCACCCACACCAGGCCCTGACGCCACTCGGGCTCGGGTCGCCAGCTCTCGTGACCGCCGGTCTCCTGGGCGAAGTGTGCGAACATGGTGGCCAGCGACTTGCGGCAGATGGCCTCGGCGTTGCGCCCGTCGCTGTAATCACCGCAGAAGGCCGGGAACTTGGCCACCGCCTGCAGGAAGCCGCGATAGGTGTACTCCGGCGCCCGCAGCGGGAACAGGAAGTTGAACTGTGACTCGCTGATCAGCCCCTCCACCCGTTTGACGTTGGCGGGGTTGAGCGGCAGGCCGGGGGCCACCGCCTCGACCACGGCGTTGTCGCGGGTGGCGATGGAGGCCTTGACCGCCGTCATGGCCGGGAAGTCGGTGAGCGCATGCTCCCTGGCATCCAGCTCGCTCTGGCTCAGGTAGACGGTGCTGCCGTCAGCGGCGCCGCTGCCTCCCTGCGCGGGCGGGGCTATGCCCTCCCCGTCACCGGGTGGCGTCGCTTCACCCGCCCCCAGCAGGGCCCACGGAGAATCCCACTCGTTGGCGACCTGCACGCCCGGGCTCTGGCCCGGATTGGCATACCATTTGGCCTCGTAGATCTGGCCGTTGAAACTGACCTGGCTGCCGCCGCCATAGCCCTGATTGATGTCATAGGCGCTGGCGGCCCACAGCTGACCGCTCAGACAGAGCCCGGCCAGCAGGGTGGCCACAGAGGACTTTCTTGTCATCATATTTACCTCTTGCTTGATGAAAGGCGGGGCTTGGCCCCCGCCAGTGGCACCTCGCATTGCGCGAGGAGAAAGGAGAAAAACACTCAGCGCGCCGCCAGCGGCATGCCGTTGACCGTGTAGCCGAGCCCGACCGGGGCCGGGACAAGCTGGGCCTCGGTCTGTGACTGGTTGCGGCACAGCACGCTGGCGCTGCGCGGCTCGCTTGCGGTCGGCACGTTGACGTGGAACTTGTTCATCACGCTCGCGCTCAGCCGGTGGTTGGCCAGCTTGAAGCGCAGCAGGCCGTCGCGGGTCTCCACCTGCAGCTGGCAGTCACTGTTGCCGAGCCGCTCGCCGTCATCGCCATAGGCAAAGCCGTAGGCGCCGTGCAGGGCCGGATAGAGGTAGCTCGGCAGCTGCCCCTGCGGGTCGTAGTAGCCGACCAGGGTGGTCACCGGCACGCCGAAGGCAGCTGGCTTGCGATCTGCCGCCAGATCCGTCGGCGCTCCCTCGTTCCAGCGGCTGCCGTCGGAGCGATAGCTCTTCTTGAAGCCGCGCGAGACAGTGATCTGCTGGCCGTTGATGAAGAGGGTGCTGTTGTAGCCGGCGTTGTGGTCGATGCTGACGATGCGGCCGCGATTGACCGCCGAGGCGGCCGGCAGCTGGATGTTGCGGGTCCAGTTGCCATCCCACATGGCCACCTTGACCAGATCGTACTCGGCCAGCAGGGCGGCCAGTTTGACTTCTCCCAGATCGCTCACCGGCGCGGTGATCTGCTCGGCGAGATCGACCCGGTGGCGGTAGGGCTCCATCCTGGCCTGGCTTTCGTTCCACTTGCTAAAGCCAGTGGGGGACGCTGCGTCGAACACCGCCTTGCTCTCGAGGAAGCGCTGGATGATGGCGGCCGAGTTGGGGGTGTAGAGGGTGAAGCGATTGAAGCCGGAGAGCGGCTCGCCGCCGGCCATGGCGTCGAAGCCAAACTTGCGGCCGTCAAACGGGGCCTGGCACTGGCCGTCGAGGCAGGCGCTCTGGCCGCTGCGGCTCGCAAAGAAGTTGGGGATGAAGCGGTTCTTGTCGCCATCCCAGCCCCAGGTGGCATTGATCTGATCGGCGCTGCGGTGCACCGAACCGGCAAAGCCGCCCACGTAGTGGCCGAGACCGTAGTTGTGGCCCACCTCGTGGCTGAACTCGTTGCCAAGGGAAGCGTCAAGGGTGACGATGCCGCCCCCGCCGGATCCGCCGTGCACCTGCACCCCGTTGGCGTACTTGCCACGGCTGTTGTGGGCCGCCAGCTGGGCCACCACGTAGGGGTGGCTGCTCTCCCCCTCCCCGGCTGTGCTGTTGATGCCGTAGTTGGCATTGTCGATGCCAAGGGAGATGAGCTCCTTGCCGATGCGCTGGCGCATGGTGCCGCTGTGCCAGCCCCCCTCGCTCGGATCAAAGTCGGTGAGCAGGGTGCCATCTGGCAGCATCACTTCCGGCAACGACAGCGGCGCATACTGGCTGACGACGAGGCGGCTGGCGGGAATGGTCTGGAAATACTCCCGCTGGGCTTCTTTATCTTTGGCAAAGGCGAACTGGTCGCGCGGGCTGGTCAGCATGCCGATGTCGATGGTGTGAATGAGCAGCTCCCCCGGCGCCCCCACCTTGAGGTCGTTCAGCTCGCCGCTCAGATCCCCCTGGCTCAGTCGCAGGGTGAGGCCGGGCATGATCCACTCGGCCGGCAGCACGGCGCTCCAGGCATCGCTGGAATAGGTAATGCCGTTGTTTTCCAGCTCGCCATCGCGGATCCACTGGCCGCGGGAGATTGTTACCTGGCGGCCACTGAAATAGACGGTGGAGTTGTAGCCGGCATTGGAGGTAAGGCGCACCATCTTGCCCTCCAGGCTCGCGTCGCGCGGCAGGTGGATGTCGCGCACCCAACGGCCGTCGGCGGTCTGGATGGTGACCAGGGCATGGGGCTGCAACTTGCCGAGCAGGAAGGTGCCGCTCGGATCGCTCAGCCTGGCCAGCTCGCTGCTGCTGTTGATGAGGGTGCTGGTGCCGGGACCCGGAGTGAAGTCGACCCCCTCCTCCGGCGTTCCTTCCAGGTAGTAGGCGGTCTTGGGCAGGCGGGAGGGCGGATCCAGCGTGAGGCTGCCGAGCAGCTTGCCGGCGCCGTCGCGGGCCTCGAGCGCCAGCGGCGCCTGGTTGCCGGCCTGCAGCGGGCGCACCAGCAGCAGGCTCTTGCGCAGGGCGGTGAGGCGGGGCTGGTTGTCCCCCTCCCGCGGGTGGGCGGGCAGGATCTGGCTCTGGGCAAACTGGATGCCGGCCAGCAGCGACCCCTGCAGATCGTTCTGCGGACGGGTGGCGTCAAAAACCAGCGGGGTGGGTGGCTGAACGGCGGCCAGCAGCGGGCCGCTTGCCAGGGCTACGCCGATCAGGCAGGCAAGACGTGTGGTGCATGTGGTCATGGTGGTGCTCTTTGTTGTTATGGGGAAAAAAGGGGGCATGCCTGGCATGCCCCGGTGGATTTTATGGTGAGGTTATTTGCAGCTGGCGGCGCCGATGTCCTGCCAGACGTCGTGCTTGCCAGGCTCGTTGCCGCGGGTCCAGTACTGTGCCTTCCACTGGCGGCCGTTGTGGGTGGTCACGTCACCGGCGTTGTAGGCGACGCTGGCATCCCAGCCCAGCTGCACCTGGCTTATCAGCTTCCACTGATCGGCGGTGCGGCTCGGTTCATTGCCCTGGGTCCAGTACTTGGCCTGCCACACCAGCTGGTTGTGGCTCACCTTCTCGCCACCGTTGTAGGTGGTTGAGGCCTTCCAGGCCGGCCAGTTGGCGGCATCCGGATCGGTGGCGTTGCAGTCGCCGCCACCGCTGACCGGGGTCACGGTGAGGCGGGTCTTGCCCTGGGCATCCAGGGCGCCGTCGGTCACGGTAACGGTGAGGTCATAACCGGTCTCCACGGTGACGCTGGGGCCGGTCACCACCAGGGTCTTGCTGTTCTGACCGCTGGCGGTAACCCCGGCCGGCACGTTCCACTGATAGCTCAGGGTATCGCCGTTGGGGTCGGTGGCGCTGGCAGTGATGCTCACCTGCTTGCCTGCCTGCACCGAGACCTTGTCCTGCACCGTCACCACAGGCGGCAGGTTGGGTTGCGGCGCCTTGTTGGTCACCACCACCTGATCCTTGGCGCTAAGGTTGTGGTCATCGGTCACGGTCAGCTCGAACACCAGATTGACGTCCTGGCTCACCGCATCGACGCTCACCTTGGCCTTGGCCTGGGTGGCATCGCTCAGGGTCGCCTTGGGACCGGAGATCTGGGCCCAGCTGTAGCTCAGCACAGCCCCTTCAGGATCGCGGGAGGAGGAACCGTCCAGCACCAGCTGGGCCGGCCCGGTCACCGCGAGATCGGTGCCGGCGTTGGCCACCGGCGGCTTGTTGACCGGCGGTGTGCTATCGCCGTGGCCCAGCCCCTCGTGCATGGCGTTGAGAATGTCGCCGTTGTCGGCGTCGATTTCCCAGGCGAACATGCCGCCGAGCTGGTTGGCCAGCACGTACTGCCCCTTGGCCTTGACCGAACGCTCGTCATCGAAGGTGATGAGCTCGCCGGTGGCAGCCTTGAACACGGACGGTGCTTCGGCCACTTCGTCATAGCTGTACTGCCAGTCGCCAGCCATCTTGCCCTTGGCGATGCCGCGGTAGTCGATGACCCCCTTCTCCCAGATCCCTTCCGCTTCGGTCCCCGCAATCGGGCCGGTGGCGGTGCCGGTGAAGGGGTTGTTGCCCTGATACCCGCTGACGCCGGTCCAGCCGCGACCATACATGGCGGCCCCCACCACCACCTTGCCCGGCTCGACGCCCTGACCCAGCAGCGCCTTGACCCCCTTGTCGGTGGTGTACTTGGTGTTGGGATCCCAGCTCGACTCGTAGAGCGCGGTCTGGTGACCCAGCCCGGTGTTGGTCCAGGCGCCGTTGAAGTCGTAGCTCATCAGGAAGATGTGATTCATGTATTGCTGGGCGGCGCGATAGTCCACCTTGGCAATCTTGTCACCGCCGGCGCTGATGGCGGAAGTGAGCTCATAGGTGCGGCCCGTCTCTGCACTCAGCTCGTCGAGCATGGCGCGCAGCTCCTTCATCAGCAGCACGTAGGTCTCGCCGTCGGAGGGGCTGCCGAGGTTGGGGTTGGCCCCGAGGCCACCCGGGAATTCCCAGTCGATGTCCACCCCGTCGAAGAATTTCCAGGTCTGCAGATACTCCTTCACCGAGGCGACGAAGGTGTCGCGCTTGGTCTTGTCACCGAAGAAGAAGAAGGGGTCGGAGAGGGTCCAGCCACCGATGGAGGGGAGGATCTTCAGGTCCGGATAGGCCTTCTTGAGCGCCATCAGGTTGCCGAAGTTGCCCTTGTAGGGTTCGTCATAGGCGGTGAGGTTGCCCTGCCCCATCTGGATGGCAGCCCAGGGATCGTGGATGGAGACCTTGAAGTCCTCGCGGCCGGCACAGGAGCGCTGCAGCGCCTCGAAGCTGCCGGAGATCTCTTTCAGGCTGTCGTTGATGCCGTTGCCACCGCAGATCGGGGTGAAGCCGTAGAGGATGTGGGTCAGGTTCTGGGCCGGGATCTTGTCCACGGTGAACTTGCGACCATAGACCCCCCACTCCACGTAGTAGGCCCCCATCACCTTGCCGGTCTTGTTGACGTAGGGCTTGTTGTTCTCCTTGAGCGGCGCCTTGAGCGGCAGCAGGTGGCTGCCGTCGGTGTCGGCCACCAGGATCTCTTTCTTGTCGGAGAGGGTGCAGCCGTCGGCGTTGCACAGCGCCACCTGCATCTGGTAGCGGCCCCCCTTGGTGACCTTGAAGTTGGCGGTGCCGGAGGCGGACGCGGCACCGGACCACACCTCCTTGCCGTCGAGCAGTACCTTGGCGGTCTGACCGACATCACCGGACCAGAGGTTCCAGCTCACGCTGACCGGCGCGCCATCGGCGTGCACCTTGACCAGCTTGTTGTAGGAGGTGGCGGCTTGATCCACTTCGACGATGGCGAACTTGGTTTCGCCCCAGCCGATGGTGGGTTTGCCGGGGGCGGCAGCGAAGGCGGAGGAGGCACACAGACCCCCGACCAACAACGCCAGTACGGAGGGTTTTGGACTTAACATAGTTGAATATCCTTATTTCGTTCTTGGAATAGATAACGAAAAAGGCAACGCAACCTGACAGGTAACGCAGACAACATCGCACCATGGCTTGGCCCATGGACGAAACAACCTGTGGTGGCCCCGCTATCTTAGGTACTGCTGACCCTTAGACCGGAAGCTTTGCGTCCCGGACTTTCATCCGGTTTGCCTTTTGCACAACTTGATTTGCGACAAAAATAATCGCGACCTGACTATAAGGGAGTCAAAGGAGGGAGGGCAAACCCCCGAGCGGTTATTAATAAACCACTTTTTATCGAAAATAAGCCTCAAACGAGAAGAAAAGGCACTTTTTTGTGTCAGAAAGTGCCGATCTTGCCGGCTGGGGGCCGTCGATTAAAATTCGGACGAATTCCCGGTTTCGTGATCATCATCAAGTTTGGCCGGCCGCAAGATGCTGTTCATCAGCGCTCGCAGCTTGAGCGGTTTGACCGGTTTGCTGATGTAGCCGTAGCCGTGTTCGCGGATCTGCGCCTGCAGCTCGCTCTTGCGATCCGCACTGATGATGATGCCGCCGATGTCGTTGCCGTGGGCCAGGCGCAGCATGTGCAGCGCCTGCAGCCCGGTCTTGCCGTCGTCCAGATGGTAATCGGAGAGCACCAGCTGCGGCAGGAAGCCGCCGGCGATGAGATCCTCCGCCTGGGCCAGGCTCTGGGCACAGACCACCTCGCAGCCCCAGCGCCCCAGCAGGGAGTGCATGGCGATCAGGATGTCGCTCTCGTTGTCGATGCAGAGCACCCGGATCCCCTCCAGCTGGCTGTCGCGCTGGGTGGGTGCCGCCACCTGCGTCGTTGCGACAGGACGGGTCGCCAGATTGAGGGTGATGGCAAACACCGAGCCCGCCCCCGGCCAGCTGCGCAGGGTCAGGTTGTGGCCGAGCACCAGGGCAATGCCGCGGGCGATGGCAAGGCCGAGCCCTAGCCCCTGCTCCCGCGCGGTGCGGGAATGATCGAGGCGGGAGAACTCGTCGAAGATCGCCTCCTGCTTGTCGGCCGGAATGCCGGGGCCGTTGTCCCACACCTCGATGCGCACCTTGTCGCCGAGCCGGCGGCAGCCGAGCAGCACCCGCCCGCCCGGGTTGTAGCGAAAGGCGTTGGTGAGGAAGTTTTGCAGCACCCGCCGCAGCAGGCGCACATCGCTGTAGACCGCCACACCGCTCTCCACCACCGAGAACTGGATCCCCCCCGCCTGCGCCAGCACGCCGAACTCCGCCTTGAGGTTGTCGAACACGTCGCGCAGGGCGAAATCCAGTTTCTTGGCCTTGAACTTGCCCGCTTCGAGCCGCGATATGTCGAGCAGATCGGTGATGAGATCCTCGGTCGCTCCCAGCGCGTCGTCGATGTGGCGGGCGATGCGGGCCGGCTCGTCCGCCGGTGGCAGCATCTCCAGCAGGGAGGAGGTAAACAGCTTGGCGGCGTTGAGCGGCTGGGTCAGATCGTGGCTCACCGCCGCCAGGAAGCGGCTCTTGGAGTGGTTGGCCCGCTCCACCTGCTGGTTCACCAGCAGCAGCTGGCGATTGAGCTCGGAGAGCTCGTGGGTGCGCTCGGCCACCCGCACCTCCAGGTGTTCGTTGGCCTCCCGCAGCACCCGCTCGGCGTCGCGAAACGGGGTGATGTCGGTAAAGGTCATCACGAAGCCGCCCGCCGGCATGGGGTTGCCCTGCATCTCGATCACCCGGCCATCGGGGCGCTCCCGCGCCGAGATATGCTGGCTGCCGCGCTGCATGAAGGCGACCCGCCGCACCACATGGGCCTCGACATCGCCTGGGCCGCACAGCCCCTGCTCGGCGTTGTAGCGGATGATCTCCTCGATGGGGCGGCCCACCTGAATGAGGCCGGGCGGATAGTGGAACAGCTCGATGTAGCGCCGGTTCCAGGCCACCAGCTTGAGATCCCGGTCCACCACCGAGATCCCCTGCCCCATGTGTTCGATGGCCCCCTGCAGCAGGCCACGGTTGAAGCGAAACACGTCGGAGGCCTCGTCCACTATGGTGGCGATCTCTTCGAGCTGCATGTTGCGCCCCTGCAGGGCCGAGGCCAGCACCAGGCGGGCAGACGAGGTGCCGAACACCCCGGCCAGCAGCCGCTCGGTGTGGGCAATCAGCTCGGCGGAGGCCTGCATCTGGGGCGCCAAGGTGCCGCCCCGCTCGCCGGCGAAGCGGCCGAAGGCACGCTTGACCCGGCTCGAGCCGACGAAGCGGGCTGCCAGCATCTCCAGCTCCTTGACCGAGACCCGCGCCTGATAGAGCGCCGTGGTGTCGCGGCTCGGCTTGCCGACGAAGTTGGCCGCCTGCAGCCGCTCGCTCACCGCCGCCTGCGACAGCAGGGAGCCCGCCACATAGCCGATGAGGTTGAGCAACAGGCTCAGGAAGATGCACCAGGCCCCCAGGCTGAGATCGCGAAACGCTGGCCAGTCCGGTGGTGCCAGCAGGGCGGCCAGCGGCGAGCCGGCCAGCAGGCCGCTCTCCGCCAGCAGGGTGGCGAACCAGAGGCTGACCCCGAGGGCGAGACCGAGGTAGACCCCCTTGCGGTTGCCGTGCCGCCAGTAGAGGCCAAGCAGCAGCGCCGGCGCGAACTGGGCCACGGCGCCAAACGACAGGTAGCCGATGCGCGACAGGCTGGTGAGATCCCCGAGCCAGAGGTAGAGCCCCCAGGCTGCCAGCAGGATCAGCAGGATGGCGCCGCGGCGCACCTGCAGCAGCAGGCGCACCAGCCGCTCGTCCCGCCCCTGCTGCCAGAAGCGGCGCAGCAGCACCGGCAGTACCAGATCGTTGCTGACCATGATGGCCAGCGCGATGGTGCAGACGATCACCATGCCGGTGGCCGCCGAGGTGCCGCCAAGAAACGCCAGCAGCGCCATGCCGTCGAAACCGAGCGACATGGGCAGGCTGATCACATAGGTATCCGAGGCCATGCCGGCCCCCACCCACTGCTTGCCCGCCAGCGCCAGCGGCCAGATGAACAGCCCCATCACGAACAGGTAGAGCGGAAACAGCCAGCGCGCCCAGTGCAGATCCTGGCCCTGGTTGTTCTCCACCACGGTCACGTGAAACTGGCGCGGCAGGCAGATGACGGCGCACATGGCGACCAAGGTATAGATGGCGAGCTCCAGCAGGCTGCCCGGCGTCACCGCCACCACCGCATCGAGAAAGTCGCTGGCCACCAGGGTGCGGGCCTGGCTCGGCTTGCTGAGGATAAGCCAGAGCGCAAAGCCCCCCACCGCCATGAAGGCGAGCAGCTTGACCACGGATTCGAAGGCGATGGCCACCACCATGCCGCGGTGGTGCTCGGTGGCGTCCAGATGGCGGGTGCCGAACAGGATGCTGAACAGCGCCAGCAGCAGGGCCACGCCGAGGGCCAGCCCGGCGGTATTGCCGGTGGGGCCGGCGGGTACAGAGTTGGCCATCAGCAGATCCAGCCCGGTGACGATGGCTTTCAGTTGCAACACCAGGTACGGCAGTATCCCCATGATGGCGATCAGCGCGATCACCATGGCGAGGCGCTGGGACTTGCCGTAACGGGCGGCGATGAAGTCGGCGATGGAGGTGATGTGCTCGCGCTTGGCCACCAGGATGAGGCGGGCCAGCAAGCGCCAGCCGAACAGGAACACCAGCATGGGGCCCAGATAGATGGGCACAGGTGACCAGGGCGACTCGCTGGCCTGGCCCACCGTGCCGAAGAAGGTCCAGGAGGTGCAATAGACCGCCAGCGACAGGCTGTAGAGCAGGGGCTGCCCCTTTAAACGGCGACGTTTGTTCTTGTCCGCCACGTAGGCGATCAAAAACAGCAACCCCAGATAGGAGAGCGACAATCCGATCAGCAACCATCCCTGGTGCATCTGTAACCTCTTGTCCGTGTTGAAGATTCAAGCGCAGCAGCAGCCAGTCTAGAGAGCCGCCCGAAAAATGTCATCTTCTTATTGCAGCAAGAATTTATCGTTTTTCAATAAAAAACGCTTGAATAAATATCGAAAAACGATAAACATCTGACTGTGTTTATTGATAAACAATAATTCGGTGCTGCGCGTGGCCCACCCTTTCACTCCAAGAGGTAAGCGATGAAACACAACAAGCTCGAACGCATGAGCAACCTGATCGAATGGATCCTGCTGTTCGCCCTGCTGGCCACCCCGATCATGACGGTCATGGGAGTCTGGTCCCAGCTGCTCGGCGGCAGCGACTATCTGCAGCAGGAGCTGATCGACGCACTGGCGGTGCAAGACAGTTCGGTGCTCAACCATGTCCCCCTGACCATGGCACAGCCGGCGCTGGCCAGCACGGCCCCCTCGATTGCCGACTACCCCCTCAACCTGGGCACCCGTCTGCTGGGCACCCTGGTGATGCTGCTGCCGGATCTGGTGTTCATGCTGATGCTGTGGCAACTGCTCCAGCTGTTTCGCGGCTATCGGCAGGCCATGCTGTTCACCTTCAGCCAGATCCGCCGCTACCAGTTGATCGGCCTGCTGCTCTGTGTCAGTTTCGTCACCAAAATCATCACGACCCCGCTGCTGGACCTAGTGCTCACCCTGCCGGGCCCCGAGCTGCACGGCCAGATAAAAATAGGTTCATCGGACTTCCAGTTGCTGCTGGCCGGGCTTATCGTGTCGGCGCTGGCGCTGGTGATGCGCGAGGCCAAGCGGCTGGCCGATGAACAACAACTGACGGTGTGAGGAACCCATGCCCATCATCATCCGACTCGATGCCCTGCTGGCCGAACGCAAAATGACTGCCCGCGAGCTGGCTCTGCGGGTCAACATCACCGAGGCCAACCTCTCCATCCTGAAAAACGGCCATGCCAAGGCGGTTCGCTTCTCCACCCTGGAGGCTATTTGCCGCGAACTGGGCTGCCAGCCCGGTGATCTGCTGGCCTTTGAGCAGGAATCCTGAGCCAGCCGTCACCATGCAACAAGGGGAGCCGAGGCTCCCCTTTTTCGTTGCTGATCAATGTGGTTGCTGACCGGACAGGGCCACTCAGGCGGCCTTCAGCTCGCCCTCCCGCAGGCGCAGCACGAACACCGGCAGCACCACCAGCACCATCAGGAAGAAGATGCCGCCCCCCAGCGGTTCGAACAGCAGGCCGCACAAGGTCATCAGGGCGGCCACCGTCATGCCGAGCCCCAGCGCCGCATAGAGCGCCTGGGTCGGGATCAGCTGCTCGGCCGGCAGCTGACGGGTCATGAAGCGCACGGCACCGAGGTGGCTGACGCAGAAGGTGACCGCATGCAGCAGCTGACCCGCCACCAGCACCAGCAGCTCGGTGGAGGCACCGAGCAGGATCCAGCGCACCACGCAGCCCAGCGCCCCCACCAGAAACAGGGTCTGGGCGCCGAAGCGGTTGAGGAAGCGCTTGTCGGCGGCAAACATGCCGATCTCCGCCACCACCCCCAGCGCCCACAGATAACCGATGGTGGTGCCGCTGTAACCCGCCGCCTTCCAGTGCATGGCGCTAAAGCCGTAGTAGGCGGCGTGACTGCCTTGCAGCAGGGCCGAGATCAGCAGAAAACGGCGCACCGAGGGGGACCTGAGGGTATCGAGCAGAGAGGCCTTGGCCCGCTCGCCCTGAATGTCCTGCGGCGCCGGGTGCAGCGGCAGCCAGCTCAGCAGCAACATCAGCAACAATCCGGCCACCATGGTGTGCAGTATCCAGTCGCTGCCAAAATTCCCCACCAACGCCCCGACCAGGGTCGAGGCGACGATAAAGGCGAACGAGCCGCACAGCCGCACCTTGCCGTAGTCGAGGTGCGCCTGTACCACCATGCGGGTGGCCAGCGCTTCCCCCACCGGCATCAGGGTCGGGTAGATGAAGTTCGCCACCAGGGTCAGCCCCACCAGCCACCAGAGATTGTGGCTGAGGTAAAAGCCGAGGAAGGCCAGCAGACTGAGCAGGCAGAGCAGGCGGGTGACCGGCAGCAGGTGCCCCGCCCCCTTGATCTGGCCCATCACCATCAGATTGCCGGCAAAGCGGATCGCCATGCCCGCGCCGAGCAGCAGGCCGATCATCTCGGCGCTGACCCCGATCCCCTCCAGCCAGAGCGACCAGAACGGCAGATAGGCACCGTAGACGAAGTAGAAAGCGCCAAAAAACAGAGCTAACCAGGAGAAGGCGGGCATAGATCCTCGACACTGAGAAACGGGGGTACAAATGATAACCGATTTGTCGGTGGGGATCCTGCGATCCCGGCTGGGACGCCGCGCAGATAATAATGAAAAACATCAATAAAATTGAACTATTGGCGCAAGGCCGGTGTCTATTGAGTAACACCTCCTCCTGGTTAGTGTTGCAATCCTTCCACCCGCCTTCGGCGGGTTTCTTTTTGGCCGCCTTTTTGTCCGCCATCGGGGGCCCGGTCCCCGCCATGAAAAAGGGGCCCGCAGGCCCCTTGTCGTGGTGTGCATTCATCAGAACACGTACTTGACCCGTGCACTCAGGTTGCGACCCGGCTCGGTCTGGCGGCTGGTGCTGGCACTGGCGCTCTGACCGGTGATGCTCTCGTAGTTGACGTACTCCTTGTCGAACAAGTTGAAGACACCCACGTTGAACTGCAGATCCTGCACCGGCTTGAACTGGGCATAGATGTCCACCACGCCCCAGCCCGCGCTCTTGATGTTGTCGTTGCCCTTGGCATCCTTGCCCACCTTGCTCATGTCGTCGGCAAAGCGCAGGGCGGTGTTGATGTTCCAGTTGGGCTGCTCCAGTCGAACACTCAGGGTCCCCTTGAGCGGGCTCAGGCTGTTGATGTAGTTGCCGTCGCCATCCTTGCCCTCGATGTAGGAGAGGTTGCCCCAGACGTTGACCAGATCGTTCAGCCAGTAGTCCGCCTTGGCCTCGGCCCCCTTGGTGGTCGCCTTGTCCAGGTTCTGATACTGATACAGCGCGGTGCGGCCCTCGGTGCCGACCCCGGCCAGCTCGATGAAGTCTTCGAACTTGTTGTAGAAGGTGGCCACTTCATAGCTGAAGCCGCCGGCGCTGCCGCGCACACCCAGATCGATGCCGTCGCTGCTCTCGGGCTTGAGGTTCGGGTTGGGCTCGATGCGATAGCCATATGCCTGGTGGTTCAGGGTGGAGAAGGCGTTGTCATACATGGGGGTCTTGTAGCCGTGGCTGTACTGGGCGAACAGGTTGGCCGCCTCGTGCGCCTTGAACACCAGCCCCAGCTTGGGCGAGAACTCCCCTTCGGAGAAACGCTTGAGGTTCTCGCCGGTGTAGGCGGGATCCTGATCCGGGTTCATCCGGTAGTAGTCGTAGCGGGCACCCGGTGTCAGCACCCAGCGCTCGCCGAATTTCAGCTCGTCAAACGCCCACAGGGCGCCGTGCTCGGTGGTGGTGGAGGGGAAGCTCAGCTCGTTGTAACCGACGAAATCCCCCGGCACGGTCGGCGCCTTGAAGCGGGTCCGCTCGTTGTCGGTGTGCTCATACTCCAGGCCCCATGCCAGCCGCTGGCTCGCCAGCGCCTTGCTGAACTTCAGCTGGGCGCCCAGGCTCTTCTGCTCGAAACCGTTGTTGTCCAGCGAGTTCTTGGTCACATAGGGGTTGGTCGGCCGCACCGGGTATTTGGAAGAGGCGTACTGATCCATGGTCTGCTTGGTACGGGCGTAGTAGAGCTTGCTGTCGATGCGATCGACCCAGGGCGCGTTCAGGGCGATGCCGTGATCCAGCACCAGCGACAGGTTGTCGGTCTCCTTGTCGGTGATCGGCTGGTTGAAGACCGAACCCGCCTTGGTGAGGTCGACGGCATCGGGGTCCTGCCCCTCGTTGAAGTAGTCGACGGTCAGCTTGAGGAACTGGGCATCGCTCAGGTTCCACTGGCTCTTGAACAGCACGGCCTGGCTGACGATGTCGAACTCGTTCTTGTCGCCGTCGTAGTTCTGGGTCACCCCGCCGTCACGCCAGGTGTAGCGCAGCAGGTTCTCGAACGCGCCGGCGCGCAGGGCCCCGGTGACGCCGGCCATCTTCTGGTGGCTGCTGGAGGCATAACCGGTGGTGGCATCCAGGTAGCTGTCGCGACCCTTGAGGAAATCAGCCGCATCCTTGGTGGTGATGGCGATGACGCCGCCCAGTGCATCGGAGCCGTAGGCTGCCGAGGCTGGTCCCTTGACCACCTCGACCTGCTTGATCATGTCGGTGTCGAAATAGCTCTGGCCCACGCCGCCGTTCTTGTAGGCATCGTTCTGGCGCACGCCGTCACGCACTATCTTGACCCGGTTCTCGCCCATGCCGCGAATGACGAAGGTCTGGGCATCGCCGGCACCGCCGAGGGCGGTGACGCCCGGCTCGTAACGGAACAGGTCGGCGACGTTGCTCACCACCTGCTCTTCAATCTGTTCGGCGGTGATGACCGAGATGGGGCCGGAGACATCCTCCAGTTTCTGCTCCATCCGAGAGCCACTGACCACCATGACTTCATCTGCTTTCTTGTCCGCCGCAAAAACCGGGGAAGCGAGGCCGGCTGCCACGGCAAGGGCGACCAGCGATAGGGTGTTGTTATGGGCCACTGCAAATCCTTATTGAGAACTGTTATCAAACAGCTGGCATCTTACCCACCTCTCAACAAAGATCAATAATAAACGGAATCACTCTCATTTTCTTTTGTCATAATTCGGTTCTACACTACGCCCCTCTGTTTTCCCGCCCGCCATGCTGCCATTGTATGGTGCCGGCACCTCATCGCTGCGAGACATCCATGACCCGACTACTGCCCCTGTTCACCTTGCCCCTGCTGCTGGCCGCCTGTGCCACGACGGCCCCCGTCAACGATGCCGGTACCCTCTATCACTATCAGCTCAAGGCCACCCAGGGGAACGATCTGAGCCTCGAACAGGCCCTGGCCCGGGTGGCAGATGCCGACATAGTGCTGGTGGGCGAGCTGCACACCCACCCGGCGGTGCACCTGCTGCAAGCCAGAATGCTGGCGGGCCTGGCCGCAGACGGTCGCCCTCTGGGGCTCTCCATGGAGCAGTTCAGCCGCGCCGATCAGCCGGTGCTGGATGCCTACCTGGCCGGTCGCATCGGCGAGGCGGCCCTCATTCGTGACGGCAACGCCTGGCCCAACTACCAGAGCGACTATCGCCCGCTGGTGGAGTTCGCCAAGGCGCACCACCTGCCGGTCATCGCCGCCAATGCGCCCAAACCGCTGGTGAGCTGTGTCGGCCAGGAGGGGCCGGCCTGGCTGGAGCAGCTGCCCGCCAGCCGTCGCAGCCAGCTGGCCCGCACCCTCACCCTCGGCGATGACCCCTATCGCCAGAAGTTCATGGCCTCGCTCCATCATGGCGATGCCGACAGCAACGCCCGCCGCTTTGCCGCCCAGACCAGCTGGGACGACACCATGGCCGAGAGCATGGTGGATTACCTGCGCAGCCACCCGGGCCAGCGCATCATGCATATCGCCGGCAACTTCCACGTAGAGGGCGGGCTGGGGCTGGCCAGCCGCATCGCCAGCCGCAACCCAGATCTCAAGGTGGCGCTGGTCGTGCCGGAGCTGACGGCGCCGCAAGCGGGTGACGGTCAACCAGCAGCTGGCCGGGTTGCCGACGTGCGGGTCGGCATCGCCCCCCTGCCGGAACGCTGGCTAAATGCCGATGAAATGAAGCAAGATATGGGCGCACTGCATCAATCCCGCAGTCGTGACTGCAGCCAATGGCTGCAACCCTGACCTTGCGTCTGAGGAGCCCAGTGGCTGCCACCCTGACAAACATTTGCCCAAGGATTTCATATGGATGTGTTACTGGTCATCGACATGCAACAGGGGCTGTTCACCCAGCCTCGCCATCAGGACAGCCAGGTCATCGCCAATATCAATCGATTGGCCGAACGCGTGCGGGCAGAACAGGGTCGTGTCATCTATGTGCAGCACGACGAACCCGGCACCGAGCTGGATCCCGCCAGCCCGGGCTGGCAGCTGCACGCCGATCTCGCCCCAGAGGGGCATGACAGCCGGGTACGCAAGACCGCCTGCGACAGCTTTCTCGACACCGAGCTCGGTTTCCTGCTGGCGGAGCAGCCGGTGGACAGGCTGCTCATCTGCGGCTGTGCCACCGACTTTTGCGTCGACACCACCTTGCGCAGCGCCGCCGCCCGCGGCTTCGAGGTGGTGGCGGTGACCGACGCCCATACCACGGCGGACAGGCCCCACCTGAGCGCGGAGCAGATCATCGAGCACCACCACTGGATGTGGCGTCACCTCAGCCTGCCAAAAGGCAGAAGCGTGACCCTGCTCACGACGGATGAGCTGCTCGGCGCCACCCAACCCGAGCCGGCATGTTAATCTGCCCGCTCTGAAGCGATCACCCGATTGGAGTCTTGTGTGCGTCTACTCTCTGCCGTTGCCTTCACGCTGCTGTTACCGGCAATCACCGCCTGCTCAGGCCTGCCGGGGCGCCAGCCGAATGGCCCGGCCCCCCTGTTCAGGACCCATATCAATGAGGAGGGGAGCAAGCGCTTCACCTTCGAAGCTGCCCCGCTCGATACCCTGCCCACCCGCCTGCAGGACGATGACGGCAGCCGCCTGAGTCGCAGCAAGAGCCTGCTGGAGCGGCGTGAAGCGCTGCAGGATGCCCAGCTCACCCAGGCGCTGGCCGAGCGCAAATACTGCCGCGAAGGCTACATAGTGCTCAGCCAGACCTCCTGGAAGATCCGGGGCGAGTGCAACGAGACCGCCACTCGGGCCGACCGCGACGCCTTCCCCAACAAGGCCTCCTGGCAGGACTGAGCAGCGCCGGCCATAAACAAACGGGCAGCCCCAGGGCTGCCCGTTTTGTCATGTTCGTGATCGCGTGGGTCAGACCGGCGCATCGGCCGGGCTGGTCAGCTCGGCGCCGTTGTCGACGCGCTTGTGCCCTTCCACCAGATGGACGAAATCCACCAGCTCGTCGCCGGAGACCCGGAACGCCTGGCCGAAGCCCTTGACGAACAACCCCTGCTCGGGCTTGAGCCGGAACAGCACGAAGTCCTTGAGGTTGGAGAGCCCTTTGACTATCTCGCCGAAGCGCCCTTCCAGGGCGGTGATGGCCTTTTCCCAGCGCACATCGTCGCGGGCCACCACTTCGGCCACCGCATCGAAGGTCAGGCGCTTGCGGGCAAACAGTTCGCGGGCCCCGTTCTCGTCCTCGATCAGCATCAGCGACACCTTGGGCACCTGTTGCAGGTTGCGGGCGTGGCGGGCGATCTCGGAGATGAGCACATAGTAGCCATCCTCCTGCAGCACGAAGGGGGCATAGCTGGCATTGGGGTTGCCTTCACTGTCCACCGTCGCCAGCTGCAGGGTGCGGCAACCGTCGCGGAACTCGCGGATCTCCGGTTGCAGGCGGTTCTGCAGACGCTCCTGACGTTCACTCATGCTTTGACTTCCTCTTGATACTGGTGGCGCAGGGCCATGAAGCGTTCCACCTGGGCCGGCAGTAGCTGACGCTGCTCGTCACGCCCCAGATAGACCTTGAAAATGCAGCGACCGCTGTGGCCGAAGAACTGGAAGGAGTGCCCCTCCTTGCCCATGAACAGCTTGCTGACCAGGGCGATGCCGACCACGTTGTCGAGCTTGAGGTGGCCGTGCATCTCGCCGTCGCGCCCCATCAGGTTGTAGTAGCCGCGGGCGCTCTTGCCACGGGGGAAGGGGGCCTTCACCTCGAAGATGGAGCCGTCGGACTCGACGATGGTGGTCACCTGGCCCCAGTCGGCCAGATCCGCCAGCAGGGCTTCGGCCTGCTCGGCGGGCACCAGGGTGACCAGCTCGGCCGGCAGGTGGCGTACCACCTCCCATTCGCTGACGGCCAGCTCGGCGGCGATGGTGGATGGGTGAGCGCTGGGATCTTGTTCCAGCAGCCCATGAATGCGTTGTGCAATGCTCATCGTTTCTCCCTTGGGGTGCCTGCGGCATCCCTGTTCTGTCATGGCGGATACTGTAATGAAGGCCCCAAACCAATGCAATTGATAATCGCTTTCATTCTCAGTGCATTTTTTTCGACGGCTTGATATTCTCGGCGGCAACCCAACTTCATTCACCCTTCGGAGGTTAGCATGGGCCGTCGTTTTGCCCTCGCACTCAGCCTGCTCGGCTGCTCAGCCCTGTCCCTGCCCGTTCTGGCGCAGGAACGTATCGTCAGCATAGGCCCGGCCACCACGGAACTCATTCTGGCGCTGGGCGGTGAGCAGAGCCTCATCGCCACCGACATCAGCAGCCCAGAGCCGAAAAACCTGCCACGGGTCGGCTATCACCGCGCCCTCGCCGCCGAAGGGATCCTGAGCCTGGCGCCGACCCGGCTGGTCGGCAGCGACGAGATGGGACCGCCGCCCGCCCTGGAGCAGTTGCGCCGGGCCGGGGTCGAGGTGGACGTGCTGCCCACCGCCCCCACCCTCGCCAACCTCAACCAGCGCATCGATACCCTGGCCGCCCTGCTCAAGGACCCAGCCGCCGGCACCCGCCTGAAGGCCGAGATCCAGGCCCAGAGCGAGCAGCTGGCCGCCCAGGCCAAGCAGAACAAACAGCTCAAGGTGGTCTTCCTGCTGCTGCACAAGGGCCAGCCCACCAGCATCGCCGGCGGCAACACCACTGCCAGTGCCCTGCTCACCCTGGCCGGCGGCGTCAACCCGGTGGCCCAGCTGCAAGACTACAAGCCCGTCTCCACCGAATCCCTGATCGAGCTGCAGCCCGATCTGGTGCTGGTGAGCGGCCGCGACTGGCAGCAGTATCAGGATCCTGAAACCGTGCTGAGCCAGGTGCCCGCCCTTTCCGCCACCCCGGCCGGCAAGAACAGGGCCATCCACGCCATCGACGGTCACGCCCTGCAAGGGGGGCTCAGCCTCACCTCGCTGCAGCAGGCCAGCCAGATCGCCAAGTGGATCAAGCTGGGTTCATGATGCGTCTGCCACTGTCCTGGCTACTGTGCCTCACCGGCGGCGCACTGGCGCTGCTGCTGGTCGGATCGCTGGCCACCGGCCCCATGGCCCTCTCGTTTGGCGAGAGCCTGCGCGCCCTGTTCGCCGGCCAAGGGAGCGGGATTGAGGCCCACAAGCTGCTGATCGTGCAGGAGATCCGCCTGCCGCGCACCCTGCTCTGCATCGCCGTGGGGGGGATTCTCGGCCTCTGCGGCGCCGTGATGCAGGGGCTGTTTCGCAACCCCCTGGCCGACCCCGGCATCATCGGGGTCTCCGGCGGCGCGGCGCTCGGCGCGGCGCTGGCCATCGTGCTGCTAGCCCCCCTCGGCCAGCAGTGGCAGAGCCTGCTCGGCATCGGCCTGCTGCCCCTGCTCGCCTTTCTCGGCGGGGCCCTGACCACCACCCTCGTCTATCTGCTCGGCACCCGGGAAGGCGGCACCTCGGTCACCGTCATGCTGCTGGCCGGGGTGGCCGTCACCGCGCTGTCCGGTGCCGTCATCGGCCTGCTCACCTATCTCGCCGACGATCAGATGCTGCGCAACCTGAGCCTGTGGCAGATGGGGTCGCTGGCGGCGGGCAAGCCGGTGGACGTGGTGCTGGCGCTGCTGACCCTGGTTGCCCTGCTCATTCTGTTCTTGCGCGATGCCAACCCCCTCAACGCCCTGCTGCTGGGTGAAGGGGAGGCCCGCCACCTCGGCATCCAGGTGCAGTCCCTCAAGCGGCGGCTGATCCTGCTCACCGCCGCCGGGGTTGGCGTGGCGGTGGCAGTGGCCGGCATGATCGGTTTCGTCGGCCTGGTGGTGCCCCACCTGGTGCGGCTGCTGGCCGGCCCCAACCACGTCCGGCTGCTGCCGCTCTCCGCCCTGCTCGGGGCCGCCCTGCTGCTGGGCGCCGACATGCTGGCCCGCACCCTGCTGGCGCCGGCCGAGATGCCGGTCGGCATCATCACCGCCCTGCTGGGCGCCCCCTTCTTCATCTGGCTGCTGGTCAAGGGCCGCCGGACGCTTTAACCGGAGGACTCCTTTTGTCTGCTTCATCGACCCTGTTGCACTGCCGCCAGCTCAGCCTCAGCCGGGGCGGCCGCCCCATTCTGGACAGGCTCGACCTCAACCTGCAGGCGGGCAGCCTCACCGCCCTGCTCGGCCCCAACGGCGCCGGCAAGAGTTCGCTGCTCAAATGCCTCACCGGCGAGCTGGAACATCAGGGAGAGATCCGCCTGTTTGGTCGGGAACGGCAGGAGTGGGCCGGCACCGAGCTGGCCCATCGGGTCGGGGTGCTGCCGCAGAGCTCGTCCCTGAACTTCCCCTTCCTGTGCGAGGAGGTGGTGGCCATGGGCCGGCTGCCCCACAGCGAACCGGCCAGCCGGCGCGACGAGATAGTCGGGGCCGCCATGACCCATGCCGGGGTCGATCACCTGGCCGGCCGCCTCTATCCCGGCCTCTCCGGCGGGGAGCGCCAGCGGGTGCAGTTCGCCCGGGTGCTGGCCCAGATCTGGCAGGCACCGGACGAACCGCAGCAAGCGCGGCTGCTGCTGCTCGACGAGCCCACCTCGGCGCTCGATCTCAAGTACCAGCACCAGCTGCTCACCATGGCGCGCGCCCTCGCCGCCCGCCATACCGCCGTGCTGGTGGTGCTGCACGACCTCAATCTGGCGGCCCGTTACGCCGACCGGCTGGTGATGCTGGAACAGGGCAGAGTGATGGCAGACGGCTCCCCGCGCGAGGTGCTGACGCCTGATCTCATCGACCGGCTCTACGACTACCCGGCCCAGGTGATCCTCCATCCCGAAAGCGGGCTGCCCATGGTGGTGTGATGCGGTGATGGCCGTGCGGCAGATAGCAACAGAGCGCCATCAGGCGCTCTGTTTGTTTGCAAGGCGTGGCGGGCTAATCGCCAGCCAAACAGCCTCATATGATTCCTTACTCGTCAAGCGATCTGATAGCGGCCCGGCTTGTGGTTAAGTGTCAACACCAGGTTACAGATGATGGCCGCCACCACCGAGAGCGCCAGGATCCAGGGCTGCACTACGAAGCAGGAGGCGATGACGATGGTGCAATCCAGCCCCATTTGCAGCTTGCCGGCACGGATACCAAACCGGTCCTGAATAAACAGCGCCAGGATGTTGAAGCCGCCCAGGCTCGATTTGTGGCGAAACATGATGAGCAGCCCCATGCCGATCAGGGTACCGCCGATCAGCGCCGCGTAGACTGGCTCAATCTTGCCGATTTGCAGCACGGCGTTGAGGTGATCCGTCATGAAGGAGACCGCCGCCACCGAGACGAAGGTGTTGAGGGTGAAGCGCGGCCCCATCCTGAACCAGGCCAGGGCATAGAAGGGCAGGTTCATGCCGAAGAACAGCAGGCCGAAGCTCAGCCCCGTCACCTGCTGCAGCAACAGCGCCAGCCCGGCGGTGCCGCCGGTCAGCAGACCGACCTGATGAAACAGAAAGATGCCGAGGGAGACGAAGCCGGCCGCGGTCAGCAGGGCGATGACGTCTTCATAGAGGGGGTGCGCAGTCCGAACGGAGTGCGCCGAGCCAGGGGTGTTGTCCATAACCGGTATCCAATAGCGAAGTGAAAGAGTGTCTGTTGCCCGTCTGGCGGGCGCGAGCCCTGTCCGCAGGGCTTCGTTATGGGGTTCAGTCTATTTTTTGCGACCATGATCACAATAGTCGCCGCCCACGCCCCGTTTTGGTGCCTGTCATTCTCCATTGACAGCCGCTGCACCAAGATGCAGCATGCCGCGCCTGAACCGCCCCCGCCTCGCCGATACGGGCGGATTGCCATGGCACAGATGCGCCGGCTCTGCTACAAAGCGCGCAGCCCCTTTTCCCATCACCGTCAGGAGCCCCATGATCTGCACAGGACCCCAACCATGAAGTATCTGGTCACCGGCGCCGCCGGCTTTATCGGTTTTCACGTGGCCAGACGGCTGTGCGAGGCGGGTCATCAGGTGGTGGGGCTGGACAACCTCAACGACTACTACGAGGTGAGTCTCAAGGAGGCTCGCCTGGCGATGCTGACCCCCTTCCCCCATTTTCGCTTCGTGCAGAGCGAGCTGGCGGACCAGGCCGGCATGGCCGCCCTGTTTGCCGAGGGGCAGTTCGAGCGGGTGATCCACCTGGGTGCCCAGGCGGGGGTGCGCCACTCGCTGGAAAACCCGTTTGCCTACAGCGAGAGCAACCTCACCGGCATGCTGACGGTGCTGGAAGGGTGCCGCCAGCACGGCATCCGGCATCTGATCTACGCCTCCTCCAGCTCGGTCTACGGCATGGGCGAGCAGTTGCCGTTCAGTGCCGATCAGCAGGTGGACCACCCGGTCTCCCTCTATGCCGCCACCAAGAAGAGTGGCGAGCTGATGGCCCACGCCTACTCGGCGCTCTACGGCCTGCCCACCACGGGGCTGCGCTTTTTCACCGTCTACGGCCCCTGGGGCCGGCCCGACATGGCTATTGCCAAGTTCACCCGCGCCATCCTGGCGAGCGAACCCATCGACGTCTACAACCAGGGCGATCTCAGCCGCGACTTCACCTTCATCGACGACATCGTCGAGGGGATCCTCGCCGTCGCCGAGCTGCCGCCCCGCCCCAACCCTCACTGGCACGCCGGCGAGCAGAGCCCGGCCGAGAGCGCCGCGCCCTACCGCATCCTCAACATCGGTCATGGCCAGCCGGTGCGGCTGCTCGACTTCATCGAGGCGCTGGAACAGGCGCTGGACAAGCCCGCCATCAAGCGGATGCTGCCGATGCAGGCGGGCGACATGCACGCCACTTGGGCCGACAGCGAGCCCCTTCACACCCTCACCGGCCTGCGCCCCGCCACTTCCATCAAGGAAGGGGTCGCCGCGTTCGTGCGCTGGTATCTCGACTACTACCAGCCCGCCCGCTGACCGATTCAGACACGGCGTGCCTGCCGAGCGGGCACCAGCACCATGACTGCCATGGTCAGCAGCACGCCGAGCACACCCCAGCCCACCTGCCGCCAGATCACCTCCTCCCCGCTCAGCATGCCAATCAACAGCACCAGCACCGGGATCAGGTAGGTGTAGGCCGAGACCTGCTCCGGCTGCAGCACCACGCTCCCCTGCTGGAACAAAAAGAAGCTGAGCGCCGTGGCAAACAGCGCCAGATAGGCAAGGCCGAGCCAGAGCGGCAGCGACACCTGCTGCCAGTCGGTTGTCAGCAGCCGCGGCGCCGCCACCAGGGTGAGCAGCAGGGTGGCGCAGATCAGGGTCCAGCAGGTGAGGTGGGCAAACGACTCGCCCCGGTAGTAGCGCTTCACCAGTATGGGGTTGAGCGCCATCCCAACGCAGCCCAGCAGATAGATGCGGTTGCTGGGGGTGAGGCTCAGGCTCGCCAGCTGGCTCAGTTCACCGCGAAAGATGATGAGGGCGGCCGCCACCATGCCCCCCAGCAGGGCGAACGCCATCGACCAGCCGATACGGCGCTGCAGCACAAGCATGCTGGCCAGCGCGCTGATGAGGGGTACCGTGGTGTAGAGCGCGCTGGCATCAAGGGCGCTGGTCTCCTGCAGCGCCACGAACATGGCGACGAAGTAGCAGAGGGCCGGCAGCGAGATGAGGGTATAACGCCCCAGATCCCGCAGCGAAGGCAGCACCAGACGGCGCTGGCAAGCCAGCAGAATCACGAAGGTGAGCGCCGCCAGCAGGTAGCGCGCCCAGGTGACCACCAGCGGGTCCAGCACCGCGGTGAGGGCGCTGCCGATGGGAAAGGAGACGCTGATGAGCAGGGTGAACAGCAGCACCTTGCCGTGGGCCTGCACGAAATGAAAACGGGGATGGGACATGGCATGCACCTGTGCAAAGGGGCGCCCTGCCGGGCGCCGCACTGGATGGGAATGATTCAATAACTGCCGTCGGCAGCAACCGGCTTCTTGCCCTCGATAGTGGCCAGCAACTGGCCGAGCAGGCTGGATGCGCCGAAGCGAAAGTGCTCGGCAACCAGCCACTCATCGCCAAAGAGTGCGGCCGCCATGGCCAGATACTCCCCCGCCTCCTGCGCGCTTTTCACCCCGCCTGCCGCCTTGAAACCCACCCGGTTCTGCGCATCGCACTCGGCGATGGCTGCCAGCATGGTGCGGCACGCCTCGGGGGTGGCATTGACCGGCACCTTGCCGGTCGAGGTCTTGATGAAGTCGGCCCCCTCCTCGATGGCAAGCAGGGAGGCGGCGCGGATAAGCGCGGGCTCCTGCAGCTCGCCGGATTCGATGATCACCTTGAGCAGCCGCGGCCCGCACAACGCCTTGCAGCCGCGCACCAGCGCCCGGGCGGGGGCCTCGTCCCCCGCCTTGAGCGCACGCCAGGGGATCACCAGATCGATCTCGTCGGCGCCATCGAGCAGGGCTGTGCGGGTCTCAGCCAGCACAACATCCAACTCATCGTCGCCGTGGGGGAAGTTGACCACGGTGGCGACCTTGATTTCGGGGGTACCCTGGGCCGCCAGGGTGAGCCTGGCCAGCCCCACGAAGCGCGGATAGATACAGACCGCGGCGGTGTTGCCGACCGGGGTCTGCGCCTGGTGGCAGAGGGCGATGATGCGCGCGTCGTGGTCATCGTCGTTGAGGCTGGTGAGATCCATCAAGCGGATCGCCCGGCTGGCGGCCTCGGTGGCGGCGCAGGCAGGTGCAAAAGCAGTAGCTGGAATCATGGAAGGCTCCTGTCGGGATAAGAAAGGGGCGCCGCAGCGCCCCGAGATAAAGGATGGGACGCTCAGGCCAGGGAGAAGAAGATCCCGGCGATGGCGGCGCTCATCAGGTTGGAACAGGTGGCTGCCAGCACGGTACGCAGGCCGTAGCGGGCGATGAAGTCGGTGCGGGAAGGGCAGAGGGTGCCGAGGCCACCGATCAGGATCCCCATGGAGGCCAGGTTGGCAAAGCCGCACAGGGCGAAGCTGATGATCACCTTGGACTTCTCCTCCAGCACCTGCAGGCCGGCGGCGGTCACAGTGCTGGCGTCTTTCAGGTAGGGGGAGAGGTCGCTGTAGGCCACGAACTCGTTCACCACCAGCTTCTTGCCGATCATGGCGCCAGCGATGCCGATGTCCGCCAGCGGCACGCCGAGCAGGAAGGCGAGCGGCGAGAAGATCCAGCCCAGGATGAGTTCGAGGGAGAGCGGCATGCCCACCATCTCCCCCACCCCGCCCAGCAGGGTGTTGACCAGGGTCACCAGCCCGATCATGGCGATCAGCATGGCGCCGATGGCCGCCGCCAGCTTGAGGCCGCTGCTGGCCCCCTCGCCTGCCGCCGCCAGCACGTTCTCCGGCTTCTTGCCGTCAAACTGGATGCTGTTGTCGAACACATAGTCCGGCTGGCTGGTTTCGGGAATGATCAGCTTGGCAAACAGGATCCCGCCCGGCGCCGCCATGAAGGAGGCGGCCAGCAGGTACTGCATGTCGACCCCCATCATGGCGTAGCCCGCCAGCACGGTGCCGGAGACCGAGGCCATGCCGCCGCACATGACGGCGAAGAACTCCGAATCGCTCATCTTGGGCATGTAGGGCTTGACCACCAGCGGCGCCTCGCTCTGGCCGACGAAGACGTTGGCCACCGCCGACATGGATTCGGTCTGGGAAGTACCGAGCAGGCGCGCCATGGCGCCGCCGATGAAGCGGATCACCAGTTGCATGATGCCGAGGTAGTAGAGCACGGCGATCAGCGCCGAGAAGAACACCACCAGCGGCAATACGTTGAGGGCAAACACGAAGCCGATGCCGTCCACCGAAAAGTTGACCAGGTTGCCAAACAGGAAGTGGATGCCCGCCTTGCCGCTTGCCAGCACGGCGTCGACCCCATGGGCCATCCCCTCCAGTGCCCGGCGCCCCAGCGGTACATAGAGCACCAGGGCACCGATGGCGACCTGCAAGGCCAAGGCCAGCCCCACGGTGCGCAGGCGAATGGCCCTGCGGTTGGTCGATGCGAGCACGGCGATGAGGATCAGCGCCGCCATACCGAGAAATCCTGCTGCAAACATAACTGACCTCCTGGTCGTTCCCTGCTTACTGGAAGTGGTGCTTGATAAAGGCGTTGATGAGGCGGATGAAATCCGTTTCCGCCAGCTTGGCGCACTTGAGGGTCTGCTCGTGGGAGAGCTGCACGTCGCCAAGCCCCTCCGCCATGTTGGTGATGGCGCAGATGGCCAGCACCGGCAGCGCACAGTGGGCGGCGCTGACTACCTCGGGCACCACCGACATCCCTACCACGTCGCCCCCGATGATCTGCATCATGCGGATCTCGGCCGCGGTCTCGAAGCAGGGGCCGCTGTAGGAGACAAACACCCCCTGATTGACGGCGATCCCCTCCCGCTCGGCCAGCGCCAGCGCCTCGCTGCGCAGCCCCTTGTCATAGACATTGGCCAGACTGAAGAAGCGCGGGCCGTAGGCCTCGTCATTGGCGCCCGTCATGGGGGTGCCCGGCATGGTGTTGATGTGATCGTTGAAGATGACCAGGGAGCCGACCCCGATCCGCTCCGGGCGCAGCGAGCCGGCCGCGTTGGTCACCAGCAGCAGCTCGCAGCCCAGCCGCTTGAAGGTGCGCACCGGGGTGGTCATCACCTTCATGGTTTCGTGTTCGTAGTAGTGGCCGCGCCCCTTCATGCAGACCACGTCCACCCCGTGCAGCTTGCCGAGCACCAGCTCGCCGCTGTGGCCGGCCACCGTGCTGACCGGGAAGCCGTCCAGCTCCTCGTAGGGAATGGTGACCTTCTCCTCCAGCCGGTCGGCCAGCACGCCGAGGCCGGAGCCCAGGATCATGGCGGCGCGGGGGGCGCAACCCGGCTTGCGGGCGAGAATGGTGGCGACGGCGTTGAGTACCGGATCTTGTTGCATGAGCTGCACCTCTTGAGGCTGTAAATGGGACATGGCGCTCACTCTAGGGGAGGTATTGGGCGATAAAAATCGTTAAAATCGGCCTGACTATCCCGATTTTCAGCACAATTTCCTGCCGGGAAATGACTGAAAACCAAAGGAAGGGGCATGAATGGCGCTGATTGGCCCCGTTTTGCTGCCAGCCAGCCCCGGTACGGTCAAAACGGGCCGGCAAAGGTGTGAGCCGGATCGACCATCCGCCGCGCAGCGGCCCTGCTGCCGCCCGCACCGGTCGCGCAAACTTTGACGGGGATCGCACCCGGCCCTCAATCAGCCACCGAAGGAGGTCGCTTGGCCCTCGACAGTCACTGGCGCGATCGCGTCACCCTCAAGATGCTGCGTTACTTCCATGCGGTGGCCAGCCAGGGGCACTTCAGCCGGGCCGCCCTGCAGCTCAATGTCTCCAAGTCGCCGCTCAGCGCCCAGATCAAGGAACTCGAGTCCCTGCTGGGGCTGGCGCTGTTCGAGCGCCACACCCGCCAGGTGAGCCTCACCGCCACCGGGAGGCTGCTGCAGGCCGAGTGCGCCCTGCTGTTCGACGTGCTGGAAAGCGGCCTCAACCGGGTGGTGCAGGCGGGGCGCATGGAGCGCAACCAGATCCGCATCGGGCTGGTCAGCTCCATCTTCTGGGCCGGCTTTGGCGAAGTGATCCGCCAGTGTCACCAGCGCCACCCCGAGTTCGAAATAACCTTCACCGAGCTCTCCCCTGAGCGGCAGAAACAGGCGCTTGCGCGCAAGGAGATAGACCTCGGCCTCGCCCGCTTCGCCGACACCGTCAACATCCATCCGCTGCTGGCCGAAACCATCTATCGCGAGTCCATGGTGCTGGTGGTGTCGGACGAGCATCCGCTGCGGGATCGCAAGCTGGTCTCTCTGCTCGAGCTGGCGGGTGAGCCGTTCGTGCTGATGAGCCGCGCCAACTCCTCCTCTACCGACCTCATCATCAACGCCTGCCTAGTGGAGGGCTTCTACCCCCATCTCAATCAGGAGGTGGTCGAACCCAACACCCTGATGGCGGTGGTGGCCACCAGCCTGCAGGTGGCGCTGGTACCGGCCAGCTACGCCCGCCAGAAGTGGCCCCACGTGCGCTTCATCCGGCTCGAGCAGGCGATCCCCGCCGATCTCTGCGTGCTTTACGCCCCGCCCGGCGACGGCCAGCCGGCCGCGGTGGCGATCCGCCACTTCATCGACACCATGAGCGCGCAGATGAACCGGCCGACCGCGGATTGATGAGTTAATCGGATGGCGCTTAACTACCTCCGCCCTTAGGATGGGGATGTGAAGCGGATGGCGGTTTGCCGGGCACCGGCTGGGGTATACTGGCCACACTTGGTGCCACACGGGAACGCATCTGCGCCCTCACCATGATGAGAAGGAGTCACCTCATGATCCGTATTCTGCTGTTGCTGGGCGCCGCCTTGTCTGCCTACGGACTGCAACAGAGCCATACCCTGGCGCCGCTGCTGAGCCTGCTCGGCCTGCTCTCGCTCTGGGTGGCGAGCGAAATTCGCCTGATGTATCGCCAGCTGTCCGCCGCCGAGCCGGACGAGCAGCCCTATCACCTCGACGTCTGAGGGGCCCGCAAGGCCCTTCTCTCCTTGTTTATGCCTGGTCAATTCCATGAAACCGACTCGTACCCTCTGCTCTCTGCTGTTGCTGCTTGGCTGCCTGCACGGCGCCCCGCTGCAGGCCCGCACGCCCTGCCCGGCAGGTGATGACTGTCCGCCGGCGGACAATGGCCAGTGGCTCCCTGAACCGGGCAGCGATGGCAGCGCCGGTGCCAACGGCATGGACGGTGCTGATGGTATCGATGGTGCCGATGGTGCCGATGGTGCCGATGGTGCCGATGGTGCCGATGGTGCCGATGGTGCCGATGGTGCCGATGGTGCCGATGGTGCCGATGGTGCCGATGGTGCCGATGGTGCCGATGGTGCCGATGGTGCCGATGGTGCCGATGGTGCCGATGGTGCCGAGCCTGGCCAGGGGCAGCTTATCTAGCAACTCCTTTGTTGGCGGCGACCGTCATGAGCCGTCGCCAACCCCTGCCGCACCAGCCTCGGTCATTGGTTCCATACCGTTTTGATCTCTGGATACCCGGATCCATAACAACAGGATCCACTGGATTAATGGCAGAACAGGCCATGTTCCCCTATATCTTCTGTACCCCAACAGGAGAGAATCCATGTCGAGTTCCAGCGAAAACAGGCTGTTTTTGCTGCTTTTTTTATCGCTGTTGCTGGCCGGCACCGGGCAGGCAGCGGCGCAAAGCAGGGATTTCAGACAGGCGCCCAAGGCGCTCAGCGCACTGAAGAAAGGTCAGCAGGCACAGAGTCAGGGCAACCTGACCCAGGCCATCCACTTCTACTGCGCCGCCGCCACCACGGGTAACCCGGAAGGTTACTTTCGCATCGGCCGCCTGCTCGCCACCGGCCCGGGCTCGGTTCGCAACCCCCGCATGGCCAACGCCTACCTGGCCATGGCGATCCGCCTTGGCAACCAGCAGGCCGCCCGCTACTACAACAGCCGGGTCGGCAATGCCGTGATGGGGGATCAGTGCGGCAGCGGCGTCGGTGGATCCGGCGGCTACTTCGCCGCCATTCCCACCACCCCCTTCAATCTGGAGGCCTATCTGGCCCGCCAGTCGCCCGCCAAGCAGAAGCTGGCCACCATGCTGCGCCACGCCGCCAAGCGCCACCGCATCGACGAACGGCTGGTGCTGGCCATCGCCATCGCCGAATCCAACCTCGACAGCCGCGCCGTCTCCCCCAAGAATGCCCAGGGGCTGATGCAGCTCATCCCCGAGACCCAGCAGCGCTTTGGGGTGACCCGCCCCTTCGATCCGGAGCAGAACATCAAGGGCGGCGTGGCCTATCTCAAGTGGCTGCACACCCACTTCGACGGCAACTGGACCCTGATGTCGGCGGCCTACAACGCTGGCGAAAAATCGGTGGAGCAGTATGGCGGCATCCCCCCCTATCAGGAGACCCAGCAATATGTGCGGCGGGTGCTCTACTTCGCCGGCCACAAGCAGCCCTGAGCCAGGCTCACTGGCGGCCCGCTATTGACAAAAACCATACCTGCATTTGCGCAATCGTTTGCCTTTCGGTAGGATCCGGCGCTTTCTCGCACGTTCTACAGGTAATCCATGAATTTCATCAAACGCTGCTCGCGCCTGCTCACCCTGTTTGCCCTTTTCTCCTCCGCCATCGTGGCGGCCAACTCGGCTCCCACCCCCATCCTGATCCAGGGGGCGATGGATGTCGAAGTCGAGACCCTGGTGGCCGCCCTCAAGGACAAGCAAGAGCTGACCGTGGGCGCCTGGACCTACTGGCAGGGCACCCTCTCGGGCTATCCGGTGGTCGTCTCCCGCACCGAGGTGGGGCTGGCCAATGCCGCCGCGGCCACCACCCTCGCCATGGAGCGCTTCAAGCCGCGCCTCGTCATCAACCAGGGCACGGCCGGCGGCCACGATCCGGCGCTGCACCGGGGTGACATCGTCATCGGCACCAAGAGCTTCAACATGGGGGCCTACCGCAGTGATCTGACGCCCGCCGAGCAGGGTGTCGACCCGAGCAGATGGCACAACTTCGAGGTCACCATGCGCCTGCGCGACAACGGCAAGCTGGTGGAACACACCGCCTTTGCCGGCGATCCCGAGCTGGTTGGCCGCGCCCTCGGCATGGCTGACCGTTATCGTCACGGTCGGGTGGTCCCCGGCATCATAGGCACCGCCGACGAGTGGAACCGCCAGGTCGCCCGCATCAACTGGCTGCATCAGACTTACCAGACTGCCGCGGAAGAGATGGAAACCTCCTCCGCCGCCCTGGTGGCAGAGGCTTACAAGGTGCCCTTCGTCGGTATCCGGGTGCTCTCCAACACCGATCTGCACGGTGAGGAGTTCGATCCGCAGACCGCCATCCACTGCCAGCAGTTCGTCATCGATTACGCAAAGGCGCTCATCAACGGCTTCAACAAAGCCTGATACACCGCAGTGGCAGCCGGGCCAACAAGGCGGCATTTGTCGTCGGTATCCGGGTGCTCTCCAACACCGATCTGCACGGCGAGGAGTTCGATCCGCAAACCGCCATCCACTGCCAGCAGTTCGTCATCGATTACGCAAAGGCGCTCATCAACGGCTTCAACAAAGCCTGACATGCCAGAGAGGCCGCCACTATGGCGGCTTCTTTTCTTGGTCATCCCTATCAGGCGGGACTTGCCCCACGGTTTCTCCCGCCTCCGATATCAACTCCCCGGACATGCCCTGCGCCCATAGTGGCGGTAGTAGCCCACCAGATTGCTGACCAGAAACAGCCCCTCCATCAGCGCCGCCACGGGCGACCCCACCAGCAGGTTGTTGGCCAGCCAACAGAGGGTACCCAGCAGCATCCAGCGCCGCAGCAGGCGATCATCCGGGCAAAACGCAGCCCGGGTCTGCAGCAGGCTGGCCAGCAACCCCAGCAAGGCGAGCGGTCCCTGATAGGTGGCGAGCACCGCGAGGCAGGACAACCCCATAAAGATCCACATCAAGAGGCGACGCGTGGCCAGCATGCTGACCACGAAGCGCAGGCTCGCCAGCCAGAGCAGCAGGGCGGCCGACGCTTGTCCTAGCAGCGCGAAATGGGCGCCATTGAGGGCGCAGGAGAGCGCCAAACAGGCCAGAATGGCCCGGCGCGTCCGCAGCTGAAACGACAGCAGATCCAGCAGCAGCGCCAGACTCACCACCAGTTGTGACCACAAAAACAGCGACATCATCCCCACTCCAGGCTTGTTCGAGGGGCCCAGCATGGTGGGAATGGGCGCCGCGCGGCATTAACCCGTGTTAATGCGCCGGCGGATCCGTGACAGGGTGACCGGGTTGACGCCGATGTAGTTGGCGAGCTGCACCTGAGTGAGCCGCGCCGGCCAGTGGGGGAAGGTGCGGCAGAGCTCCCGGTAGCGCTCTTCGGGGGAGTGGAGCAGCAAGAAGGCCTCCTTGCGCTCCTTGTAGCACAGCTGCTGGCGCAGCAGGGCCATGCAGACTGGTTGCCAGGCGGGCTGGTCCAGCAGGGCGAGCGGTACCCGCACCAGTTGCAGCGCCGTAACGGCCTCCAGCTGGTAGCGGGCAGGCGACCCGGTGAGCCAGCTGTCGTAGAGCAGACAGAGTTCCCCTTCGAAGTAGAACTCCTTGCAGCGCTCCTGCCCCTCCCGGGCGTAGTGACAGGCGCGGGCGATGCCTCGCTCGAGGTAGAAAGCCGACTCCTGTATCGCCCCCTGGGCCAGCAGCGGCTGACCCGGCTGCAAGGTCAAACGGGGCAGGCTGGCGGCAAGCGGCTCACCGATGACGGGTGACAGCCCCATGGCGACGAGGGTGGCCGCCAGAGGCAGGGCTGAAGGCAGGCTGGTCATGCAAACTCCGGGGCAAACAGGGCCTTCATCATGCCAAGTTTGGCGGCCCGTTGCAGCAGGCTGTGATGGCCCCGGCAAAGGGGATGGCTGACTGGGTGCCACCTTTGCCCCCCCTCGCCCATTGGTTTACAATCGACGGGTTTTTTGGAACCCGGTTGACCCGCGTCGACCTGGCCCCACCACGACATCAGTCTGTTAGTGCCAAGACATTAACCTGCTGAAAAGGAAGAGAATTAGCCAATGGCTCAATTTATTTACACCATGAACAGGGTCGGCAAGGTAGTGCCGCCCAAGCGTCATATTCTCAAGAACATCTCCTTGAGCTTCTTCCCGGGCGCCAAGATCGGCGTGCTGGGTCTGAACGGCGCCGGTAAATCCACCCTGCTGCGCATCATGGCAGGCATCGACACCGAGATCGAAGGGGAAGCCCGTCCGCAGCCCGGCATCAAGATCGGCTACCTGCCGCAGGAGCCGAAGCTGGATCCGGAGCAGACCGTACGCGAAGCGGTCGAAGAGGCCGTTGGCGAAGTGAAGCGCGCCATGGCCCGTCTGGACGAAGTCTATGCGGCCTACGCCGACCCGGATGCGGATTTCGACAAGCTGGCCCGCGAACAGGGCGAGCTGGAAGCCATCATCCAGGCCCAGGGTGGCCACAACATGGAAAACCAGCTGGAGCGCGCGGCCGACGCCCTGCGCCTGCCGGCCTGGGATGCCCAGATCAAGCACCTCTCCGGTGGTGAGCGCCGCCGGGTGGCGCTGTGCCGCCTGCTGCTGGAAAAACCGGACATGCTGCTGCTGGATGAACCGACCAACCACCTGGATGCAGAATCCGTGGCCTGGCTGGAGCGCTTCCTGCACGACTACGAGGGTACCGTCGTGGCCATCACCCACGACCGTTACTTCCTCGACAACGTGGCCGGCTGGATCCTGGAGCTGGACCGCGGCGAAGGGATCCCGTGGGAGGGCAACTACTCCTCCTGGCTGGAGCAAAAAGATGCCCGTCTGGCGCAAGAAGCCAGCACGGAAGCTGCTCGTCGCAAGTCTATCGAGAAAGAGCTGGAGTGGGTTCGCCAGAACCCGAAAGGCCGTCAGGCCAAATCCAAGGCCCGTATGGCTCGCTTCGAGGAGCTCAACACCAACGACTACCAGAAGCGCAACGAGACCAACGAGCTGTTCATTCCGCCCGGACCGCGCCTCGGCGACAAGGTGGTGGAGGTGGCAAACCTCTGCAAGTCCTACGGTGACCGCCAGCTGATCGACGATCTCTCCTTCTCCATTCCGAAGGGGGCCATCGTCGGCATCATCGGTCCGAACGGTGCCGGTAAATCGACCCTGTTCCGCATGATGTCGGGTCAGGAGCAGCCGGACTCAGGTTCCATCACTCTGGGTGAGACCGTGGTGCTGGCCTCGGTGGATCAGTTCCGCGACAGCATGAACGACAAGAAGACAGTGTTCGAGGAAGTCGCCGACGGCCAGGACATCCTGCGCATCGGCAACTACGAGTTCCCGAGCCGCGCCTACATAGGCCGCTTCAACTTCAAGGGCGCCGATCAGCAGAAGCGGGTTGGCGAGCTGTCCGGTGGTGAACGCGGCCGTCTGCACCTGGCCAAGCTGCTGCAGACCGGCGGCAACGTGCTGCTCTTGGATGAACCGACCAACGATCTGGACATCGAAACCCTGCGCGCCCTCGAGAACGCCCTGCTGGAGTTCCCGGGTTGCGCCATGGTCATCTCCCACGACCGCTGGTTCCTCGACCGCATCGCCACCCACATCCTGGACTATCAGGACGAGGGCAAGATCGCCTTCTTCGAGGGCAACTTCACCGAATACGAAGAGTGGAAGAAGAAGACCTACGGCGCCGAGGCCATCCAGCCGCATCGCGCCAAGTACAAGCGCATCGCCAAGTAACAGGGCAAACAAGTACGGCTGCTACATCAGCCGCACCGTTTCCACCACGACAAGCGCATCGCCAAGTAACAGGGCAAACAAGTGCGGCTGCTGCATCAGCCGCACCGTTCCCACCACGACAAGCGAATCGCCAAGTAAACCGGTACATGCGACAAGGGGAGCCCAGGCTCCCCTTTCTTGTGCCCGATCGCTTACAATCCAAGACGGATACCTTATGCATGGATGTAGCAAGATGACGACCCAGCCCACCACAGAGAAGAAACTGACCATCCAGATCCGGGTCGAGCCCGGTTGCCTCGGGCCGGACGGCAAGGCGCACATCGAGACCTTCTGCACCGCCGCCGCCAAGATCTTCGCCGCCGTGGAGCCGGAGCTGGTGAACTGGACCCTGCTGCCCCGCTATGACAAGCAGTTGCCGGAGCAGGAGTTTTTCATCGACGGCCGCAAGCTGACCGAGGAGCAGGCCAGCCTGTTTCTGCGCCGCCTGGGGCGGGAGCTGGGGGAAGTGCAGGAGACCCTCGACTCCGTGCTGGCCCAACTGGTAGAGCGCTATTTCAAAACCCTCTGAGCTCTGCCCTCTCTGCGCCAAAAAGGTTCTCCGACGAGAACCTTTTTTGTTGGCGAAAAAGCAAACGTTTGAATTTTTGCTCTATTCATTGATCCGCCTCGCAGATCCGGGGTTTGTAAACGGCACCGCCTGTGTAAAAATGTGCGCGCTGTCACGGTATCAGGACGAGTCTGGTTGTTTAACCACCAGAAACAGGGCATCACGCCCGCATGGATGGGACCGGCTCCTCGCCTGCTGCTTATTTCACGTCACCTATTGGAATCCAACATGAATCAACCACACCAGGCCCCCGCACAGGCCGCCGGGCAAGGATTGCTTGAGCGTCTGTTTGCCCTGAAGGGCCATGGCACCAACGCCCGCACCGAAGTGATCGCCGGCATCACCACCTTCCTGACCATGGTCTATATCGTCTTCGTCAACCCGCAGATCCTCTCTGCGGCCGGCATGGACACCCAGGCCGTGTTCGTCACCACCTGCCTCATCGCCGGCATCGGCAGCATCCTGATGGGTCTGCTCGCCAACCTGCCCATCGCGCTGGCACCGGCCATGGGCCTCAACGCCTTCTTCGCCTTCGTGGTGGTGGCCGGCATGGGCTACTCCTGGCAAGTGGGCATGGGCACCATCTTCTGGGGTGCCATGGGCCTGTTGATCCTCACCCTGCTGCGGGTGCGCTACTGGCTCATCGCCAACATTCCGCTCACCCTGCGGGTCGGCATCACCGCCGGCATCGGTCTGCTGATCGCCCTGCTCGGCCTGCACAACGCCGGCATCGTGGTCGCCAGCCCCGCCACCATGGTGACGGTGGGCAACCTCACCTCCCTGCCCTGCCTGCTGGGGCTGCTCGGTTTCTTCCTGATCTGCATCTTCTCCGCCCGCGGCGTCCACTCCGCCGTGCTGATCGCCATCGTGGTGACCACCACCCTGGGCTGGCTGTTTGGCGACGTCATCTTCAAGGGCTTCGTCTCCATGCCCCCCAGCATTGAGCCGGTGTTTGGCCAGCTGGACCTGATGGGCTCGCTCGACATCAGCCTGGCCGGGATCATCTTCTCCTTCATGCTGGTCAACCTGTTCGACTCCTCCGGCACCCTGATCGGCGTCACCAACCGTGCCAAGCTGGCCGATGACAAGGGGCACTTCCCGCGCATGAAGCAGGCCTTGCTGGTGGATAGCGCCAGCTCGGTCGGCGGCGCCTTCATGGGCACCTCCTCGGTCACCGCCTTCATCGAGAGCAGCTCCGGCGTCGCCGTCGGCGGCCGTACCGGCCTCACCGCCATCGTGGTCGGCCTGCTGTTCCTGCTGGCCATCTTCTTCTCTCCGGTGGCCGCCATGGTGCCGGCCTACGCCGCAGCCGGCGCCCTCATCTACGTGGGCGTGCTGATGTGCTCCGAGCTGACCCGGGTGAAGTGGGAAGACCTGACCGAAGCGGTGCCGGCCTTCATGACCGCCGTCATGATGCCGTTCAGCTTCTCCATCACCGAGGGGATCGCCGTCGGCTTCATCTCCTACTGCGTGATGAAGGCGGGTACCGGCCGCTGGCGCGAGATCAACCCCTGCGTGCTGGTGGTGGCCCTGCTGTTCGTGCTCAAGTTCGTCTGGGTCGACAGCCACTAAGCCGCGACGCACAAATACTGCGCAAACAAAAATGCCCGTCAGCGACGGGCATTTTTTATGGCTGACGAAGTGGCACTCAGCGAATGCCGCGCGCCTCGCGGATCCACTCCCAGGCCTGCTGGATCTCCTGGGTCTTCTCCTTGGCCATCTCCATCATCTCCGGCGGCAAGCCCTTGGCGGCCAGCTTGTCCGGGTGATGCTTGCTCATCTCCTTGCGATAGGCGCGCTTGATCTCCTGATCGCTGTCGCTCTCGCTCACCCCCAACAGCTGGTAGGCATCCTTGAGCCGGTCACGGGAGGGGGCCTCCTGCCGGTACTGCTGCCCGCTGTGCCCGCCATCCTGATACTGGCCACCGTGCGCCCGGTTGAAGAAGTTCATCTGCGCCTCGGCCATCGCCAGAATGCGGGCCAGCTCGATGCGGCTGAAGCCCAGCTCATCGGCGATGGTGTGCAGGATGGCACGCTCGTTGGCCTCGACCTTGCCATCGGCGAAGGCGGCCTGCAGCTGCACCTCGAGGAAAAAGCGCAGGATATCGCGCTGGCCCTGGCTGGCACGACGAAACTCGGCCAGGGTCTCCCGCAGCGGAAAGTCCGCCTCCTTGCCCTGGCGGAACGACTCCTGGGCGCGAGCCCGCTGCTCACCTGCCAGCCGCATCCGGTCCATCAGGTTGGAGGCGACCCGGATCTCCTGCTCGGTCACCTGGCCGCTCGCCTTGGCGATATGGCCCATGACGGCGAAGGTGGCGTGGAAGAAGACCGCCTGTTGCTGCTGGGTGGGTGCGCGGCGAAAATTCAAGCCCATGCCACGGTCGAAACGGTGGCCTATCCAGAGGCCAAGCAGGGCACCGAAGATGTTGCCGAGCAGAAAACCGAAGAAGGCGCCAAGCACCTTACCCCAAATACGCATGGTTCAAGACCTCGTGAAATTAATGAGTGCGTCCTTGCAACTGATCGTCCAGCGCCTGCAGCCGCGCCACCGTGCCGATGTCGCGCCACTCGCCGGCCAGCAGGCTGCCGCCCACCCGGCCCTGTGCCATCCAGTCGCGCAGCAGGGGCGCCAGCTTGCGCGCCCCCGATGTGAGTCCGGCAAAGGCGGCGGGCTCATAGAGTCCGACTCCGCTGAAGGTCAGCGCCTGGGTATCGACCACCTTTCCCGCCTGCAGCGCAAAATCCCCCGCCGGATGTTGCGGCGGGTTGGGCACCAGCCAGAGGTGGGCCAGATCCGTACCCAGCGGCTGGGTCACCAGAGTGCGATAGTCCAGATCGAGCCAGGTATCGCCGTTGATCACCAGAAACGGCTCGTCTCCCAGCAGCGGCAGCGCCTGCACGATGCCGCCGGCGGTCTCCAGCGCGCTCTCCTCCGCCGACCATTGAATGTCGACTCCGAACTGACGGCCATCGCCGAGGGCCTCTACCAGCTTGTGGCCGAGCCAGGCATGGTTGATGACAAGCGTGGTCACGCCGGCAGCCTTAAGTTTGTCGATATGGTGCACAATGAGCGGCTTGCCCCCCACCGCCAGCAGCGGCTTGGGCAGGCTGTCGGTGAGCGGGCGCATCCGCTCGCCGCGACCGGCGGCCAGGATCATCGCCTTCATGACGTTACTCCGGTGCGGGCCAGCCCGGGCAGCACCACCTGCGCCAGCCACTGGCCGAAGCGAGCCAGCACCGGGTAGGCCGCACCATGGCTGCGGCAGACATCCACCACATAGCCGAGGGTGCGGGGAATGTCCTTGAGGTAACCGGACTTGCCGTCGCGATGGTAGAGACGGGTGAAGATGCCCGCCGCCTTGAGGTGGCGCTGCATGCCGGTGAGATCAGCGGCGCGACGAAACGCGGCGTAATCGAGCTCGCCCAGCAGCTTGGCCTGCTGCAGGGTGTCAAACCCGAGCCGCATGCCCTGCTCGATCACCGTGTCCGGCCAGCGCACGTAGCAGTCTTTCAGCAGCGAGACCAGGTCATAGCTGAGCGGGCCTGTGACCATGTCCTGGAAGTCGATGACCGCCAGCTGGCTGTCGGCCGGGGTCTCGCCACCGCACACCATCAGGTTGCGGCTGTGAAAATCCCGGTGCATCACCCCCTGCGGCTGGGCCAGGTTGTTCTCGGTGAGGCAGGCGAAGGTCTCGGCCAGCAACTGCTGCTCTTCATCGCTCAGGGCCAGTTGCAGATGGTGACCCAGCAGCCACTCGGGGAAAATGCTGTTCTCCCGTGCCATAAAGGCGGAATCAAAAGGCTCAAGGTCCAGTTCAACTGCGCCGAGACGGGGCAGCAGCGCGATGGCCTTGCCGTACCAGGCCAGCACGTTGTCTGCGTTCAGGCAGCCGATAAGCTGGGTGTCCCCCAGATCGGTCACCGCCAGCAGCCCCTGATCGTAGTCCACCGCCCGCACCTCGGGGGCCAGCAGACCACCGGCATGCAGGGCCGAGGCATTGCGGACAAACTCATGATTTTTTTCGGTTTTAGGATTGGCATCCACCCAGATCAGGCCACCGCCACGGTGGTAGCGGCGAAAACTGGCGTCACCGGAAATGAGGGTCAACTGCAGGCTGGCATCACCGGAAATCCGGCGCGCCCAGTGCAACAAGAGGGAATCGCGATCGTGCATAAGTCGGGGACCAAATTGGAAAGCAGCACTTGGCTGTTAGCCCTGGCCGCAATAATGCTTTATCATTGCCGGCTAACATAAAGCAATGACATGCAATGTCAACTCGATGAATCCTGTCGTAAAATGCATGTCTTGAATCAGCCGTAGCTACCACGGATTGCGCGAGTCTTTCACATGACAAAACGGACACTGGGATACTCCTATCCCATCGCCCTGACCATCAGCCTTGTTCCAGCCCTGACCCCGGCCATCGTGCAGGCGGCGCCGCTGACGCCGCCGCCCGCCACCGGGATCCTGGACGGGCTCTGCTATGACTATGTCCCCAAGATTGAGAAGCTGGCGCCCGGCAAGGACGCCAACGCCCAACCCGTGGAAGTGGATGCCGATCGGCTCGAAGCCAAGCAGGGCGGCACCGCCGTCTACCAGGGCGACGTCAAGGTGCGCCAGGGCGTGCGCAAGTTCGATTCCGACTACGCCGAGCTCGATCAGAAGAGCCGGGACGTCATCGCCATCGGCAACATCTACTACAACGATGGCCAGATCACGGTCACCAGCGACAAGACCCTGAAATCTAACCTGGATACCAAGAACTCCGAGCTGGAAGAGGGCAAATATCAGGTGCATGGCTCGCCGGTGCGCGGCTCAGCCGACCGGGTCACCATGACCAACAACAACCAGAACATCACCCTGGAAGGGGCCCAGTACACCACCTGCCCGCCGGGTCAGGAAGTGTGGACCCTGAAGGCGGGCAGCATCGACATCGATCAGACCGAGGTGTTCGGGGAAGCCTGGAACGCCAGTCTCTGGCTCTACGACTACCCGGTGTTCTACTTCCCGTACATCAACTTTCCCATCAAGGATGAACGCAAGACGGGCTTGCTCTACCCGGGTTATACCCAAAGCTCCAAGAACGGCATGGACATCACCCAGCCGTTCTACTGGAACATTGCCCCCAACTACGATGCCACCATCACCTCCCGCTTCATGGACAGACGTGGCCTGATGGAGCAGGTGCAGTTCCGCTACATGCCGGATCCGGCCCATGTCGGCAGCCTCTATTTCGAGAACCTGGCCAACGACAAGCAGTACGACGAGACCCCGAGCCTCAACCAGGCCATGTCCGACGGTCACCGTTACCTGCTCAACGCCAATCACACCTCGCTGTTTGCCGACAACGCCATGCGGGTGTCGCTCGACTACACCAAGGTGCGGGACCGGGATTACAACTACTTCAACGACTTCTCCCCCAAGGTAGGCACCCAGGTCGAGAACCAGTTGCAGCAGTCCCTGATGGCCGGTTACTTCCAGCCCAACTGGAACATCAACACCGAGGTGCGCACCTACCAGATCCTGCTGGCCAGCGCCCAGCAGCCGCACGAGCTGATGCCGCGCATCGACCACAACTATTACCAGCAGGGCAGCTGGTACGATCTGGCCTGGAACACCGAGATCACCAAGTTCGGCTACAACAACGCCCAGGCCATCGCCCAGAACCAGGGCGGCGCCTACACCGGCACCCGGGTCTACACGGCCCCGACCCTGACCATGCCGCTCATCAACGAGGCAGGCTACTACCTCGACAGCCAGTACAAGCTGATGTACACCCGTTACGATCAGGAAGTGCCGGACAATATGAGCCAGACCTTTGTCAGCCGCTTTACTCCTGAAAACGGCAACGGGGTCACCCTGGACGAAGGGATCATCACCCGCACCCTGCCCTCCTTCCGTCTCAAGGGCGGCATGACCTTCGAGCGCAACCAGAACTGGTTCGGTGGCGATGCCAACCAGACCCTGGAGCCGGAGTTCCAGTACCTCTATGTGCCCTACAAGAACCAGGACAACATAGGCGTCTATGACTCCACCAGCATGCGTCAGGACTACTACAGCCTGTTCAGCGACCGCCGCTACGCCGGTCTGGATCGCATCAGCGACTCCAACAGAGTTTCCATCGGCCTCACCAGCCGGGTATATGATGAGGCCGGTGATGAACGAATTCGGCTGGCCGTTGCCCAAGCTTTCGATTTTGTTGCGCCCAGGGTCAAGCTCTATCCCAGCGAGACCCTGACCACCAACACCCGCTCCCCGCTCTCCTTCGAGGGGGATGCCAAGATCAACGAGCAGTGGTTTGCCCATGCCGGCGCGCAATATGATGTGGACCAGAGCCAGCTCAGCTCAGCCAACAGCGCCATCGAGTATCGCCGCGAGAAGCTGATCAGCCAGCTGAACCATCGTTTCGTACGCGATGCCAACTACGATCTTGAAAACAAGGGGCAGGTAACCGATCTCAACCAGATCGGCCTGCTGCTGACTACCCCGCTCAACGACCAGTGGCACCTGTACGGGGGTTACTATCAGGAGCTGAATCAGAGCGTGAAGTCTGATCGCAAGGTAGGCCTGAAGTACGACTCCTGCTGCTGGAGCATCAACTTCAACCTGGAGTGGGTCAACACTCCGGACAACGTGACCATGCGTCCGACCTCGGAGCGCAGTCTGGGCATTCAGTTTGAAATGAAAGGATTGGGTAGCGTGGGTACCGGCTCCAAGGGCACCTCCCTGGACACCGAAGCACTGCCTTACATTCGTCCGTTTAACCTGCGAGACCAATAAGCGGTCTGGCAAACGCCTTGAGAGATGGATATGAAGAAGACGTTGATTTCCCTGCTGACTGCAGGCCTGTTCGGAGCCATGAGCCAGGGTGCCTTCGCCGCCCCCGAACTGATGGACAAGGTGCTTGCCGTGGTCAACAAGGACGTGGTGCTGGCCAGCCAGCAGGAAGCCCTGGTGCAGAAGGTGAAAGCCTCTGCCCAGGAGAGCGGCCAGTCCCTGCCCGATGACGCCACCCTGCGCAAACAGGCGCTGGATCGGCTGATCCAGGAGAGCCTGCAGCTGCAACTGGCGGATCGTCAGGGCCTCAAGATCAGCGATACCCAGCTGGAGCAGGCTATCCAGAGCATCGCCGCCGACAACAAGATGACCCTGGATCAGCTGCGAGCTCAGCTGGCCCGTGAAGGGCTGACCTATGCCCAGTATCGGGAAGAGGTGCGCCGCGAGATCCTGATGAACGAGGTGCGCCGCAATCAGGTGCGCCGCCGCATCAACATCTCCGAGCAGGAGGTGAAGCAGGTGGTCGACATCCTCGCCAAGCAGGGTCAGCAACAGCAGCAATACCATGTCGGCCACATCCAGGTTGCCCTGCCGGACAACCCGAGCGCCGAGCAGCTCAACGCCGCCAAGAGCAAGATTGAACGCATCCTGGCCGCCCTCAAGCAAGGCGCCGACTTCCGCAAGATGGCCATTGCCGAGAGTAGCGGACCCAAGGCGCTGGAAGGGGGTGACTGGGGCTGGATGAGCCCGCAGGAGATGCCGACCCTGATGGCCGAGGCGGTGCAAGGCACCAAGAAGGGCGACATCGTCGGCCCGCTGCGTTCTGGTGCCGGCCTGCACATCATCAAGGTGTTCGACACCAAGGGCCAGCAGCAGGTCGTGCAGACCGAAGTGCGCGCCCGTCACATCCTGATCAAGCCCTCCATCATCCTGAGCGAAGAAAAAGCCAAGGGCATGCTGGACGGCATCCTGCACGACATTAAGAGCGGCAAGGCCAGCTTCGCCAGCCTGGCGGAGAAATACTCCGAAGACCCGGGTTCTGCGGTGCAGGGTGGCGAACTGGGCTGGTCCGATCCCAACGTCTATGTGCCGGAGTTCCGCGACATGGTCAACCGCCTGCAACCGGGCCAGATCAGCGAACCCTTCCGCACCACCCACGGCTGGCACATCGTCCAGCTGGAAGAGCGCCGCAGCCAGGATGCCACCAACAAGGCCCAGGAGCAGCGCGCCTATCAGCTGATCTACAACCGTCGCTTCACCGAAGAGTCCCAGGCCTGGCTGGACGAGCTGCGTGACGAGGCCTACATCCAGATCGAAGGCGCCGGCAGCTGATGAGTTGTCGTCGTCTCGCCATCACCCCGGGTGAACCGGCCGGGATCGGTCCGGATCTGGTGCTGCAGATTGCCCAGCAGGATTGGCCGCACCAGCTGGTGGTGATCGCCGATCCGGCGCTGCTGCACGAGCGGGCTGCCCTGCTGGGGCTGCCCGTCGAGTTGCAGCCTTATGATGCCGACCAGCCTGCCCACCCGCAGCGGGCCGGCACCCTCACCGTCTGTCCGGTTCCCCTCGGCGCCGCCGTGGTGCCGGGCATGCTCGACGAGGGTAACGGTGCCTACGTGCTGGCCACCCTGCAGCGCGCCTGCGATGGCAACATGAGCGGCGAATTTGCCGCCGTGGTGACCGGGCCGGTGCACAAGGGGATCATCAACCAGGCCGGCGTCTCGTTCAGCGGTCACACCGAGTTCTTCGCCCAGCAGTCCGGCACCGCCGACGTGGTGATGCTGCTGGCGACCGAGGGACTGCGGGTCGCGCTGGCGACCACCCACATTCCGCTGGCCTATGTGGCGATGGCCATCACCGAGGATCGGCTCGGCAAGGTGATCCGCATCCTGGATGCGGATCTCAAGAGCAAATTCGGCATCGCCACTCCCCGCATTTACGTCTGCGGCCTCAATCCCCACGCCGGGGAAGGCGGCCATCTCGGCCGTGAAGAGATTGACGTGATCGAACCCGCCCTGGCAGTCCTTCGCCAGGAGGGGATCGATCTGGTCGGCCCGTTGCCGGCCGATACCCTGTTCCAGGACAAATACCTCAAGGATGCGGATGCGGTACTCGCCATGTACCACGACCAGGGGCTGCCCGTGCTCAAATACAAGGGCTTCGGCAGTTCGGTCAATATCACCCTTGGACTTCCTTTCATCCGCACTTCGGTGGATCACGGCACCGCACTGGATCTGGCAGGCAAGGGCCTCGCCGACTCGGGCAGCCTGATCACCGCGATCAACCACGCCATCAAGATGGTAGAGAAAAAAAGATATGAGCAGTAAGGTGCAGAGCAACAAGGTGCACATGGGCCACACCGCCCGTAAGCGTTTCGGTCAGAACTTCTTGCACGATCGCTACGTGATCGATCAGATCGTGGCCGCCATCAATCCGCAGCCGGGTCAGAATCTGGTGGAGATCGGCCCGGGTCTGGCCGCGCTGACCGAGCCGGTCGCCTCCCAGATGGACAAGATGACCGTGGTCGAGCTGGACCGCGACTTGGCGGCGCGCCTGCGCGAGCACCCGACGCTCAAGGAGAAGCTGACCGTCATCGAAGCCGATGCCATGCGCTTCGACTTCGGCACCCTGATGGGGGAAGGCAAGGGGCCGCTGCGCATCTTCGGCAACCTGCCCTACAACATCTCCACTCCGCTCATCTTCCACCTGTGCGAGTTCGCCGACCGGGTAGAGGACATGCACTTCATGCTGCAAAAGGAAGTGGTCCTGCGTCTGGCTGCCGGCCCCGGCAGCAAGGCTTATGGCCGACTGAGCGTGATGACCCAGTACTACTGTCAGGTGGTGCCTGTGCTGGAAGTGGGCCCTGGCGCCTTCAAGCCGGCGCCGAAGGTGGACTCCGCCGTGGTGCGTCTGATCCCGCACAAGAACCCGACTATCGTCGCGAAAGACATTCGTTGCCTGAACCGGGTCTGCACCGAGGGCTTCGGCCAGCGTCGCAAGACCATTCGCAACAGCTTCTCCAACTTCATCACGGACGCCCAGCTGACCGAGCTTGGTATCGATGGCAACCTGCGCCCGGAGAATCTCTCCCTCGAGCAGTTCGTCATGATCGCCAACTGGCTGGCGGATCAGCAACAGGCCTGATCCCGTGGCCACTCCGCACATAGTCATCCGCCCATACCCCCGTTATGTGGCGGATTCCAAAGACCCTTACCAGTTCCACTATCTCATCGAGATCGAGAACCTGGGGCCGGGCCCGGTGCAGCTGCTGCACCGGCGCTGGCTCATCACCGATGCCAATGGCAAGATGCTGGAAGTCGAAGGCCCCGGCGTGGTCGGCGAGCAGCCGGTGATCGCAGAGGGGGAAACCTTCCGCTATCAGAGCGGCGTGCCGCTGGCCACCCCGCTTGGGGTGATGGAAGGGAGTTATACCCTGCAAGACGAGTCGGGGCAGCAATTCGAGGCGCCCATCGCGCCCTTTACGCTGGCCGTCCCCCACATTATCAACTGAGGTTTCATGGCGAACTGTTTTGTTGGCGATATCCAGGGCTGTTACGACGACTTGCGCCGTCTGCTGGATCTGGCCGAGTTCGATCCCGCTAACGACGTGCTCTGGCTGTGTGGCGATCTGGTCGCCCGCGGCCCGGACTCTCTCAATACCCTGCGCTTCGTCAAGGGGCTGGGCAACCGGGCCGTCACCGTGCTCGGCAACCACGACCTGCACCTGCTGGCGGTCGCCGATGGCGTCGCCCCGCTCAAGAAGAAAGACAAGCTGCAGGAGCTGATGGAGGCACCGGACCGGGACGAGCTGCTGGAGTGGCTGCGCCACCGTCCGCTGCTGGCGGAGCACCCCGACCTGCCCATCATGATGGTGCATGCCGGCATCTCCCCGGCATGGGACGCCCGCACCGCCCGCAACTGCGCCCGCGAGGTGGAGAGCCTGCTGCGTGGCGATCAGTACCAGTGGCTGCTGCACAACATGTATGGCGATCAGCCGGATGGCTGGCAGGACGATCTGGTCGGGATCGAGCGCTACCGCTACATCATCAACACCTTCACCCGGATGCGCTTCTGCTATTTCGACGGCCGGCTCGACTTCAAATGCAAGAAGGGCCCCACCGAGTCGACCCCGGGCCTGCGCCCCTGGTTCGAGCAGCGCGAGCACCATGTGGATGACCCCATCCTGGTGTTCGGCCACTGGGCGGCCCTGATGGGCAACACCGGCAAGCAGGACATCAAGGCGCTGGACACCGGCTGTGTCTGGGGCAACAGCCTCACCCTGTGGCGCTATGAAGATGACGCCCTGATCGCCACCCCCTGTCCCACTTACGCCAAGTGATGATAAGGGGACTGCGTCTGAGCAATCAGTGCCTCACTATAAAGATGGCGCCCTGATCACTCCCCTCTCCCACAACACCAAGCAGGTGGCAGGCAATAAAACAGCACGGGCCCGGCATTGCCGGGCCCGTTTTTTATGGTGCATCGCTCACCCTAGAGCTTGCGCCCCAACCGCTTCTCGATCTGCTGCCGCTCCCACTCGGGCCCGAACAGCTTGAACGGCTGGAACAGGTTGATGGCATGGGAGATCAATCCCAGCCCCCAGCCCAGCGCCGGCCACCAGGCCCAGATATAGCCCGGGTTGCTCAGGTAGTTGATGACAAACAGCCCGCAAATCACCAGCAGGTAGCTGGCGATGTGGTAATAGAAGCCCTTGAGCCCCTCCACATAACGCATGGCGGCCCGCTCCTCTACCGATACCCGTATCTCATCCCGTTCCATCGTGTCACTCCCTCTCATCTCGTGCTCCTGTTGGCTTGTACCGTCAAGTTGCGCCACCTCGAGCTCAAAGACGGCGGCCAGGGCCTTGAGGGATTCCAGTCCGGGCTGCTGGCCCTGCTCTATCCGCTGAATGGTGCGAACGCTCAGGCCGGTAAAGGCGGCCAACTGCTCCTGTGACCAGCCCCGCTGCAATCTCAACTTCCTGACGATCATCTCGAACTCCTTGTGGTTGATTGACGGGGCCAGCATAGGGGCCGGCGGGTGCCATGGGCCACGACAGCGCCCTGACACCAACCTGACTTTCCTTTGGATTCAGTACATTAGATAAAAGAGCGTGCTCAAAAACTCAGCTATTCCTCCCCACGCCCCCCCCTTTCGATCACCTGACAGCAGGGCGACAGAGGTGGCGCTTTGTGCAAGATAGCGCCTTGGTATCGGGCGGGCGAGCTTATAGCGCCTGCATCAACTCGGCGGCAATCTCGAAAGAGCGCAGACGAGCCTGATGATCGACGATAGGACCGTTGAACATCAGCTCGTCGGCCCGGGTTTCCGCCAGCAGCGCCTTGAGGCCGTGCCGTATCTGGTCCGGGTTGCCCACCAGCGAACGGGCCAAGGTCTGCTCCATGGCCAGCAGCTCGCGCTCCGACCACTCCTCCCCCAGCTCGATGACGGGGGCCGGCAACTTGCCTGCGTTGCCGCGATGCAGGCGCAGGAACTGCTGCTGCAGGGTGGTGAACTGGAAGCGCGCCTCCCGCTCGCTGTCGGCGGCGATCATGTTGATGCAGACCACCGCATGGGGCTTGGGCCAGCGGGCGGAGGGACGATACTGGGCGCGGTAGATCTCCAGCGCCTGCAGCAGCATGGCGGGGGCGAAGTGGGAGGCAAAGCCGAACGGCAGCCCCATGGCCGCCGCCAGCTGGGCGCTGTAGAGGCTGGAGCCCAGCAGCCAGATGGGCAGATGCAGCCCCTGCCCCGGTACCGCCTGCACCGCCCCCACCTCGTCGCCAAAGTAATCCATCAACTCGCGCACATCGGCCGGGAAGTCATCCACCTCACCGCTGCGCTGGCGTCTGAGCGCCCGCATGGTGCGCTGATCGGTGCCCGGCGCACGGCCAAGCCCGAGATCGATGCGATCCGGATAGAGCGACGCCAGGGTGCCGAACTGCTCGGCGATGACCAGCGGCGAGTGGTTCGGCAGCATGATGCCGCCGGCCCCGATCCGCAGCGTATTGGTACCGCCGGCCAGATGACCGATCAGTACCGAGGTGGCGGCGCTGGCGATGCCCGGCATGTTGTGGTGCTCGGCCAGCCAGTAGCGGCAATAGCCCAGGCGTTCGGCATGACGGGCCAGGTCCAGCGAGCGGCGAAACGACTCGGCCGGCTGGGAGCCTTCGGCCACGGGCACCAGATCGAGTACGGAATAGGGGATGGCAGACATGGGTCACTCCATTGATTCACAGACCAGTAACAAGTGGGGCAATGTAGCACGGGATACCTGAATGAATCACGTGATCAGCCGGCAAAATTGGCCAGAGCGAGCACCGAGAGCTCCGGCAGGCGCCGTTTCCGTCAGCCACATCCCGATATCCATGAATGGGTTATTGTGTTTTCTGTCATCCTGTTGGCACACTGCAAGCTGATCGTCTCTGCAATCGCCCGTGTGACAAGGATGTGTCCATGACAACTGCCAGGCCAGGTCGTAAACCCTTCTACGTGCATATCGCCACCCTCTTCATCCTGCTGTTCACCCTGCTCGGCAGCGCCCTCATCGCCTTGCAGTTCCAGCAAGGGGCGCGCCAGGGACTGGAGCACGAGCGACAGAACTTCCTGCAGTATCGCCAGCAGCTGGCCCTCGCCCTGCAACTGAACGAGCGACCGGCCCGCATGTCCCTCAGCCTGTTGCGCAGCGGCCAGCTGGCCGCCATGACCACCTTGACCGAACGCCTGGCCTACCTGCCACAACTGGCGGAGGTGCTGGCCAACAGCCCCAGCTATGGGGCCGTCTACGCCGGCTACGAGGATGGCGACTTCTTTCTGGTGCGCAAGCTGACCGAGCGGGCCAGAGCCCAGCTTGGCGGCGTACCGACCGCTAGTACCCTGCTGGTGCAGAGCCTCAGCCAGGGCAAGGGGGAATTTCTCTATTTCGATCAACGGCTGACCCTGCTCGAGCGCCGTGCCATGCCGAACTACCGCTACGATCCCCGCAGCCGCGACTGGTACAAGCAGGCCCGCTGGCGCGCGGGGATCGCCACCACCAGTCCCTATCTCTTCTTCACCACCAAGGAGCCGGGCATGACGCTGGCGGTGGAGAGCGACGACCGGCGCGCCGTGATCGGGCTCGACACCAGCGTCGAGGGGCTGTCGGCCCTGATCGGCAAGCTGCAGCTGCCCGCCCAGAGCCAGGTGATCCTGTTCGACGAGTACGCTACCCTGCTGGCCGCCGACCCCAGACACCTGCCCAGCTTCGAGCAGCTGAGCCAGCTGCCCATGCTGGCGACTCTGCCCCACCCGGCCCTGCCGGATCTGCAGCGGCGGATCATCAGCCAGCCCACCCTGCTGAGCGAGCCGGCCGAGCTCAACCTGACCGCCGCCGATGGCAGCGACTGGCTGGTCAACCTCGCCCCCCTCGGGACCGACTCCCCTTTCCACATCGCCCTGCTGGTCTCGGCCGACCTGCTCTATCAGCAGGCCCGGGACGAAGCCCTGGTCAACCTGGGCTGGGCACTGGCGGGCCTGCTGCTGCTGCTGCCGGTGATCTGGCTGGTCTCACGGCGCACCGCCACCCCGCTGCTGGCGCTCACCCAGGAGGCGGAGCGAATCCAGCACTTCGATTTTGGCGAGAGCCGGGTCCCCGAGTCGGCCATCCGCGAGATCGACGATCTGGCCCGCACCATGTCTGGCATGCGGCTGACCCTCGGCAACTTCATGAACATGGGGCGGGCGCTGGCGGCCGAACACCGCTTCGACTCCCTGCTCAGCCGTATCCTGCACGAGACCATCGCCGCGGTGCAGGCCGAAGGGGGCTGCCTCTACCTGGCCCAGGAGCAGGGCATGGTGGCGGTACAGGCACTGTGGCGCAAAGCGCCGCTGCCGGCCGAGCAGATCCGCTGGCAGCAGGCCCTGTTTGGCGAGCTGGCCCGGGGCAAGCGGCTCAGCCTCGCCATCGACCAGAGCGGCTGGCAGCAGTATCTGGCTGACTGGGGCCCCTTCCCCGGCCCCTGCCAGCTGGTGGCCGAGCCGCTGCGCAACCATCGCCAGGAGCTGAGCGGCTGCCTGCTGCTGATCCTGCCTGACTGCCCGGCCCGCGAGCTGGCCTCGCGCATCAGCCTGATCGAGGCGCTGGCGGGCACCTCGGCCTCCGCCATCGAGAACCAGCGCCTGCTGGAGGAGCAGAAACAGCTGCTGGAATCCTTCATCGAGCTGATGGCCGGCGCCATCGACGCCAAGAGCCCCTACACCGGCGGCCACTGCCAGCGGGTGCCGGAGCTGACCCGGATGCTGACCGAAGCTGCCTGCGCCCAGCAGCAGGGGCCATTCGCCGAGTTTCGACTCAACGAGGAGGAGTGGGAGGCCATCCATATCGCCAGCTGGCTGCACGACTGTGGCAAGGTGACCACCCCCGAATTCGTGGTGGACAAGGCCACCAAGCTGGAGACCCTCTACGACCGGATCCACGAGATCCGCACCCGCTTCGAGGTGCTCAAGCGCGACGGCTACATCGAGGCGCTGGCGGCCCGCCTGCCGGCATCGGAGCGGGAAGCGGCCAGGAGCGAGGTGGCTCCGCTCTGGAGCACCCTGGATCAGGAGTTCGCCTTCGTCGCCGAGTGCAACCTGGGTGGTGAGTGGATGGCGCCGGAGAAGCTGGCCAGGCTGGATGCCATCGCCAGCCGCACCTGGCTGCGTACCCTGGACGATCGGCTCGGCATCAGCCGGGAGGAGCTCAAGCTGCGCCAGAACGAACCGGCCGCGCCGCTGCCCTGCGTCGAACCCCTGCTGGCGGACAAGGCCGCCCACCTCATCCCCCGCCCCGTTCACGATCAGCTGGACGAGCGCAACCCCTGGGGCTTCAAGGTGCGAGTGCCCACTCACCTCTACAACCGCGGCGAGCGCTACAACCTCGCCATCGGCCGCGGCACCCTCACCGAAGAGGAGCGCTACAAGATCAACGAGCACATCATCCAGACCATCCGCATGCTCGAGCGCCTCCCCTTCCCCCGCCATCTGCGCAGCGTGCCCGAGATTGCCGGCGGCCACCACGAGCGGATGGACGGCAAGGGCTATCCGCGCCAGCTGCTGGGCAGCCAGATGAGCATCCCCGCCCGCATCATGGCCATCGCCGACATCTTCGAGGCACTGACCGCCAGCGATCGCCCCTACAAATCGGGCAAAACGGTCTCCCAGTCGCTGGCCATCATGCAGAGCATGGTGCGCGAGCAGCACATCGATCCCGCCCTGTTTGCCCTGTTTGTCAGCAGCGGCATCTGGCACGACTATGCCGAGCGCTTCCTCGCCCCCGAGCAGCTGGATCAGGTGGATGAAACCGCCCTGCTGGCCGCACTGGCCTAGGGCGGGTCATATTTTCTTACATTTGCGGGCTGGCCTGAGCGCCCCCGGCTGGTTATAACGGTGCCCCTATAGCGAAGGGGGAGCAATAGACTCCCCCTCACTCTTTGTCACACCACACTGTTCAGGTTATCTATGTCAAAACATCTCATTGTGCTGGGCGCGCTGACGCTGTCCGGCTGCTCCCTGCTGTCTCCCCCCGCCCCCACCGTCACCCCGGTGCACCTGGCCGATGCCAGCCAGCGCGGCTTCTACATCGAGTGCAGCAGCATGACGGCCTGCTTCCAGCAGGCCAACCAGACCTGCCCGCAGGGCTACAAGGAGACCGATCGCCGCCAGCAGACGCTCTACAGCACCCAGTATCTGGGGGGTAGCTACGACGACGACAAGAAGGTCTACAAGGCGGCCAAGCCCTATCGCGTCGCCAACACGGTCCACTCCCTGACCATCCAGTGTCCGGTCGACATGGGCATCACCCCGCGCTGATCTGCGCCTCGCGGCCGGCACGGGAAACCCAAATCCTGGCCGGCCCTTCTCTTGTCTCACCAAGGACGAGCCTCTTATGTCACCCAGAATATGGCTGCTGGGCAGCATCTTGCTGTCCGGCTGCGCCCTGCTGCCAGCACCCGCCACCGTCAGCGAACTCCCCTCCGTCAATCCTGCTCAACAACGCTTCCAGATCGAGTGCGGCGCGCCAGAGGAGTGCCAGCAACAGGCACTCTTGAGCTGCCCCCACGGCTATCAGCAAGTCGATCGAAGCAAGCGCACCATCACCACTCACCAGATGAGCATGGGGGTCGCCGATCCGGTAACGGGATTTAGCCCAGGCTTCCCCCAGACCAGCACCTTCACCACCCACATGCTGCTGGTACAGTGCCCCCGCACACCGGCACGGCCCCACCCGCTTGGACGCTGACGAAAAAGGGCCCGCAGGCCCTTTTTCCATTGTCACCGCCACTCAGCCCGTCGCCTCGGCGTGCTGGCGGGCCAGCTCGTCACTCATCAGCTCCCGCATCCTGAATTTTTGCAGCTTGCCGGTCACCGTCATGGGGTACTCCTCCACGAACCGGATGTATCTGGGCACCTTGAAATAGGCGATACGGGCCGCCAGGAACTGTTTCAGCTCCTCCTCGCTGGCCTCCTGGCGGGGTCTGAGCTTGACCCAGGCGCACACCTCTTCGCCATAGCGCTCGCTGTCGACCCCGAACACCGCTGCATCCTGCACCGCCGGATGATCGTAAAGACGCTCTTCGATCTCGCGCGGATAGATGTTCTCGCCACCGCGGATGATCAGCTCCTTGCTGCGCCCGACAATCCGCACATAGCCCTCTTCATCCATGATGCCGATGTCCCCCGAGTGCAGCCACCCCTCCTGGTCGATGGTCTCCGCCGTCTTGACCGAGTCTTGCCAGTACCCCTGCATCACCCCGTTGCTGCGACAGCAGATCTCGCCCCGCTCGCCGATGGCGACTATCTCTCCGCTCGGGTCGACCAGCTTGATCTCGGTGTGGCCGATGGCGCGGCCGACCGTGGTGACCCGCTTGTCCAGCGGCGCATCGATGGCGGTCATGTGATTGATGGGGCTGCACTCGGTCTGGCCGTAGGCGATGGTCACCTCAGTCATGTGCATCAGGGTCTGCACCTTGCGCATCAAGGGCTCGGGGCAGATGGCGCCGGCCATAATGCCAGTGCGCAGGGAGGAGAGATCAAACTGGTCAAACTCCGCCAGCTCCAGCTCGGCGATGAACATGGTCGGCACCCCGTGCAGGGCGGTGCAGCGCTCCTCGTTCACCATCCGCAGGGTGGCCGCCGGATCGAAGGCTTCGGCCGGAAACAGGGCGCAGGCCCCCACGCTGATGCTGGCCAGGTTGCCGAGCACCATGCCGAAACAGTGGTAGAGCGGCACCGGGATGCAGAGCCGGTCCTGCTCGCTGAACGCCATGCCTTGCGCCACCTGGCGGCCGTTGTTGAGGATGTTGCTGTGGCTGAGGGTGGCCCCCTTGGGGTTGCCAGTAGTGCCAGAGGTGAACTGGATGTTGATGGCGTCATCGGGTTTGAGGGTGGCCGCCACCCGGGCCAGCCAGGCCGGGTCCTGCCGGTCGCCCAGTGCCAGCACCGCGGGGAAGTTGAGCATGCCGGCGCTTTGCTCCTCCCCGAGCCGGATCACCATCTCCAGGCTCGGCAGGCGGGATGATACGAGACGGCCGGGTGAGCAGTGCGCCAGCTCGGGGGCCAGCTCCCCCAGCATGGCGAGGTAGTCGCAGCCCTTGAACGCACTGGCACAGATGAGGGCCCGACAGCCCACGTTGTTGATGGCAAAGGCCAGCTCGTAACTGCGGTAGGCGGGGTTGATGCAGACCATGATGGCCCCGATGCGGGCCGTGGCAAATTGCACCAGGCACCACTCGATGTTGTTCGGCGACCAGATGCCGACCCGATCCCCCGGCCGGGTCCCGAGCGCCAGCAGGCCCAGCGCCAACCTGTCTATCTGGGTCAGGTATTCACGGTAGTTCCAGCGGATCTGCTGGTGGCGTACCACCACTGCGGGCCGGTCGGGGAAACGTTCCGCCACCTGTTGCAGGTAGGCGCCTATGGTCTGGTGAAGCAGCGGCTGATCGCAGGGACCGGCCCGATAGCTGAGCAGTGAGGTCATGGGGTGACTCCTGGCCACATAGGTTGGACGTGCCTACTGCTCGGCTGGCGTGTTTTTGCAGCCTGTTACATTAATGTAAAAACAAGGCCTATAAAAGACTCACTTTGGTCTAATGCCGGCCATAAAAAACGGCCAACCGAAGTTGACCGTGTGACAAGGTGCGAGCCGGATCAGAACAGCAGGTGCGCCACCCCAGCGATGACCGGCAGGGTGATCAGGGTACGCAGCAGGAAGATCACGAACAGCTCCCACAGCTTGACCGGGATCTTGCTGCCCAGCAGCAGGGCGCCCACTTCCGACATGTAGATAAGCTGGGTGACCGACATGGCGGCGATCACGAAGCGGGTGATGTCGCTCTCGATGGTGGAAGCCAGCACTGCGGGGATGAACATGTCGGCGAAGCCTACCATGATGGTCTTGGAGGCCGCTTCTGCCTCCGGCAGTTGCAGCAGCTCCAGCAAGGGCACGAAGGGGGCCCCCAGCCAGTTGAAGATAGAGGTGTGTTCGGCCAGCATCAGGGCGCAGGTGCCGATGGCCATCACCACCGGCAGCACGCCGAAGATCATGTCCAGCGCATTCTTCACCCCTTCCCGTGCCACTGCCCCCATGTCGGTCATGCCCTCGGCCTTGGTCAGGGCCCGCTCATAGCCGTAGCTCAGCACGCTGTGCTGGTGCGGCACCGACTCCTGCTTGCGACACAGGGGAGTACCGTCGCTGTAGACATCCTTCTTCCAGCAGAGCGGCGGCAAACGCGGCACCACGATGGCGGCCACCACCCCGGCCAGACAGACGGTCAGGTAGAAGGGCACGAACATGTGCTCCAACCGAACCTGGGAGATCACCACCAGGCAGAAGGTAATGGAGACGGCAGAGAAGGTGGTGCCGATGACGGCCGCTTCCCGCTGGGTGTAGAACTTGCCTTCGTACTGTTTGCTGGTCAGCAGGATGCCGACACTGCCATCCCCCAGCCAGGAGGCGAAACAATCCACCGCAGAGCGACCGGGCAGACGGAACACCGGGCGCATGATGCGGGTCATCATGGTGCCGACAAACTCCAGCAGACCGAAATCGAGCAGCAAGGGTAGCAGCAGGCCGGCGAAGATGAAGACGGAGAACAGCACCGGCAGCAGATCATGCAGCACCAGGCCGCCGGTCGCATCGGAGCGCAGGGCCGCCGGGCCCGCCTCGAAGAAGGTCAGCAGCACGAAGATGCCGCCCAGTACCCGTACGCAGGCCCAGAAGGGAGAGACGTTGAACAGGCTGTTGAGGAAGGGGCGTCTGACCAGGATCGCCGGCTTGAACAGCCAGGCTACCAGCGTCATCAGCATGGTGGTGGTGATGATGGCGCTGACCATGGCCACCAGATAATCGGCAAACACCGTCTGTACCAGCTTCGCCAGCACGGCCACGGGGATGGTGACGTTTCCGTCATAGATGACGGGGGTCATGAACAGCAGGATCCCGATGAGTGACGGGACCAGGAACATCAGCACGTTGCGGCGGGTATTGAGCGCAGGTGCTTGCAGAGTCTTTTCCAGCATGGTCTACAGCCTTAATGTTACTTTTCCTTAGCCAGGCAAACCTGCATATCCATGCTCTCGCCCGGCAAAACGGGCGCAAGAATACCCCAATAAAATGCACAAACAAGCTTTTAATGGATCATTTCAAGCATAAATATTTATACAGGCAAACCTTCCATAAGAATGCACGCAAGCAGATACGCATATCAATTCATTGCAATTGGTTAGCATATTGTTTCAGCAAGGTTACATTCAGGTGCGCAGTATAATCAGTTGCGGTTGGCAGGCAATAAGTGACATAAGAAATATATCTATATGGTGATCCGGTCGATCCCCATAAAAAAACCGGAGCCTGGGAAGGCTCCGGTTTCTCAGCACCGGGTGGCGGTATCACGACCGCGCACGGGATCTGGGTCAGTCACGCACGTAGATGACTTCCACGCCATCATCGTCTTCGTCGTCCCACTCGTCGTCGTCCAGCGATTCATCAAACGCCTTGGAGGCGGCCAGCGCATCGGCTTCAGCCTTGGCCAGCTGGTTCTTGTGGTAGTCGTCCCACTTGAACTCCACCTTCTCGATGGCGTCTTTGGCATCTTCCGCCAGCTGACGGGGCATGGTATCCAGCAGATCCAGGATGTCGTAGCAGACCTTCTTGGTCCCTTCCTTGCTGATGGCGGTGATGGCGTAGACAGGGCCTTCATGATTGAGGGCGGTCTTGACGCGATCCATCACTTCCTGAGCCTCTTCTTCCAGGATCAGGTCCATCTTGTTGAACACCAGCCAGCGCGGCTTGCTCGCCAGCTCAGGGCTGTATTTTTCCAGCTCCCGGACTATGGTCACCGCATTCTCGGCCGGATCAGAACCATCGACCGGGCAGATGTCCACCAGATGGATCAGCACGCGGCAGCGCTCGAGGTGCTTGAGGAAGCGGATACCGAGGCCAGCGCCTTCGGCAGCACCTTCGATCAGACCGGGAATGTCGGCGATGACGAAGGAGCGGGAGTTCTCACCACGCACCACGCCCAGGTTCGGTACCAGGGTGGTGAAGGGGTAGTCGGCCACTTTCGGACGGGCCGCGGAGACGGCGCGGATAAAGGTGGACTTGCCGGCGTTGGGCAGACCCAGCATGCCGACGTCGGCCAGCAGCAACAGTTCCAGCTTCAGGGTACGCACTTCACCCGGGGTACCGTTGCTCTTCTGGCGCGGTGCCCGGTTGACGGAGCTCTTGAAACGGGTGTTGCCAAGACCGTGGAAGCCGCCCTTGGCGACCAGCAGCTTCTGCTCGTGGTGAGTCAGGTCACCCAGCAATTCGCCGGTGTCTTCATCGCTGGCGCGGGTGCCGACCGGTACGCGCAGGATCCTGTCCTTGCCACGACGGCCGGTACAGTTGGCGCTCTGGCCATTCTCGCCACGTTCGGCGGCGTGAAAACGCTCGAAACGGTAGTCGATCAGGGTGTTCAGGTTTTCATCGGCAACCAGATACACGTCGCCACCGTCACCGCCGTCACCGCCGTCCGGGCCGCCGTTCGGAATGTACTTCTCACGACGAAAGCTCACACAACCGTTACCACCGTCACCGGCATCGACTCGAATCTGGACTTCATCAACAAACTTCATAGGTAACCGTCACCTTAATTCGAAAAACCGATACGCAATTATAGTGGTACAGACCCCTGCGGGCGATACGCATCTTGCCAAGCATGCCCTTTCAGAGCCAGGGTCAGCTGCGTGCCGTTTTTTCGTAAACTGCTGCAGAAAAACAAAAGCCCCGCCTGTTGGCGGGGCTTCGGATCCTTGCGGTCCGTAATTACTCAGCAACGATGCTAACGTACTTACGGTTCAGCGGACCTTTAACTTCGAACAGGATTTTACCAGTCGCAGTAGCGAACAGGGTGTGATCCTTGCCCAGACCAACGTTGGTACCGGCGTGGAACTTGGTGCCACGCTGACGAACGATGATGCTGCCAGCCAGAACTGTTTCGCCGCCGAAACGCTTCACGCCCAGGCGTTTAGCTTCTGAATCGCGGCCGTTGCGGGATGAACCGCCAGCTTTTTTGTGTGCCATCTATCGTACTCCTCTAATTAAGCGCTGATGCCAGTGATTTTGACTTCAGTGAACCACTGACGGTGGCCCGCTTGCTTACGGTGGTGCTTACGACGACGGAACTTGACGATAGTCACTTTCTCGCCACGGCCGTGAGCCACAACTTCAGCTACAACCTTGCCACCTTCAACGAAAGGAGCACCTACTTTAAAAGTGTCGCCTGCAGCAACCATCAGCACTTCGTTGAAGTCGATGGTAGCGCCAGTCTCAACGTTCAGCTTTTCCAGACGAACGATTTGACCTTCGGCCACACGGTGTTGTTTTCCGCCGCTTTGGAATACCGCGTACATTTGATTAACTCCGTAAAGGCGTGTCTTTTGCTCAAGGCCAGACACGCGCAAAAACCTATAACAATGGGCCGGCATTCTACGCAAATCGATTTGCTCAGGCAAGGCCAATTTAGCAAAAAGTTTATTTTGTGCGCATATCTGCCGCCGTGAACAAACGCTTAACTGTAACCCATTGTGAAATCGTGTAGAATCCCCGCCATTGCTAAAATCGCAGTCATCACTGCCGTCACGTTACGAGACTTATGGACCAACAGACTATCCGTGCGCTCTGTGCCGCCGACATGACGGCGGTCAATGAACTGATCCTGGCGAGACTCCAGTCCGATGTCAGCCTGATCAACCAGCTGGGTTTCTATATTGTCAGTGCAGGCGGAAAACGGATGCGCCCCATGCTGACCGTCATGGCCGCCCGCGCACTGGGATACGAAGGTGAAGATCACCTGAAACTGGCTGCCATCATCGAATTCATTCATACCTCCACCCTGCTGCACGACGACGTGGTCGACGAATCCGACCTGCGCCGCGGCCGGGAAACCGCCAACGCCCTGTTTGGCAATGCCGCCAGCGTGCTGGTCGGTGACTATCTCTACAGCCGCTCCTTCCAGATGATGAGCGAGCTCTCCAACCTGCGGGTGATGGAGATCCTCTCCGATGCCACCAACACCATCGCCGAAGGGGAAGTGTTGCAGCTGATGAACTGCAACGATCCGGATACCACCGAAGAGAGCTACATGACGGTCATCTACTGCAAGACCGCCAAGCTGTTCGAGGCGGCCACCCGCCTCGCCGCCGTACTGACCCATCAGCCCGAGCCCGTCGAGCAGGCCATGACCGACTACGGCAAGTATCTGGGCACCGCCTTCCAGATCATCGACGATGTGATGGACTACTGCTCCCAGAGCGACGAGATGGGCAAGAACGTCGGCGACGATCTGGCCGAAGGCAAGCCGACCCTGCCGCTACTGCGAGCCATGGAAGTAGGTAGCCCGGAAGAGCGCCAGCTGGTGCGCGATGCCATCGAGCACCGCAACGGCATGGAGCACCTCGACCAAATCCTGGCCATCCTCGATCGTACCGGCGCGCTGGAATACTCCCGCATGCGGGCCCGAGAAGAGGCCGACAAGGCCATCGCGGCCCTCGCCATCCTGCCAGACTCCCAGCACAAACAGGCATTGGCAACACTGGCCCACATGGCGGTGCAGCGCAGCGCCTGATGCTCAGCCGGAAATAAAAAAGAGGCCCTTTGGCCTCTTTTTTATTGTCCGGCAAACACAGTCTGGCTCACTCAGTGCCATTCTCTAACGCGCCAGCGCCCACAGAATCACGGTCCCGGCCACCACCAGACAGCCGCCGATGCGGCGCAGCTGCTCGGTGGGCTGCTCGCTCAGCAGCCGCAGCATCTGTTGCCAGGCGCGCGGCATCAGCAGCGGTCCCAGCCCCTCGAACAGCAACAGCAAGCCCAGCCCCATCAAGATGGATGTCAGCATCACCTCTCCTCTCAACAACTATGTCCACAAGCTGCCGGAGCACCGGCAAACCCCTGACCGCCAAACAAAAGGGCCTGAATTATCAGGCCCTTGGGTATCATTGCAACTCGCTTACTGCTTGCTGCCGTGCGGCGACTTGAGGTAGCGGAAGAACTCGCTGTCCGGCTTGAGGACCATCAGGTCATTGCCACCGGCGAAGCTCTTGCGATAGGCCTCCATGCTGCGCACGAAGCTGAAAAACTCGGGGTCTTTCTTGTAGCTGTCGGCATAGATCTTGGCGGCCTCGGCATCCCCTTCACCACGCAGCTGACGGGCGTTACTCTCGGCGTCGGCAATCATCACGGTCACCTTGCGGTCGATGTCGGCGCGCAGGATCTCGGCCTGCTCGCGGCCCTGGGAGCGATGCTCACGGGCTACCGCAGTCCGCTCGGCACGCATCCGCTGATAGATGGAGCTGGAGACTTCCACCGGCAGGTTGATCTGCTTGATGCGCACATCCACCACCTTGATGCCGAGCTCGGAGGAGCGCGCCATCTTCATCAGGGCATCTTCCATCACGGTACTGCGCTCACCGGAGACGATGTCCTTGATGGTGCGGTTACCGATCTCGGAACGCAGACCGTTGTTGATCTTGCGCTTGAGCAGGTCTTCGGCCTGGATCTTGTTGCCACCACCGGTCGCCAGGTAGTACTTGGAGAAGTCCTCGATCTTCCACTTCACGTAGGAGTCGATGATGAGGTCTTTCTTCTCGGACGTAACGAAACGATCCGCCTGGCCTTCCAGGGTCTGGATGCGAGCATCCATCTTGCGTACCTGGTCGATGAGCGGCACTTTGAAGTGCAGGCCCGGCTCATACAGGCGCGGCTCACCGGAGTCGACCCGCTTCACCTTGCCGAACTGCACCACGATGCCCTTCTGGCCTTCATCGACGATGAAGACCGACGAGAAGCAGACCATGGCGGCCACAGCGATGACACCAATAGCTATCTTTTTCATCTATTAGTTTCTCCCTGAGCTGAAACGGTCGCCGCTACGCAGCGGAGTCGGAGTGGAGTTGGCCCCTTCGTTGGACGGCGGGGTCTGTTCCACCACCGGCGCACCTGCCGGACGAGCCGGTTGCACTGCGGTCGCCTTGCCGGAAAGCTTGTCGAGCGGCAGATAGATCATGCTGTTGTTGCCAGCCGGCATGTCGACCACCACCTTGTTGGCCTGCTGATACAACTCTTCCATGGTCTCCAGGTAGATACGATCACGGGTCAGCTCGGGCGCAGCCTGATACTGGGGCAGCAACTCGTTGAAGCGAGCGACTTCACCCTTGGCCTTCAGCACGATCTGGGACTTGTAGGCTTCGGCCTCCTGCTCCAGACGCTTGACCTGGCCACGGGCCTTCGGCTCCACTTCACGGGCATAGGCTTCGGCTTCACGAATGAAGCGCTGTTCATCTTCCTGGGCGGAGATGGCGTCATCGAAGGCGTCTTTCACCTCTTCCGGCGGACGTGCCGGCAGGAAGTTGACGTCGACGATCTGCAGACCCATGTGATACGGCTCGATGATGCTGTCGATCACCTGCCAGGTCTCCTGGCGCACCTTCTCACGACCGGTGGTCAGCACGTCGTCCATCCGGGTGTGGCCCACCACGTAACGCAGGGCGCTGTCGGTGGCCTGGCTCAGACTCTCATCGGCATTGGTCACGCTGAACAGATACTGCTCCGGGTCGACCACGCGATACTGCACGTCCATCTCGACCCGCACCACGTTCTCGTCCTGGGTCAGCATGAAGCCGGAAGCCGGCAGGGAGCGGACCGATTCCACGTCCACCGGGATCACCCGGTCGATGAAGGTCGGCTTCCAGCGCAGGCCGGGATCCACGTTGTGGGAGTATTCGCCAAAGCGCAGCACCACGCCCCGCTCGGCTTCACGAATGGTATAGAAGCCGCTGACGACCCACACCACTACCGCCACTACCAGGGCGATGGAGAGGCCAAACTTGCCTACATCGCCACCACCAGACTTGCCGCCACCGAGCAGACCACCAAAACGGCGGCTCACCTTGCGCAGCATCTCGTCCAAATCAGGGGGTCCCTGATTCTTGCCGTTGTTCCCCCAGGGGTCACGGTCTTTGCCGTTGTTACCAGGCTCATTCCAAGCCATCAGCGTCTCCATTAATACATGCGGATGGATATCATCTCTATCGGGCCATCAACCGTTGATGAAGCCAGCAAACATTCATCTCATCGACGAATCAATGCCTGATAAAGCGTTGTAAACTCTCACCTTCTTGTTTCATGAGGCGGTTCCAGTCAGCCAGTTGCAGGCGGACTTCCAACACAAAATCCCCCTCCTCGCTGAAACCTTCCTGCTCGATGCCCTTGAGGCGATAGAGCGCACTGCGCAATCTGGCGGCCGAAGGCGGCAACTGCAGGGTGTGGTGCACCATGGATCCGGCCAGCAATTCAGTCAGGGCCGTAAACAGGTCTGCACACCCTTCCCCGGTCTGGGCTGACAGCCAGACCCGCACCGGGCGCCCCTCTTCGTCACGCTCAAGCCCGACCGGATGTTCACCCAGCTTGTCGATCTTGTTGCAGATCATCAGCTGGGGTCGGTCATCGGCTTCGATCTCGGCCAGCACCTGCTGCACCGACTCGATATTTTCCTGCATCTGCTCATCGGCACAGTCCACCACGTGCAGCAGCAGGTCCGCTTCGCGGGTCTCCTGCAGCGTCGCCTTGAAGGCCGCGACCAGATCATGGGGCAAGTGTCGAATAAATCCAACTGTATCCGCCAGAATCACATCACCCACATCCTGGATCACCAATTTGCGCAGGGTCGGATCCAGGGTTGCGAACAATTGGTCGGCAGCATACACGCTGGCAGCTGTAAGTTGGTTGAACAAAGTGGACTTTCCGGCGTTGGTGTAACCCACCAGAGAAACGGTCGGTACCTCGTTGCGGTTGCGGGCACGACGCCCCTGCTCCCGCTGCTTGGCCACCTTGTCGAGCCGACGCAAAATCGCCTTGATACGCTCACGCAACAGGCGACGGTCGGTTTCCAGCTGAGTTTCACCCGGGCCGCGCAGGCCGATCCCGCCCTTCTGACGTTCAAGGTGGGTCCAGCCTCGCACCAGGCGAGTAGAAAGATGGCGTAACTGGGCCAGTTCGACCTGCAACTTGCCTTCGTGGGTACGGGCGCGCTGGGCAAAGATATCGAGGATCAGGCCGGTCCTGTCCACTACCCGGCACTGGAACAGACGCTCCAGGTTGCGCTCCTGGGCAGGGGTCAGGGCATGGTTGAAGATGACGACGTCGGCATCCAGCATCTGGACCTGGGACGCTATCTCTTCAGCCTTGCCGCTGCCGACAAAAAATTTGGCGCTGGGCGCACTGCGGCTGGTGGTGATCACCCCCAGCGCATTGACCCCGGCCGAGCTCACCAGCATCTTGAGCTCTTCCAGATCCTCCCGCTCACCCTCATCACTGAAGTTGACATGTACCAGAACGGCCTGTTCGCCGGCTTCATAACGGTCAAACAAGCGCTTGCTCCTTGACAGGAATCATGATGAATCTGGGTTGACGAGTCGCCTCGTCCCGGGATATCACGCCTCGGCTTCACCCTGCTCTTCGCCAGCCGCGCCCGGCGCATGCTGGTGGTGGTTGACGGCACGGGCCGGCACCACGGTAGAGATGGCGTGCTTGTAGACCATCTGGCTCACGGTGTTCTTCAGCAAAATGACAAACTGGTCAAACGATTCGATCTGACCCTGCAGTTTGATGCCGTTCACCAAATAGATAGAAACAGGAATCCGCTCACGGCGCAGCGCATTCAAAAACGGGTCTTGGAGAGATTGCCCCTTAGCCATCTTCTTTTCCTTATAGTTTGTTGTTTTTAAACACCGGATATCAATATAACAACCTGATTATACAGGAGTGTCAAGCCACTCCGGCACGGGCGACGACCCTTGCCAGATTGCCAGACTCACCAGATTCCAACCAGGTCACATCAGACCAACCGCGCAACCAGGTCATTTGACGCTTGGCCAACTGGCGGGTGGCAACAATTCCGCGATAGCGCATCTCATCATACTCCACTTCCCCCGCCAGGTAGTCCCACATTTGGCGGTATCCCACGCAGCGGATGGAGGGAAGATCCGGGGTGAGATCGCCCCGTTGATAGAGCGCCCTGACTTCCTGTTCAAAGCCTCCCTGCAGCATCTTGTCAAAGCGCAGCTCGATGCGCTGGTGCAGCACGGCGCGATCGCTCGGTGCGATGGCAAACTGCAGCACCCGATAGGGCAACCCCTCCCCCTGCACCTGAGTCAGCTCGGTGAGCGTCTTGCCGCTGATGCGGTAGACCTCGAGCGCCCGGCTGAGCCGCTGCGGGTCATTGGGATGGATGCGGGCACCGGCCACCGGGTCGATGCGCACCAGTTCATCGTGCAGAGCCTGCCAGCCAAGGCGAGCGGCCTCCTCCTCGATGCCGGCCCGAATGGCGGGGTCGGCGGAAGGCAGCGGAGAAAGCCCCTCCAGCAGCGCCTTGAAATAGAGCATGGTGCCGCCCACCAGCAGCGGAATGCGGCCGTGCTCGGCAATCTCTTTCATCTCCCGCAGCGCATCCTTGCAAAAATCGGCCGCCGAATAGCTCACGGCGGGGTCCAGGATATCGATCAGCCGGTGCGGGGCTCGTGCCAGTTCATCGGCGGTCGGCTTGGCGGTGCCGATATCCATGCCGCGATAGATGAGCGCGGAATCTACGCTGATGATGTCGCAGGGCAGCGCCTGGCACAGTTCGATGGCGAGATCCGTCTTGCCGGAGGCCGTCGGCCCCATCAGAAAAATTGCAGTCGGCAAGTCAGCCACGTGAAAAACTCCCCTTGCATGGTTGCCGCCCGTGCGGCGCACCTGCAAAAAAACTGGTTTATGGGTTCAAGAGGGGCATTCCCCTCAATGGCCATCGGCGAACTCGGCCAGCACGCTCGCCAGCGCCAGCGGGCGCACCATGCGAACGTCTGCCAGTTGGTCACTGAAATCGGCTACAAGTTCCGTCAGCAGACGGTTGGCCGTGGCAAAATCGTATACTTTTTCGCGACTTATCCCCTGCTCCACCAGCCATTGGCATAGTACTTCAGCCTGCTGGCCGGCATCACTGTCAGATCCGCTCTCGATCAGTTGCAGCAATTCGGGTAATAAGCGCACCAGATCGGTCTGGCGCAGCAACGCCGGCACCCGAGTCAGGATCATGGTGTCGCGCCCGCCGCTTTTCAACTCCAGCCCCATCCGTTTGAGCAAACGATCCTGCTGCTCGACCAGCGCGACCAGGTTTTTCGGCAACTTGAAGGAGACCGGTAACAGCAGTGGCTGAGCCGCCAGCCCCTGACCCCAGGTCTCCAGCAGCCAGTGGCGCAGCAGCAAGCGCTCGGCCCGCACCAGCGACAGCAGAGCCAGCCGGTTGTCCCGCTCCAGCAACAGATAGGCCTGTTCCACCAGGGTCAATGCCCGCCACGTCCCCGCTTTGGCGAGCACGGCAACGGCAACAGGTGCGGTTTCAGCCTCTGCCTGCACTGCCGGCAGGGTAGTGAGCAGCGATCCCATGCCGCGCATCGCCTCCCGGCTGGGGGGCTCGGGCGGCTGGTAGTTGCCCGCTCTCCCTGCACCACTCCCTTCCCGCACTTCCCGGGCCGGGGCCCGGTAGTTGTGCTCGGCGCCATACCACTCGGCTCTGGGGGCCTGGCCCGGGTACTCGATGGGGGCACTGACCGGCAGCTCGACCAGGGTCTCGGCCAGGGGCTCGTCGCTGGCTGCTCCTTGCTGGCGCAGGGCAGTAAACAGCGCCTGGAAGATGAAGTCGTGAATGAGGCGCGCCTGATGAAAGCGCACCTCGTGCTTGGCCGGATGGACGTTGACATCCACCTGGCGCGGATCCAGCTCGATGTAGAGCACGTAGGCCGCGAACCGGTCGGCCGGCAGCAGCTCGTCATAGGCCTGGCGGATGGCGTGGTTGATGAGCTTATCGCGCATCATGCGGCCATTGACATAGGTGTATTGCAGATCGTTCTGCGGCCTGGCGCCCTCCGGGGTCGCCAGCCAGCCCCACAGCCGCACGTCGCTGTGCTCGCTCTCCACCGCCAGCGCGTGGTGCATGAAGGGAGAGCCGCACACCGCGGCGAGCCGGCGCTCCTGCTCCGCCACCGTATTGGCGGCCTTGTACTGGCGCACCACCTTGCCGTTGTGACGCAGGATCAGGGTGACGTCGAAGCGGGAGAGCGCGATGCGGCGTACCAGCTCATCGATGTGGGCGAACTCGGTCTTTTCGCTGCGCATGAACTTGCGCCGTGCCGGAGTGTTGAAGAAGAGATCCACCACCTCCACCGTGGTGCCCACCGGGTGGGCCGCCGGTTTGACGGTGACGCTCATCTCGCGTCCTTCGGCCTGCGCCTGCCAAGCCTCGCTCTGCTCCGCCGTGCGGGAGGTGAAGGTGAGCCGGGAGACCGAGCTGATGGAGGCGAGCGCCTCGCCGCGAAAGCCCAGGCTGTTGATCCCTTCCAGATCGTCGAGGGTCGCCACCTTGGAGGTGGCGTGGCGCGACAGTGCCAGCACCAGCTCATCCTTGGCGACACCACCGCCGTTGTCGCGAATGCGAATGAGCTTGGCACCGCCCTTGTCGATGTCGATCTCGACCCGGTCGGCGCCCGCATCCAGGCTGTTTTCCACCAGCTCCTTGACCACGGAGGAGGGCCGCTCCACCACCTCACCGGCAGCAATCTGGTTGGCCAGAATCGGCGGCAATATACGGATTGGCATCGCTTACTCCTGCTGGTTGAACGGGGTGGCTGTGGCAATCGCCCCGGATGAGAGCCACGCCGCCGTACCACAGCCCACGCTCGTCTGGCTGGCCAGAACAGGGGACAAGATACGGATCGACATCACTGACTCCTGATGATTAAAGGCGCGGGTAATCGGCGGGATTCGATGACGGCTCACCGGACCCGTCCCTGTCAGTGGCAGGGACGGGTCCTGCGGCTCATCCTGCGCTATTTTTGCGGAATATAGAGCACCTGCCCTATCTGGATGTCCCGCGACTTGAGCTTGTTGATCTCCACCAACCGCGCCTGGCTGACCCCGTATTTCTCGGCGAGCCGGGAGAGGCTTTGACCGCGGGTGACCACATGACGGAGCATGTTGGCCTTGTCGTTGCTCTGCACGCTGGCGACCGGGGCACTGGGCTCTTTGGCCGCCACCACGTAGGGCTTGATCACCCCGGCGCCGGACGAGGATCCGCCGACGCTGCTGACCGGTGCCCCGCCATCACTGCTACGATTCGGCTCGGTGGCCGGCATCCGGTTGGTCACCACCTGCTGCACCGGTTGCGCCGCCGGCTTGCTGACGGCGACCGGCTTGCTGGCGGGGGCGGGTCGGCTGACCGCCGCCTGCTTGTTGCTGCCCTGCCCCTTGCCGGTGAGCATGGCCCCCTTGGTCGGATGGGCACGGTAGTAGTTGCGGATGCCTTCGAAGATGGCGCGGGCCAGCTGATCCTGATAGCTGGCGGTGGCCAGCAGCTGCTCTTCGGCGTGGTTGGAGATAAAGCCCGTCTCCACCAGCACGGAGGGGATATCCGGCGCCTTCAGCACCGCCAGACTGGCGTGCTCCGGTGCCTTCTTGTGCAACCTGGCAACCCGGCCCAGCGAGCGCAGGATCTGGCGGCTGACGTCATAACCCTCGGCACGGGACTTGTCCATGGAGAGGTCGAGGAAGGTCTGCGCCAGATAGGGGTTCGGGTCCGATTCGGCCAACACCTTGCCGACGCCCCCCAGCAGCTCGCCCTGCTTCTCCTGTTTCTCCAGCCAGCTGCCCATCTCGCGGTTGGCGCGGTTGGTCGACAGTACCCAGACGGAGGCACCGCGCGGGGTCGAGTTGTGGAAGCTGTCGGCGTGCACCGACACCAGCAGGTCGGCCTTGGCCTTGCGGGCAATCTCGGAGCGCTTGTTTAGATCGACGAAATAGTCGCCGCGCCGGGTCAGCACGGCACGCATGCCGGGCTCGCGGTCGATGAGGGCGGCCAGCTTCTGGGAGACCGCCAGGGTCACCCGCTTCTCGTAGGTGCGACGCGGGCCGATGGAGCCCGGGTCTTCGCCGCCGTGGCCCGGGTCAATGGCAATCACCACTCCCTTGCCCTTGCCACCCACCGGCGTGGCTTGCACCGTGGCGGAGGCCTTCTCTTCGTACGGCAGGTCGATCACCAGACGGTGGCCGTAGGGCCCCGCCGGTGCCAGCGGGAACACCACCGGCTTGATGGTGGAGCTGAGATCCAGCACCAGCCGCAGACCGCCCTTCTCCAGCGGCGAGCTCTCGCGGATCTTGCGCACCAGCTCGCTCTTGTTCTCGATGCGGGCCAGATTGGTGACGTTGCTCGCCCCTTTCAGGTCGATCACCAGCCGGTCGGGGCCGGTCAGGGTGAAGTAGTTGTAATTGGGGGCGCTGCTCATGTCGAGCACCACCCGGGTGTTGTCCGGCGACGGCCACACCCGCACGCTCTTGAGCTGATTCGCCCAGGAGGGTAAGGCCAGCAGGGAGAGGGCAATAACAAGGATCAAGCGCACGTAGATGACAACCGTTCCAGAATGGCTTCGCCAATAGCGGTGCGGGCCTCTATCAGGACCTCACGCTGCTCGTTTGCATAACTCAGGGTAATGTCGAGATCGGGGGCAGGCAGCCAGCCATCGCCCTTCTCCGGCCACTCCACCAGACAGAGGGTATTGGCGCCGAAGTAGTCACGGATCCCCATGAACTCCAGCTCCTCCGGGTCGGCCAATCGATAGAGATCGAAGTGGTAGAGCTGCCAGTCGGCCAGCTCATAGGGCTCGACCAGGGTATAGGTCGGGCTCTTGACCTTGCCCTCATGCCCCAACCCCTGTACCCAGCCCCGGGTCAGGGTGGTTTTGCCGGCCCCGAGAGAGCCGTGCAAGAACACCGTGGTTGCCTGCTGGCAGGCGTGGGCCAGTCGGCCACCCAGTGCCACCGTTGCTGCCTCGTCCGGCAGTGTCATCATCAACTGTTTTGCCATGTTCTTCTTTAGCTTGTTATGGTGTCGGGATTTACCAGTCGACGGATAAAGGGCAGCAGGTCCGATGCCAGCATGCCCCGCTCTCCGTCTGCAGCGGCCAGATCGGCCGCTTCCCCGTGGATCACGGCGCCCAGTCGGGTTGCCTCGGCGGCAGACCAGCCCTGGGCCAAAAGGGCGGCGATTATACCAGATAACAGGTCGCCCATGCCGCCACTGGCCATGCCGGGATTGCCCTCGTCGCAGAGCGCCATCCCCTTGCCGTCGTGGATCAGCGTCCCCGCCCCCTTGAGCAGCACCACACCGCCGAAACGCTGCTGCAGACGCTGCACCGCGGCAAAACGATCCGCGGCAATCTCGGCAATGGTGCAGCCCAGCAGGCGGGCTGCCTCGCCCGGATGGGGCGTGAGCACCCAATTATCCTGATGACGGGGACATTGCGCCAGCCAATTCAATCCATCGGCATCCAATACCAGCGGCACCTGCTCGTTAACAAATGACTCAAAATGACGCCGACCCCACTCATCCCGACCCAGACCAGGTCCCACCACCCGCACCGAGGCCCAGCGCTCCTCGTCCCCGCCCTGACTGCCCATCAATTCGGCCTGGTAAAGGCTGGCGGGCAGATGGTCAGGATGCTGGCACACCCGCACCAGGCCGGCACCAGCCCGCAGGCAGGCACGAGCGGCCAGCACGATGGCCCCCTGCATCCCCGCATTGCCCCCCACCAGCAGCACCTTGCCGTGGGAGCCCTTGTGGGACGAGCGCTGGCGCGGCGCCAGCCGGGTGTGCAGGGAGGGATAATCGATGCGCTCGGCGGCCGACTGCCACCCGGGCGGGACACTGACGCCGAGGGGGTCACAGTCGAGGTGACCGACGCAGTCCACTCCGTCAGCGGTGAGCATGCCCTGCTTGATGCCGATGAAGGTGAGGGTGCGGCTGGCGCACACCACGGCCCCCATGGCGCAGCCGGTGTCGGCATTGAGGCCGGAGGGGAGATCCACCGATAGCACAGGCACCTGCAAGCCATTGATTGTTGCGACGATCTTTGTCATAAGCGGTGACAGTCGGGTATGGACACCGGTGCCGAGCAGTGCGTCGACCACCAGGTCCGGCGCCGGCAGCCGGTCGAGCTCGCCCGCTTCGGCCGACACCACTGCGCCCCCCGTCGCCAGCCACTCGTCTGCGGCCCGCCTGGCGTCTCCCGTCAGCTCGGCGGGATCCCTCAGCGCGATCACCTGAGGCTCCAGCCCCAACTGCCTTGCAAGGCGGGCCAATACATAGCCGTCGCCACCGTTGTTGCCAGGGCCGGTGAAGATCCACCAGCATCGGCTGTGCGGCCAGTGGTGGGTGGCGTAAGTGCGCAGTGCCGCCCCGGCCCGCTCCATCAGGGTGTAGAGTGCCAGCCCCTCGCGCTCGGCCCACTCCCGCTCCAGGGCACGGATCTGTTCAGCCCGCCACAGTGATTGTGGTAAACTGCGCACCTCTTTCCCGCTGATAGCATCCCCGATGATCTGTACCATGACGGCTCCTGACTCTCATCCATTCATCCGGGCCAGCCGGCACCGGGCACATGATGCAGTATGACGGCAACCGCCATGCCCGTCGGTCAACCTTGGCAACAAGACCCCAGAGATGCGATACAGCATGACAGTACACCTCCATCCCGGTCAGCACCCGGGCAGGCAGACGGCCCCATGACCACCACCGAACTCCATCAACTGGCCCAAGATATCAAGCTCTGGGCGAGCGAGCTAGGATTCGACCAGGCCGGTATCACCGACACGGATCTCACCCTCGAGGAGCCCAGGCTGCAGGCCTGGCTCGATGCGGGCCATCACGGCAGCATGGATTACATGGCGCGCCACGGCATGATGCGGGCCCGCCCCCACGAGCTGCTGCCGGGCACCTTGCGGGTGCTGTCGGTGCGGATGAACTATCTGCCGTTCGAGGCGGGCTTTGCCGCCACCCTGCGCGATCCCACCCTCGGCTACATCAGCCGCTACGCCCTCGGGCGCGACTACCACAAGCTGCTGCGCAACCGGCTCAAGCAGCTGGGAGAGCGCATCGAGCAGCGCTGCGAGGCGCTGGGCTGGCGCCCCTTCGTCGACTCGGCCCCCATTCTGGAGCGGCCGCTGGCAGCCAAGGCGGGCCTCGGCTGGGTGGGCAAGCACTCGCTGCTGCTCAACGAGTCGGCGGGCTCCTTCTTCTTTCTGGGGGAGCTGCTGCTCAGCCTGCCGCTGCCACTGGATGCCCCGGTGGAGAAAGAGCAGTGCGGCAAGTGCATGGCCTGCATCAACATCTGCCCCACCGGCGCCATCATCGCCCCCTACGTGGTGGACGGCCGTCGCTGCATCTCCTATCTCACCATCGAGAACGACGGGCCCATCCCCGAAGAGTTCAGGCCGCTGATGGGCAACCGCATCTATGGCTGTGACGACTGCCAGCTCATCTGCCCCTGGAACCGCTATGCCAACGCCAGCCCGGAGCCCGACTTCAGCCCGCGCCCCAATCTGCATCGCCCGCCGCTGTTGACCTTGTGGGGCTGGAGCGAGAGCGAGTTTCTCAAGCACACCGAAGGCAGCCCCATCCGCCGCATCGGCTATCAGCGCTGGCGCCGCAACCTGGCGGTGGCCCTTGGCAACGGCCCGGTCAGCCCGCAGGTCATGACGGCCCTGCAGCAGGCGCTGGCAGCAGCCGAGCCCATGGTGGCCGAACATATCGAATGGGCGCTGGCCACCCTGGCCAAACGCCAGCAGGATGACAACAAAAAGACGCGCTTGCTGATCCGCTGCATCGAAAAAGGTCTGCCGGATCACGCATAGACGATCTGCCCCTTGCCGGATCGAAGCCATTTTTTCATGCTCTGCCGACGGTCGATCGTCGGCACTATAAAAGGAACAAGCTGATGCAGATGTTGGGAGTGGATATCGGTGGCTCGGGGATCAAGGGATGCCTGGTCGACACCGCAACGGGCGAGCTGATTGGCGAACGTCACCGACTGGTGACGCCGCAGCCGGCCACCCCGGCCGCCGTGGCTCATACCCTCAAGGCACTGGTGGAACACTTCGACTGGAAGGGCCCGGTGGGCTGCGGCTTTCCCGCCACCATCCACAACGGCATCGCCAAGAGTGCGGCCAACATCGACAAGAGCTGGATTGAAACCGACGTCGCCCACCTGTTCGCCGACGTGACCGGCCAACCCTGCCACGTGCTGAACGACGCCGATGCGGCCGGCCTGGCCGAGATGCGCTTCGGGACCGGCAAGGATCGCAGCAAGGGGGTCATCATACTCATCACGGTCGGCACCGGCATCGGCACCGCCATATTCGTCAACGGTCAGCTGCTGCCCAACACCGAGCTGGGTCATCTGATGCTGGAAGGGATGGTGGCCGAGCACTACTGCTCGGATGCGGTGCGCAAGCGCGAGGATCTCTCCTGGGGCCGCTGGGGCAAGCGCTTCAACAAGTACCTGGCTCGCCTCGAGTTTCTGTTCTCCCCCGACCTCTTCATCCTGGGCGGCGGCAGCGCCGCCAAGCTCGACAAGTTCATCGACAAGATTGAGACCCGGGCCCCGCTGGTGGCGGCCGCCAACCTTAATCAGGCCGGCATCATAGGCGCAGCCCTGCACGCCGCCGAGCTCACCGCCGCCCGCCAATCGGCATGATGCCGTCGTGAACAAACAGCAGAGGCCCGGCATTGCCGGGTCTCTGCTGTTTTCAGCGCCCATTTTTCACCCTACTTATCGCCCGGGGACATGTCGCCCGGCCGGCTATTTCCTATAAGTCGTCGAGCCGATGGGCGCCGTGCACCAAGCGGGTCAGGCGGGTCTGCTCCTGCTCGGCCAGGCCGCCGAGCAGCCGTACCGTCTCCTCGGTCGGACACTCCCTGGCCAGATGGCTGAGCTCGCCGATGAGCTTCTCCTCCTGACGGCACACCAGCTGCACTATGTCCTGGGTCTGGGCCGTGGCGGGCAGGCTCAGGCGCCGGATCCCGGGCAGCAGATCCTCGCTGAAGCCTCGCTCCAGCCAGGTCTCCTTCACCCCTTCGCCAAGTTCACTCAGGTAGTCATCCAGCTGGCTCTTTGCCGCCTCCTCGCGCTGCTGCAGATAGGCCAGCAGCAGCCGGCTGCGCTCGCCATCCACCTGTGCCATGAGACGCCCGTAACAGAGCCCAAGCTGGTGATGCACCTGCTCCAGATAGAGCAGCAAGTCTTTGATTTGTTGAAATCGCATCAGGTTGCCCTCCTGTATATCGTGCCCTTCAAGTATAAAAAACAGGCAATTGCAATCCAAGCCAAAGCGCGGCCCTTGTTGTGCTGCATCAAGCCAGTGGCCAAGAAAGCAGCGATCGATACAAAGTGGAATGATTTGTGCCAACCCGGAGGCAATAAAAGGATGAGCAGGTGAATCCGGCTGGCGGCTAATAAAGGAGGTTGTAAGCGGATATTTACCATGTGATATTCGGCAATCATGCCATACCACCAAATACAATATTGATGTGAGCGAGATCACCGTCGGCGTTAGTCGGCAGGCGGGAATCCTTAGCACTTTTTTAGACGTCTAGATGTATAAAAGCGCGTTGACACGGCCATCCAGACATCTTAGCATCATCCTCCATGATGGCAGAGCAACCCAGTGAAACCTCTGCCCAATTCACCCGCCTGTAGCGCCCTGTGCTTTAAGGCTGTTAGCACGGAAGAATCCATGATTAAGTTGATCGGTCTCAACAAAGTCTACGGTAAAGGCAGTGATGCCGTGCACGCCCTGCGTGACGTGAGCCTGCATGTGCCGCAAGGCAAAATTTTCGGGGTGATCGGCGCCTCCGGTGCCGGCAAGAGCACCCTCATCCGCTGCGTCAACCTGCTGGAGCGCCCGACGGAAGGTCAAGTCATCGTCGACGGCCAGGATCTGGTCGCCCTGAGCGAGCGCGACCTGACCCAGGCACGCCGCCAGATCGGAATGATTTTCCAGCATTTCAACCTGCTCGCCTCCCGTACCGTGTCCGCCAACATCGCCTTCCCGCTGGAGCTGGCGGGCTGGAGCAAAGAGAGGATCCAGCAACGGGTCGAAGAGCTGCTGGCACTGGTCGGGCTGGAAGCCCGTGCCCACGCCTATCCGTCCGAGCTCTCCGGTGGCCAGAAACAGCGGGTCGCCATCGCCCGGGCGCTGGCGCCGGCCCCCAAGGTACTGTTGTGCGACGAGGCCACCTCGGCCCTCGACCCGCAGACCACCCGCTCGATCCTGACCCTGCTCAAGGAGATCAACGTCAAGCTGGGGCTCACCATCCTGCTCATCACCCACGAGATGGACGTGGTGAAGGGGATCTGTGACGAAGTGGCCATCATCAGCGACGGCCGCCTGATCGAACAGGGCGAAGTGGCCTGGTTCTTCAGCAATGCCAAGACCCAGCTGGCGCGGGATTTCATCCACTCCACCATCCACCTGGAAGTGCCTCAGGAGTATCAGGATCGGATGAGTGCGGAGCGGGTACCCGGCAGCTATCCGCTGGTGAAGCTCGGCTTTACCGGCAGCACGGTCGACACGCCGCTCATATCCGAGGCGAGCCGTCGCTTCAACATCGACATCAGCATTCTGAGCGCCGATATCGAGTACGCCGGGGGCGTCAAATTCGGTTTCCTGCTGGCAGAACTGTTCGGGGATGAAGCCCAGTGCGAGGCGACCCAGCAGTTCCTCATCGACAACCATATTCAGCTGGAGGTAATGGGTTATGTCCGAAGCCATGATTAATCTGCTGTTCACGGCCCTGGGCGACACCCTCATCATGGTGTTTGCCTCCGCCCTGTTCGGCTGTCTGCTCGGTCTGCCGCTCGGTGTGGCGCTGCACGTGACCAAGGCCGGCCAGATCCTGGCCAACCCGCTGCTCAACCGCACCCTGGGCATGGTGGTCAACGTGGGTCGCTCGGTGCCCTTCATCATCCTGCTGGTCGCCATCATCCCGCTGACCCGGCTGATCGTCGGCACCAGCATCGGCACCATCGCCGCCATCGTGCCGCTGACCGTCGGTTGCATTCCCTTCATCGCCCGTCTGGTGGAAGGGGCCCTGATGGAGGTGCCGGACGGCCTGCTGGAAGCGGCCAAGGCCATGGGCGCCAAGCCCCTGCAAATCATCACCAAGGTGCTGCTGCCAGAGGCCCTGCCCGGCATCCTCAACAGCGTCACCATCACCCTCGTCACGCTGGTGAACTACTCCGCCATGGCCGGTGCCATCGGGGGCGGTGGTCTGGGCGATGTGGGTATTCGTTACGGCTATCAGCGCTTCGACCCGACCGTCATGCTGGTAACCGTGGTTATTCTGGTCGTACTGGTTCAACTCATCCAGAGCGCGGGTGAGCGCCTGGTCAACAAATGTGATCATCGTTAATCGTCGATTTCTGACAGGAGGTTTTATGAAATTTGGCATCAAATCCGTTGCGGCAGCCCTGCTGGCCACTCTGGTACTGGCCGGTTGCGGTCAAAAAGAAGAGAACAAGACCCTGAAAGTAGGCGCCATCGCCGGCCCCGAGACCGAACTGGTTGAAGTGGCCGCCAAAGTGGCCAAGGAGAAATACGGCCTGACCGTCGAGGTGGTCAACTTCTCCGACTACGTCACCCCGAACGTGGCGCTGAACGATGGCAGCATCGACGTCAACGCCTTCCAGCACAAGCCCTATCTGGATGCCCAGATCCGTGATCGCGGCTTCAAGCTGGTGCCGGTCGGCAATACCTTCGTCTACCCGATCGCCGGTTACTCCAAGAAGATCAAGGCGCTGAGCGAGCTGAAAGATGGCGCCCAGATCGCGGTGCCGAACGATCCGACCAACCTGGGCCGCTCCCTGATCCTGCTGGAGAAGCAAGGTCTGCTGAAGCTGAAGGAAGGCGCCGGTCTGGAAGCGACCGTGCTGGACATCGCCAGCAACCCGCGCAACTTCAAGATCGTCGAGCTGGAAGCTGCCCAGCTGCCGCGCTCGCTGGAAGACGTGGACTTGGCCATCATCAACAACACCTTCGCCGGTCAGATCGGCCTGACCCCGACCGAGAACGGTCTGTTTGTTGAGGACAAAGAGTCCCCCTACGTCAACCTGATCGTCGCCCGCGACAACAACAAGGACGACGAGAAGGTCAAACAGTTCGTACAGGCTTTCCAGACCGACGACGTCTACAAGAAAGGGCTGGAACTGTTCAAGGGCGGCCTGGTGAAAGGTTGGTAATCACTCACTCGGCAAAAAAGGCCACGCAATGCGTGGCCTTTTTTTTTGCTGCCGTTATCATATCGGCGAGCACGGCAACACGAACATATTCAGCACATGAAAAAATGGTATCTGGCCTACTGCAAGCCAAAAGAAGAGGCCCGCGCCCGCGCCCATCTCGAAGCCCAGGGGATCGAGTCCTACTACCCCATGGTGGAAATTGAAAAACTGCGGCGGGGCAAGCGTGTCCCGGTGCGGGAGCCCATGTTCCCCAACTACCTGTTCATCTATGTGGATCTGGAAGAGGTCACCCCGGTCACCCTGAAGTCGACCCGCGGCATCAGCCGCATCATCCACTTCGGTCGGGAGTGGACCTCCATCAGCAGCCAGCTGGTCTATCAGCTGATGAGTCGGGACGACAGCGACGAGGCCCGCGCCAGCTACGCCAGCCTGCCGACCCAGGGCGACAAGGTGCTGATAGAATCCGGTCCGCTGGCCGGCTTCGAAGCCATCTATCTGGAGCCGGACGGCGACAAGCGGGCGATCCTGCTGGTGAGCCTGCTCAATCAGGAGACCAGCAGCAGCTTCGACAACCAGTCCTTCCGCCGGCTGGACTGACCCGGTCATAAATCACGGCAGCCCAGAGCAACCATCCCTTGCGCCAGCGAGGCTAAAAAAACGGGGCAGGCCCAGCGGCCTGCCCCGTTTTCACGACCCTTGTCCGCCTCAGGCATCCAGCTCGAAGCGGCTGATCACCGCCGTCAAGCGGCCGGTATCCTGCGCCAGCCGGGCCACTATCTCCTCCCCCTGCTGGCTGCGCTGGCTCGACTGTCGGCTCAGGCCGGCGATCTCCTCCACCGTTCCCGCCACCTCCTGAGCCACCCGTGACTGCTGCTCGGTCGCGGTGGCGATGGCACCCAGCTGGCCCGACAGATCCTGCACCAGCTGCAACATGGCATTCAGGGTGCCGGTCACCGAGTCGACGGCGCCACGCCCCTCCTCCACCAAGCGGGTGCCGCTGCCAACCGTATTGACGGTCTGGCGGGTCTGCTGCTGGATGCTGGCGATGGTCTGGCTGATCTCCTCGGTGGACTGGCTGGTGCGGCTCGCCAGCAGCCGTACCTCGTCGGCCACCACGGCAAACCCGCGCCCCTGCTCGCCGGCCCGCGCAGCCTCGATGGCGGCATTGAGCGCCAGCAGATTGGTCTGCTCGGCGATGGTGGCGATCACCTCGGTGACGCGTCCCACCTGCTCGCTCTGGCTGCTGAGCTGCCCCATCGCCTCGTTCGCCTCGGCAATCATGGCGGCGATCTGCTGCATGGTGGCGGTCATGCGGGCCAGCTCGTGGCCGCCCTGGCGAGTCTGCTGCTCCGCCTGCTGAGCGGCTCGCGCCGCTTCGGCGATATTGCCCGCCACATCCCGGGTACTGACCGACATCTGCTCGATGGCCGCCGCCACCGTATCGACCCGCTGATTCTGGCTCGCCAGATCGGTGACGATGGCGCGGGTGGTGCTGCCTACCTCGCCACAGGCCCCGTCCACCTGCCCCACCGCCCCCTGGATCTCCCCCACCAGCTGGCGCAGCTGGCCGGACATCTGGTTGATGGACCCCGTCAGCCCGCCCAGCTCATCCTGGCTCTGTACCGGCAGGGGGCGGGCCGGCAGCCGGCCGTTGGCCACCAGATCGGCCCGCAGCACCAGGCTGGCAATATCCCGGGTCAGGCGGCGACTGAACAGCAGCGCCACCAGGGTACCCAGCACGATCACCGTCAGGGTGGCCAGCAGCAGGGTGCGATTGATGGCCTGACCGGCGCTGGTCATCTTCTGGCCCATGCTTTCCACCTCGGCGCGGGTCTGGGTCACCTGGCCGGCCAGCTGGGTCGCCAGCTGACCGAGAGCCGGTTCAATCTCGGTCGCCATCAGATGGTTGGCCTGATCCCAGTCGGGTGCCTGCCGCTTGCTGATCACCTGCCCCACCAGCTCGGCGAAGGGGGCCGACATCTCCTCGAACAGCGACCAGATCCCCTTCTGTGCCTCGGTAAAGTTGGCCTCCTGCTGCTTCAGCTCGGCCACCCGCTGCTGGTGGAACTGGTAATAATCCTGGTATTTGGTGCGATAGTCCGGATCGCCGGAGATGAGGAAGTCGCGCAGGGCGGAGAGCGCATTGGAGAGGCCGTTGTAGGCATCCCCCACCTGCTTGAGCAGCAGGCGGCGATCTCCGGGCAGCTGATCCTGCGGGGTAGCCACCTCTTCGTTGGCAAAGGACTGCAGCTGATCTAGGGCCGACTCCGCCAGCGGCCCGGCCTCCTGCAGCATCAGAGTATGGGCGGGCAGGTTCTCGTCGGTATGGGCGATGTCCCACACCTTCTGCTGGCTGGTCTTGAAGGCCTTGAGCGAGCGGGCCAGTTCGGCGGTGAACTGCTGATGCTCGATCACCTGCCAGGCCCCCTCCCACTCTTGTTTGAGGCGGGCGGCCTGCGCCGGATCCTTGCCCAGGATGAGATAGGCCCGCAGGGAGGAGATGGTCGCCACCAGTGCCTTCTGGCTGGCCTCATCCCGTTGCAGGGCGGGTAGAGCCTGCTCCAGCAGGGCGTTGCCGGCCTGCCCGATACGACCGAGCTGGTGGTAAACAAGGCTGGAAGAGAGGATCACCAGCAGATTGATAAAACAGAAGCTGAGCAGCAACTTGCTTGAAATTTTCATGAACATCCTTGTTTCGTTGCGGGCATCCTGCCCGACATTCACTCCCCGAGCAGCGCCGGTAGCCGTTCACGCCAGGAGTCATGCCATCCCAGCAACTCCTCACGCGGCATGGGCCGGGCCGAGAAGAAGCCCTGGCACACGTCGCACCCCAGCCGCGCCAGCAGCCGCCAGGTGAGCTCATCCTCCACCCCTTCGGCGACGGACTTGAGCCCCAGTTTGCGGGCCAGCTCGATGCTTGACTCTATTATGGCCAAGCGGGAGGGGTCCTCAAAGCAGCGATCGACGAAAGAGCGATCCAGCTTGAGCTCGGTGAAGGGCAGCAGGGCCAGCTGCTGCATGGAGGAGTAGCCGGTACCGAAGTCGTCGATGGAGAGGCCGAAACCGTGCATGCGCAGGCGGGTCAGCACCTCCAGCGACTTGCCCAGATCCTTCACGAACGAGCTCTCGGTCACCTCCAGGGTGATGAGCTCGGGGTTGATGCTCCAGCGCTGGCACTGGTTGATCAGGGTATTGCACAGATCCCCTTCGATGAGGGAGGTGGTGGAGAGGTTCATCGACAGGTTGAGGGAGAGCCCGGTCTGCTCCCACAGATGGCCATCGCGCAGTGACTTGCTGATGATCACCTCGGTCAGCTGATCGATGAGGCCGTTGTGTTCCGCCAGCGGAATGAAGCGGGCCGGCGAGATGAGGCCGTACTCCGGGTGCTGCCAGCGCGCCAGCGCCTCCATGCCGACCCACTGGCCGGAGCCGAAGCTCACCTTGGGCTGATACCAGGGCAGCAGCTGATCCTGCTCCAGCGCCAGGCTCAACTCATCCAGGGTCAGGCGGTGGCCGTCCTCCTCCTGGGCTCGCTCCTGCTGCGGGCGCCAGGCGCCGATGAGCTGGCTGATCTGCTGCTGGCTGGAAGGCTTCTCGATGCGCCCCAGCACCTGCAGACCATAGGCGGCACTCATGCGCAGCACGGCCTCGACCACGTCATCCTCCAGCGCGCTGGAGAGGATGATGCCGCCGCGAAAACCGCCCAGCGAGAGGCGACGCAGCAGCGCCATGCCATCCATGCCCGGCATGCGCAGATCGCAAAACAGGATGTCGACCTGATGACGCTGACACATGGCCAGCGCCTCCACCCCGTCCTGCGCCTCCAGCAGGGCGCCGTAACCGAGCCCGCGGATCTGGTGCATCAACGCCTTGCGCTGGAACGCGTGGTCTTCCACCACCATGATCACCAACTCATGCTGTGTCTTGTTCATCGAGCCATAATCCAATTTCGCATGTAATAGAGTTCATCAGCGCCAGTACCGTCTGACTCAACTCGGTAAGTTCGTCCAGCTGCTTGAGGCGGGCCGCCGCTTCGAGCCGGGCCGCCTCCTCCGCCAGAGCCTGCTGCCCCACCATGCGGGCAGCCCCCTTGATGCGGTGCGCCGTCTCCACCAGGGCATAGGTGTCCTGCCTGGCCAGTGCCTGCATCATGTCATCGCCGTCCTGGCGATTGGAATCCAGATACTCCCGCGCCATGCTGCGCGCCACCGCCTCATCGCCAAACAGCGAGATCCAGCACTCCCCCTGCTCGCTGGCTGGCGGAGCGGGCTGGTCCGGCTCCTGGGTCTGAGGGCTCACCGGCAACCAGCGCATCAGCATCTGATGCAGCGTCTCCAGGGTATAGGGTTTGAACAGCATGTCGTTCATGCCGGCTTCCTGCATCTGCAGGCTGGCCTCTTCGGATGTATCGGCCGTCACCCCGATGACGGGAGCCGACTCCCCCTGTGCCCGCAGGGCCCGGGTCAGACTGTAGCCATCCATCACCGGCATGTGGCAGTCGGTCAGCAGCAGGGCGAATGCCTGCCCCTGCCAGGTACGCAAGGCCTTGTCACCGTCATCCACCACCTCGGCATCCACCCCGAGGATCGCCAGCTGGCGAGCCAGCAGCGCACGGTTGATGGGGTGATCGTCGGCCACCAGCACCCGTCCCTGCAATTTGGGGGCATTGGCTTCGACCGGGCTGGTCGCCGCCTCTCCCAGCAGCTGGTGACAGGTCTCCAGCAGCAGATCAGGATAGAGCGGAGACTGCCCCAGCCGCCACCAGGCACCCGACCCCATGCGGCCGCGCAGGGCCTCCTGCGGGGAGAGCACTATGCCCTTGAGGGCCGAGCGCTGCAAATGTGTCAGCCACTCGCTGCCAAGGGCCTGCTCGAGCCAGCTCTCCTCTGCTAATAACAAACCACTCACCGGCTGCTGCCACTGCTGTGGATCCATACGATGCAGCCTGGCCCCCAGCCGCTGCATCGCGCTCTGCAGGGCCGCATCCTCGCCAAACAGCCACCAATCGTGGCCTGCCAGCGGCGGGGCATCCCACTGACACGCCGCCAGCGGGAAGTCGAAGGTAAGCCGGGTACCGTGCCCCGGCTTGCTCTCGAGCACCAGCGTGCCCCCCATTTTCTGGGCCAGCTGGTGACAGATGGCAAGGCCGAGCCCGGTACCACCGAAGCGTCGGGTTATGTCGGACTCCACCTGCTCGAACGGGGTGAACAGGCGATCCTGCTTGTCCTCGGCAATGCCGATGCCGGTGTCGCTGACCGCGATGGCGAGCCGCTCCTTCTCAAAGCTGACCTGGATACGGATCTCGCCCCGCTCGGTAAACTTGACCGCATTGTTGAGCAGGTTGGAGAGCACCTGCCCCACCCGCACCGCATCGATGCGGGCCTGATCCGGCACCTCCGGCGCCCACCCCAGCGTCACCTTGAGCCCCTTGCCATGGGCCAGAGTGGCGTGACCGCGGATCACGTCGCAGATGACGGAGGCGAGGCGGCAATCCTGATAGTGCAACTGCAGCTGACCCGCCTCTATCTTGGAGAAATCGAGCACGTCGTTGACCAGATAGAGCAGGTTGTTGGTGGAGGTCACCACGTTGCGCAGCAGATAGCGCTGGTCGTCGTTCAGCTCGCTCATCTGCAGCAGCTCCAGCATGCCGTGCATGCCGGAGATGGGGGTCCTCAACTCGTGGCTCATGGTGGCCAGGAAGCGGCTGCGCACCTGCATCGCCTGCTCGGCATAGGCGCGCGCCTCCCTCAGGTCGTGCTCCTGGTGCTTGAGGGCCGTGATGTCCTGGATCACCCCGTTGAGGATCAGGTGCCCCTCCTCCTGCGGCACGAAACTGCCGCGCACCTGCAGATAGCGGGCTCCCTCCGGCCGCTCCACCCGCACTTCCAGATCGAGCGGGGCCAGGGTCTCGGCATGATTGGCCACCTTGCTGACGAAATCCTGCAGTGCCTCCTCGGTAAAACCGAACACCTCGCCGCCCGACTCGGCCGACAATATCTCCTGCCGGCTGGCGCCCAGGATCTCGCTCGCCCCCTGCGAGGCATAGAGGAAACGCCCCTTGCCGGGACCGAGCCAGAGATACTGATAGACGATGCCCGGCATGCTGTCGGTGATCTGGGTGAGCCGGGTCTCCGCCTTGCGGGCCCGCGCCTCGGCCTCCTTGATGCGGGTCACGTCGGTCAGCACCGTCAGGACCCCCAGCATGTCGCCCTTTGGCGAGCGATAGGGACGCTTGGTGTAGATGACGTGGAACATGGCGCCATCCTGACGGCGGCTGTTGCCCGCCCCTTCCAGCTGTTCGCCACTTTGCCATACCCCCGACTCTTCGCGCAGCACCCGCTCCCGCTCTCTGGCCGGCATGCGGTCCAGATCGTCGCCATCATCCTGGGTCAGCTCACCGATAAAGGCATCCCGATAGGCCTGGTTGCAGAGGGTGATGCGCTGCTCGCGATCCCGCAGCACCACCATGTTGGGCAGGGAGTTGAGCAGGGTCTGCACGAAGGTCAGCTGCTCGCTTAACTTGTGCTCGGCCAGCTTGCGCTGCACTATCTGGCGGCGCAGGGTTCGGTTCCAGCCCATGAACAGCAGCACGCAGAGCAGGAAAGCGCCCACGCCGACCGCGGACCAGAGCGCCACAGTGGCAGGGGAGATGCCGGTCTGGATGGTCAGCGCCAGCCACTTGTGCTCCAGCTTGGTCATCTCTTCCGGGCGGATGGAGAGCAGCACCTTGGTGAGGATCTGCTGCAGCATGGGGTCCTGCTGGTGCACCGCCATGGCGACCGGCACCCGCAGCTCGTTGCCGGAGAACACCACCTGATAGCGGTTGTTGAACCCCTTTTGCAGCGCCTGCTCCAGGGTGGTCATGCTCATCAGCACGTAGTCGACCTGATGCCCGTCCAGCAGCGGCAGCAGCTTGGTATCGCTGCTCACCGTCAGCGGATGGGCCCCCACCTCGTTGAGTACCAGCTCCTCCACCGAGCCGCCGACGATCCCCACCCGTCGCCCCTTGAGCTCGTTGAGGTTGTCCAGCTCCTCGCTCCCCTGTCTGGCGGCGATCACCCGGTGGATGAAGGCGTAGTCGGGAGTAAACAGGGAGTATTGACGCCGCTCCGCGGTCGGAGTGATGGCAGGCAGAAAGTCCAGCTTGCGCGCCTGGAACAGCGCCTGGGTCTCGGCCCAACTGCTGGTGGGCACCAGGGTAAACTGCAGGCCGGAGCGCAGGCTCACCAGCTTGAGCATGTCGGCGATGAAACCCTTGAGCTGGCCATTGCCGTCGATCTCGCTCACCGCCGGCCAGTCCGGTGCCACCCCGAAGCGCAGGGTCGGATGCAGGGCCAGCCAGTCGAGCTCGCTCTGGTTGAACACGATCTGGCGGGGACCGTTGGCCAGCTCGTAGTCAACTATTCCGCCGGTCTCCAGAATGCGGCGCCGCTCATCCAGCGGAATGTCGTTGAGGGCCAGCTCCAGCAAACCGAGCAGCCCCTGATTGTCGGGCCCCACCGCCATGGCCAGCGAGGTGTCCGTCACCCACTCCGGGGTCATCACCTTGAGCCCGGCCTGCTGCTGCAGGCGCTGCAGACGAACCAGAGAGGGCAGATCGGAGAGATAGGCATCCGCCAGCCCCTTCTTCACCATGAAGACAGCTTCGTCACTGCTGTCCGCCTCGGTGAGCTGGGTCATGCCAAGCTCCGCCAGCTCCTCGCAGGAACTGAAACCATGCTCGCACACCCAGCGCAGCTGACGCGCCGTCGCCAGAGTCGGCTCCCCTTCCTCTCGCGCCAGCAGCACGGCGCGCGGCAGGGTCATCAGATCCGAGGTAAAGCGCATCTTCTGCTGACGTGACTGGCTCGGGGTCACCCCGATCAGCATGTCCACCTCACCATCGAGCAAAGCCTGCTGGGCGCCGGCATAGTAGGGGTAAGTCTTGTAGCGCACGGTCAGCCCCAGCCGGCCGGCAATCAGGGTGGCAAAATCGTCGAGCGGGCCGCTGAAGCCACCCCGGCTATTGGCATAGATGTAGGGCGGCCAGGCTACCGACGGCATGCCGACCACCAGGTCGCTGCGCGAGGCGAGCCAGAGCCGTTCCGCCAGCCCCAGCTGATCCTTGTCCAGGGAGGTTTCTGCCGCAGCCACCAGGCTCCAGCAGGTAAACCAGCACAACAAAATGGCGCGATAACAGAGGCGCAGCATGGGTAACTCCTGAACGGCTTGGAGAGCGATCATAGGGATTTTGGCAAAATGTGCGAATAGAAATTCGTAACAGAACTCGTCCGGATACGAAAAACGGCAGGCTCACGCCTGCCGTTTTCTAGCAAGAAGGGGGCCAAGACCCCCTCTTGTCAGGTTATTCGGTTCCCGAGTCGGAAGCCGGTTTGATATTCCCGCTCACGGATGTGGGCGATCTGCACATTTTGCCCTTCCAGACCGATGTCCTTGAGCAGAGCAGGCGACAGATGCAGGTAGCTGACACGACGCTCCAGCCGGGTAATCCGTTTCTGGACCAGGGTTTCGACGGTGCGCAGCAGGGTCAGTTCGATAGACATAATATTCTCCAGTTGAACGTGCGGTTCCCCCGGAGAGAAGAGATCACCCTGCGGGACAACCGCGGGTGATGAAAAAGCAGGTGTTACCTGTTTCCTCCACGCGGCAGAAAAAGAGCACGAGTCTTCGCGCTGCTGATGCAGCGGTCGAACGCAACGTTTAGCATTGAATGTTGCATATCCGTCTCCTTACCGAGTGAAAGTTGAACAAGTTGCCACAGTCTAAAAAAAGACCGAATTTTATACAAGAACCTCACCCCCCATATGGGGAGGTGAGTCATCTGTCAATACTCATCCGGCACAGGCTGACCCGTGCCGCTCTGGCTCAGATCCCGGACAACAGCCGGAACTCCTCCAGCGCATAGGTATCCGTCATGCCGCTCACGTAGTCGAGCAGCAGCCGTACCCGGAAGTACCACTCCTGCTCCGCCCCGTCGCTGAAGCGCGGATCCCGACCGGCCACCGCCAACCGGTATGCCTTGAGATGACGGGCCGACAGCCGATGAAACAACCGGCGAGCAAAGAACAGCTCGCTGCCCCCCTGCCCGGCCAGCAGCCGCTCGAACTGCGTGGCCGGCAGCGCCAGCAGACAGGCATAGGTGGAGAGCACCCCGCGCAGGGCGGCATAACCCTCCAGCTCCAGCGCCTCCACCTCTGGGCGCATGAATACCAGCTCGCGAGCCACTTGCTTGAGGGTATCGAGCACCCGCGCCGCCGGTGCCTGACCGTGCAGCAGGGCCTGGGGATAGGCGCCGCTCAGGATCTGCGGGTGCTCGCTCACATAGGTGTGAGCGGCCAGTTCCACCAGATCCCGGGTCAGCTGCTGGCGAAAGTGGGGGAAGAAGCCCCTGCCCGAGGCGGTCGCCTCCGCCAGCAAGCCGGCCATGTAGGCGCCGTCATCGGCCAGCCGTAGCGCCTGTTGCAGCTCGCTCAGGCTGAGGATGCGCCGGTCCACCGCATCTTCGAGATCGGCGATGCAGTAGGAGATGTCGTCGGCCGCTTCCATGATGTAGACCAGCGGATGACGGCAGCCGGGGGCCAACCCCAGGCTCTGGCCGAGGGCGCGGTAGAGGGGTTGTTCGCTGAAGAAGATGCCGCGCTTGCTGGCCCAGCCGTGATGTTGACCGCCGTGCAGGGGTTGCTGCGGGTACTTGCACAGCGCCGCCAGCTGCCCCAGGGTCAGGTTCAGCTCGTGCAGGCTGTGCACCAGCCGCAGACTCTGGGCATTGCCGTCAAACACCAGCAGATCCTGGCGAAGCGTTGCCCACTGCGGGCTGGGGTTGCTGCCAAGGGCCTCGGCAAACAACCCATCCAGCGCCTGCGCCAGCCACTGGCTCATCACCTGCTCGCCAAAGTGACCGAACGGCGGGTTGCCGACGTCGTGCAACAGGCAGGACATCTCCACCAGATTGATGAAGGCCCCCTCGCACACCGACCCCGCCGGCAGGGCCGCCAGAATGCGGCGGCTGATCTGGCGGCCGGTCTCCTGCACCTCCAGCGAATGGGTGAGACGGCTGCGCACCGAGGCCTTCACGTCGAGCGGAAAGACCTGGGTCTTCTGCTGCAGCCGGCGCACCGGCGCCGCCTGCACGATGCGGGCGCGATCCTGTTCGGTCGCCTCCAGCAGATCTTCGTCACCCCAGCGATGGATGCGCTCGGGAGTAATCAAACGGCTATACATGTTGCGGCTCCTTGCCTGCGGCTCGCATCTACGAGAGCAGCCAGCGCTTCAAGCGGGCGATGTCGCCCGGACATTCGCGGCGCAGCGACTCTATCCAGTCTTCCACGTTCTCCCACCAGGCGGGATGATCCGGGCTCTGGATCAGCTGGGCCAGCTGCTGCAGCCGGCGCAGACCGATGGAGCCGGCTGCCCCTTTTATCTTGTGCGCCTCCTCCACCACGCCGGCCTGATCCCGGGCAATCATGTTGGAGTCGAGCACCGCCATGTAGTCGGGCATCATCTTCTCGAACAGCTCGACGCTGGAGATCAGCACCTGTTTGCCCACGGTATCGGCGTAATCGGTGAGGAAGGGCAAGTCCAGCAGCGCATCCTGACTGTCCGCATCCGCCTGTTCGTCCGCCTCATCCTCGGCCAAATCGGCAAACAGGTGGCCAATCACCTCCCGCACCGCCTTCGAGCCGAGCGGCTTGTTGATCACATCCTGCATGCCGTGATCCCGGTAGTACTGGCGATCGCCGGTGGCGTTGGCGGTAAGTGCCACCATGGGCGGCAGGCTGTCGCCGTAGCGGGCGAGCAGTTGTTCCGCCACATCGAAACCGGTCATGTCCGGCAGCTGGATATCCAGCAGGATCAGATCAAAATCGTCGGGATTGGCCATGGCCAGCGCCTGGGCGCCATCCCGCGCCACCTTGACCTCATGACCCAGCTTGTTGAGCAGGGCGCAGGCCACGGTCACGTTGAGCTCGACGTCCTCCACCAGCAGGATATCGAGGCAGGGCATCTCGGGCTCGGCCGCGGGCGCCTGGGCGGCGACGCAGTCCACCTCCAGCTCGGCGGTGAAGCAGGCGCCCTCGCCCGGATCGCTGTCTACGTAGAGCTGGCCGCCCATCGCCTGCACCAGCTGGCGGGAGACCGCCAACCCGATACCGGTGCCGGTGGCGTGCTTCTTGCCCTGCACCTGATAGTACATGGCGAAGATCTTCTCCTGCTGGGCACGGGGAATGCCGACCCCGGTGTCTTCCACCTCGAAGTGCAGGGCCAGCTTGCCCGGTGTGTCGGCCGGGTGAGTGAGGCAGCGCACCGTCACCCCCCCCTCGTCGGTAAACTTGACCGCATTGCCCACCAGATTCCACAACACCTGGCGCAACCGGGTCCCGTCCGCCATCACGAACTGCGGCACGTCGCCATCCCGGTCGAAATGCAGATAGAGCCCCTTCTGCTCCGCCTGGATGCGCGACAGCGTCTCCAGCTCGTCGAGGAAGGCTGGCAAGTCGATGGGGGTCGGGGCAATTTCCAGCCGGCGCCGGTCCAGCTTGTCGAGATCGATGATGTCATTGAAGATGTTGCCGAGCGTCACCGCGCTCAGGTGAATGGTCTTGAGCTGCTGGTGCTGCTTGGGATCGAGCGGCGTATCCATCAGCATCCGGCTCAAACCGACGATGCCGTTGAGCGGGGTACGCAGTTCGTGGCTGATGGTGGAGATGAAGGTGGTCTTGTCGCGGCTCGCCTTCTCCAGCTTGTCCTGATACTGCTTGCGTTCGGTGATGTCGCGACCAAAACCGAGCAGGCCGAGCCGCTTGCCAAAGCGATCGAAGAAGGGCACCTTGCGCAGCTCGAAGTAGGCCTTGCGACCGTCTGGGTACTCCAGCCACTGTTCATAGGTGAGCGGCTCGTTCTGGGCGAAGACCTGCTTGTCGGTCTCCACCACCTTGCTGGCGATGTCGTGCTTGTAGACATCGAACGGGGTCAAGCCGATGAGCTCCGCCTCCACCTTGCCGGTCAGCTCCTCCATGGCGCGATTGCAGCCGGAGAACTGCTCGTCTTCGTTGCGGTAGTAGACCAGATCGGGGGAGCAGTCGATGAAGGAGCGCAAGAGGGCGGTGCGCTCCCCCAGGTGCAGCTGGGCCTTCTCGCGCTGGAATACCTCGTTCTCCAGATCCTCGATGGCCTGCTGACGCAGGGTCTCGGCCCGGTTGGTCTCGGCGATCTGGGCGTTGAGGCGGCTGATGTTCTCCTGCAGCTGGCTGTTGAGCTCGAGATCCCGCTCGCGCATGTCCTGCAGCTTGCGCACCATGCGGGTCAGCCGCTGGCGGGAGTCCTCCAGCTGATCCACCACGATGGAGAGAAAATAGACGGCCCAGGGGGTGACCAGCAGGCCGAAGAAGACCGAACGCACCAGGTCGACGATGTCCACTGTGCCGCGCAGGAACAGGGTGACCCCCATCTGGATCGAAACGGCCAGCACTATGATGCCGGTGGCCAAGAACATGCTGAAGCGCACCAGTCCCAGCTTGGTCATCAGGTCGACGTAATATTGCGCCCAGGATTTGATTTGTTTCATCTTATTGTTTTCTCCCCGATATTCGCCGAACAGAATACCAGCACGGCGCGCCGAACTCTTGTGCCGTCGCACGATAAATTATCGGTTAACCTCCTCCGCCCGCTGGGGTAGCATGCCGGAGTCAATTCGGTCAGCCCGGGTTAAGCCTTGCTCGCTATAATGTTCGGCCGTTCAATTCAACCAACTGATATTTCAGGAGTCTCATCGATGCGTAATCTCACCCTGCTGAGTCTTGGCCTGCTGGCAGCCAATGCCGCCCACGCCGATCTGGGCGAGATCCCCAAGCAGTCCGGCTGGTCCGGTTTCCTGCTGGGCGGGGTCAACGCCGTCAGCTACAAGTCCAACTTCTATGCCGGCGATGACAACCACAGTCGCATCAATGACCTCGGTTCGCCTGACAGCGAGAGCGGCCTGACGCCGCTGCTCAACGCCGATATCCGCTACACCTTTGCTGATACCCGCACCCAGATCTTCCTCGGCAACCTGATCCAGGACGCGGTGCGCTTCGACTTCACCCAGCAGCTCGGCCTGCGTCAGGAGATGGGTGACAAGGGCATAGTCGCCACCTCGCTGGTGTTCAACGTCATGCCGGTCGAGCTGTGGAGCGATCCCTTCGCCACCGGGGTGGATCGCAGCTCCACCGATGTGAAATCAAAAGGGGCGCGTTTTGCCTGGGACAAGATCTGGGGCAGCAACTTCTACGGCAACCTGACCACCCGGGAAGTGGACATGGATGAGGAGCGCAGCGGCCAGCAGTATGACCAGAGCCACGGCACCCACTACGCCGACCTGCTGGATCGCAACGGCAAGATGCACGACATGGAGCTCTCCTACCAGTGGCACTTTGGCGGCAACCAGCTGCTGGAGCCGGCCATCGTCTACAAGCAGGCTCGCCTTGACGGCAGCGCCGAGAGTTTCAAGAACACCGGTCTGAAGCTGACCTATGCCAAGCGCGGCCCCCAGTGGTCCTTCGTCAGCAACCTCTATACCGGCAAGCGCAAGTATGACGAGGCGAACCCCATCTTCGGCCAGCGCGCCGATGCCGACGAATTCGCCATCAACGGCACCTTCTTCTGGCACAACCTGTTTGGCGTCAACGCTCTCGCCGCCACCTTCACCGCCGCCTATGCCAGCGCCGACTCGGACATCAACTTCTACGACAGCCAGTCCACCCGTTTCAGCACGGGTCTGCTCTACAACTTCTAAACCCGACCCTCACCAACAAACGAGGCCACCCCATGGGTGGCCTCGTCATTTGCAGCGGCCTGCGGCCATCAGATCCCGAGCGAGTCGAGCAGATCGTCGTGATCGTTGGCCACCGGGGCGGCGGCCGGAGCCGGCTGGGCAGCCTCGCGCTTGGTCTGGGCGATCAGGGCATCCGGATCCAGCTCCTCTTGATCCATGCCGTCGTTGTGGATGCGGATGAACTCGGTTTTGTCCATCGCCAGCTCCAGATAGAAGATGTTGTTGCGGGCGGTGAAGAAGGTGACCCGGCGCGACTCCGGACTATCGAGGTTGGTATCGACGCTCAGCATCACCTGCTTGTTGAGGGCCAGCATCTTCGGCTGGTTCTGGGTGATGTGGGTCTGCAGATCGCGGCCGACCTTGACGGTGAAGCTGCCGACGATCTGGTTCATCAGCTCGCCCATGACGTTGCTCACCTCGTCCGAGGTATGGGAGATGGCGAGATCCTCCTTGGAGAGCCCCATGCTGAGCATGTAGCTCTCGTACAGCTCCATGGCGGCGGAGGCGGAGAAGTTGATCACCACCAGGCCGGAGAAGCCGCCGTCAAACAGCACGAAGCAGCCGATATCCGGCTTGAGGCAGGTCTTGCTGATCCGCTGCACCATGCCGGAGAAACGCACCTGACTCTGGGTTGCCGCACTCAATACATCCGTGACCGAATGGCACAGGCTCAGCAGCACGTCCTCTGTGGTCAATACGGTATCGTTGTCGGCTCTTGTCACTATCATGGGACCTTCCTGAACATCGAAAATGGGCTTATCTATACCATAACTCTAACAGATAGCGCGGCTTGGGCTTCGAAATAGCGAGCCGCCTCTCAGTTGATTCAATTGTCAGTGCCAAGCGGACTGAATCCGGCCAGATTGGCCAGCTTGAGACGCCAGCTGGCCGCCTCTGCCAGCAATGCGGCTTCCTCATAGGGCACGGAGGGGTGAGCCCCCCAGATGGGACCGGGCCAGGCCTTGTCGGTACTGAAACGGGCGACATGATGCAGATGCAGCTGGGGTACCAGATTGCCGAGCGCCGCCACGTTGATCTTGTCCGGCCGCAGCGCCTGCTCCATCAGGGTGGCGACCGCGCAGGACTCCTCCATCAGCTGCTGTTGCTGCGCCGGTGCCAGGTGGTGAATTTCCCGCAGATTGGCCACTCTCGGCACCAGGATCAGCCAGGGATACTGGCTGTCCTTGGCCAGCAGGACGCGGCAAAGGGGCAGATCGCCGAGCAGGCGGGTATCTGCCTGCAGGCGGCTGTGCAGTTCAAACATGAAGACCTCGTTGACGTAAGGTGGGCGCGATGCACGATGAGAGCCCCCACGTTACTGCAACGGGCCGCAAACTTAAAGTCGCGGCACGGCCCAGCTGACAAAGCGCTTGCGAAGCGCAGGATCAGCCTTGAGGAAGAGTTGCTGCAACTGCCCCTCCAGCGCGCTGGCCGCCACCGGTTCAACCACAGCGGCGGTTGCGGTCACGGGCACGACCGTGCTCAATGCCGCCTTGCCGCCGCTCTGGTTGTATTCGACCAGCTTGGCCCGCCAGTCCATGCCAATCAGCATGCCGCTGGTGACCAACGCATCCTGCTGGCTGGCAATGCTCTGGCCACCGGCCTGCAGCCCCATGACGGGAGACTCGGCATACTGCGCCATGCCTCGTTCATCGCTCGGCAAGTTGGCTACCAGTCGTACCTGCTGCTGACTGGCTTGATAACGCAACACCTGCGGCGCGGAGCGCAGCTGGCGGTCATTCTCGCTGCTGCTGCGACTCGGGATCACCCCTTCATAACGCACCAGCAACTGCTGCTCCCCATCCGGCAGGGTGGCATGCTGCTCGTCGTGCAGCGTGCCCGCACTCACCGCCAGGATCTGGAAATCCGCCGGCACCGTCACTTCGACAGCCGCCCAAGCCGCACTGCCCAGTACCATCTTTATGCCCAGCGCTGCCCACAGCAGCGATACCCCACGCCCGTACCGATAACCCTTCATATTTGCTCATCTTCCTGTTCGCGTTGATGGGCGCAGGCTAGCAGCCAAAGATGACAGAAAAATAACGAGGGTTCAGAGCAGGTAGTGGGGGCGCTCGGCAAACCACTGGGCCAACACCTGCTTGAACAGCCGGATCTTGCGCGGCACCCGCCGCTGCTGGGCGTGCAGGACGTGCAGCGGGTGCAACCCGGTCTGCCACTCCGCCAGCACGGTGACCAGTTCCCCCTGCGCCAGCCAGGGCTCCACCAGCATCAGCGGGCACTTGGCGTACCCCATGCCGGCACGAGCCAGCTGCAGCACGGTACTGTAGTGGTTGGCCCGCACCTTGCCCTGCACCAGGATGTGCGCCTCCTCCTCTCCCTTGCGAAAGTGCCACTGCTCCCAGGCCGGGTTGTGGCCCTGCAGCAGACAGGGCCGTCCGCCCAGCTCGTAAGGGGTGGCGGGGATCCCCTCCCGCGCCAGCAGGGCCGGGCTGGCCACCACCACGTCCTTGAGCTGACCGAGCGGCAGCGCCACCAGGTTGTCGGGAATGCTGCTCATGGCGCGCAGGGCGATGTCGTGCTCCCCCTGGCTCATGTCGATCATGGCGTTGGTGAAGTTGAGTTCGACCTGAACGCCGGGACAGAGCTCGGCAAAGCGAGCCAGCAGATCGTTCACCATGCGATCGCCGGTACTGACCGGGCAGGTGAAGCGCAGCCGGCCACTATCCTCCTCGGTCAGCGCCTGGATATCCTGCTCCGCCTGGCGAGCCAGCGCGAAGATCTCGCCAGCCTGCTGATAGAGGGTCCGGCCCGCCTCGGTGAGGCTGAGTCGGCGAGTGGTACGCTGCAGCAGCTGGGCATTGAGGGTCGATTCCAGCGCGCTGACGTGACGGCTCAGCATCCCCTTGCTCACCCCCAGGCTGTCGGCTGCGGCCGAGAAACTGCCCTTTTGCACCACCTCGTAAAAACTGGCCAGGTGGGAGATGTCCATTCATTAGCTCCAATATGGAAACAATGCGTTTATTTTACGCGCTTTTTCTCTCTTTTCATCGCGCTAGAATCAACACATCCCAACCAGGAGTGAAACAGATGAAGATTGTGATTGTGGGTGCCTCCGGCACCGTCGGCTCCGCCGTCAGCGAGTTGCTTGCCAAAGACCACCAGGTGATCCGGGTCGGTCACAGCCAGGGGGACGCCACGGTCGACATGCGCGACCCCGCCTCCATCAAGGCGCTGTTCGCCAAGCTGGGCCAGTTCGATGCGCTGGTGGTGGCCAGTGGCAGCGTGGCCTTCAACGCCCTCACCGAGATGACCGACGAGCAGTGGCAAGTGGGGCTTCAGAGCAAGCTGATGGGCCAGATCAACCTGACCCGGGCCGCCATCCCCCACCTGAACGACAAGGGCTCCATCACCTTGATCAGCGGCATCCTGAGCGAGGAGCCCATCAACTGGGGGGCGAGCGCGACCACCATCAACGGCGCCATCGATCACTTCGTCAAGGCGGCAGCCTGCGAGCTGCCGCGGGGTCTGCGCATCAACGTGGTGAGCCCGACCGTGCTGACGGAGTCGATGGATAAATACGCCAGCTTCTTCCCGGGCTTCGTCCCCGTGCCCGCCGCCAGGGTGGCGCAGGCCTACCAGAAGTCGGTACTGGGGGTGCAGACCGGCCAGGTATTCAGGGTCAACGGTTGATCGCCGCCCTGCTGCCACCCAGCCGGCACGGCAACAAAAACGGGCCCCGTGATGGGGCCCGTTCCATTGCTGCCAGCGTACGTGGCTTATAGCCAGCAGATAGCAAACGTTTGTTTTTACGACAACAAAAAAGGCGGTGTGCCTCAGTCGATCAGCCCATACTGCGCGCGCAGCACTTCGATGATCTCCTGCTTCGGATTGGCGCTGCGTACCAGCGGCTGACCGATGATCTTCTCGGCAATCCCCACATAGGTGTTGGAGATGTCCATCATCACCTCGGTCGGCAACTTGTTGTCGCGGGCCAGGGCGAAGCGCTCGGGCATGCGGTGCTTGTTGAGCAGGATGTCCGGATCCGGGAAGTGGTTGAGCAGCCACTGGCGGAAACCCTCTTTCGACTTCTCGACGATCTGGCCGTCGCGCAGGGCGGCGCCATCCCAGATGCGGGAGCTGTCGGGGGTGCCCACTTCATCCATGTAGATCAGCTTCTCGTTGCCGGCGGCGTCATTGACGTAGCCAAACTCGAACTTGGTGTCGACGAAGATCTGATCCAGCTCGGCCAGCGCATCACTGATGACGTTGAAACCTTCCTTGAGCAGCACTTCGTAGCGGTCGATGTCGGCCGGCTTGCTGAAGTTGAAGCCCCGGTAGTGGCGTTCTATGTCGGCACGGGAGACGTTGACGTCGTCGGCTTCCGGCACGCCGTCCAGCCCGGTCAGCACGCCCTTGGTGGAGGGGGTGATGAGGATCTCAGGCAGCTTCTGATCCTTCTTCAGTCCTTCCGGCAGGGTGATGCCGCAGAACTCGCGCTCGCCATCCTTGTAGGCACGCCACATGGAGCCGGTGATGTACTGGCGGGCAATCGCCTCGATCATCACGGGGCGGGCTTTTTGCACGATCCAGACGAAGGGATGGGGGATGTCCAGGATGTGGCTGTCGGCCAGCCCCTTCTCCTTGAACAGCTTGAACCAGTGGCTGGAGATGGCGTTGAGCGCAGCCCCTTTGCCCGGCACGCCGTTGAGCCCGTCCACGCCCTGCCAGATGCAGTCGAAGGCCGAGATCCGGTCACTGATCACCATGATGGCGAGCGGCGCATCTGCCGGCACGTCGTAACCCTTCTCGCGGATGAGGCGGGCACTGTCTGCGGCGGTCAGCCAGTAGACGCTGCGCACCTTGCCGGAATGGACGGGTTTATCGGTACGGATCGGCAAATCATCGTTCACCGCCAATACTTGATCTGCAAGACTCATGGTAAGTAACACTTCCTGTTTGTGGGGGGTTTACATAACAAAACAGGGGCACAAGGCCCCTGTTTCTATTCTGTTTTTGCAGCTTGGTCAGCCAGACCCTTGGCGAATGCCTCGGACAGACTGATGTACATCTGGGAGATGACACCGGACGACACGGGCTTCTTGTCCTTGTCGAACAGGGTGATGGAGGTCTTGCCCCCCGCCATCTCGCCAAGCTGGAAGCGATACTTGTCTTCGTCCAGCTTGAACGGCTCGCTACCCTTGGCCTTCCAGAATTCGCTGCCCGGCTCGTCGTACTCCACGTCGATCCAGCCCAGCGACTGCTGGGTATCCTTGATGGTGAAACCGTAGGCCGGCAGCACCTGATTGAGACGGCGCCACACCTGGTCGAACGAACCATCGACGATCCAGGCGCTCAGCTCGTTGTTGTCCAGACCCAGTTCCAGCCCCATGCCATCGTTGGCCTTGTGCTGTTCGCGGGACTTGAGCTGCTTGTCGTAGTAGAGCGAGAACTGGTTGAGGGCCCGGGTCGCGTAGCGCTGGGCATCCGCCGGGGTCAGCTCCTTGCTGGTCTCGCCATCGACGGTCTCTTCATGATCCAGTACCCGCACCGACATGTTGACGGCGTGGCGCTGAGGATCGTTGCGCAGGGTGAACTGGTAGCGCTGACGAATGACGAAGTCATCGTCCTCTTCACTCCAGCCGTCGAGCGCCTTGGTGTTGTCAAACCAGCCGGTCTGCAGCACGCCGGCCTGCTGATCCAGCTTCTCGGTGGTCACCTTGTACTGGGCGAGGAAGTTCATCAGGAAGGCCCAGGTATCGCGCTCCACGCTCTGGGAAGTGCTGAGGGCGTAGAAGGCCATGGTGGGTTCGCCGGCATTGGCCACCACCTGGCTGCCCGGTACCACGGTCAGCAGCTGGGCGGGTGGGCGCACGTCAACCTTGGCACCCAGCGCACCGTCACGGCTGCTCTCGGGCAGGGCCGGAATGTCGAAACTGCTGTTAAAGGCGGGGGTATTCAACCCGGCCGGCACCAGAAACGCACGGCCTTCAAGGCGGGCATCCTCGTACTCGAAACCACGGTTGGCCATCTTGCGTTCCTGGGGTGAGCTACAGGCTGCCAGCACGGCAACGGTCGCCACACTCAGCACCAGGCGCACTGCATTTCCCTTTCCATTTGCTTTAAACACTCGCCATCAACTCCGCAGTCGTCAGTGCTCGCGCCATCGCCTGTTCGCCCTCGGGGGTGAGGTCGGTGAGCGGCAGACGCAAGGTGGCCGTCGCAATCAATCCCAGCTGGGCACAGGCCCACTTCACCGGGATAGGACTCGGTTCGCAGAACAGAGTCTGATGCAACGGCATCAATCGATTGTTGATGTCGTGCGCTCGTCCGGCATCACCGGCCAGCGCAGCACGACACATGTCGGCCATCTGGGCCGCTGCAATATTGGTGGTGACCGAAATGACTCCGTCCCCGCCTTGCAGCATGAAATCACATCCACTGGCATCATCGCCACTATAAAGCGCGAATTGTGCGCCGCACAGCTCGCGCAGCAGCGGCGTACGGCTCAAGTCCCCGGTCGCCTCTTTCAGGCCTATGATGCCGGGCACCCTGGCCAGTCGGGCTACCGTCTCCGGTTTGAGATCGCAACCGGTACGACCGGGCACATTATAAAGAATTTGGGGCAGACCACTAGCCTCGGCTATCGCACAATAGTGACGATAGAGGCCTTCCTGGGTGGGTTTGTTGTAATAGGGGGTGACCGAGAGACCCGCCACCACGCCGGTTTCGGCGAAGCGCCTGGCCAGGGCGATAGCATGGGCGGTATTGTTGGAGCCGCAGCCGGCGATGACCGGAATGCGTCCGGCGGCCAACGCCACGGTTTTCTCCACGACGGCGATGTGCTCCTGCTCGCTCAGGGTCACCGACTCCCCCGTGGTCCCGACCGCCACGATGGCGCTGGTCCCGGCGCTGACATGATAGTCGACCAGAGTGGCCAGACTGGCCCAATCGACTTCACCTGAAGCCAGCATGGGGGTAACGAGGGCAACAATACTACCGCGCAACATGGATATTTCTCCCAATTTTCAGGGGCGTTATGGTAAAGCTGCCCCCTTGGAAAAACAAGGGAGGCCAGGGGCAAGCCGTGTTACCATCCGGCAAAAACGCACTGCGCGAGCCGCGGTGGAACACGCCGGACGCTGGTCGTGACACCCCGATACCGTGCTCGTTGCAACGAGATTCTCAACAAGGTTGCCATGCAGGATCGCTGGCAGTGGCCCATGGCCAGCCCGTTCGGGCTATGCCACTGCATCCACATTTGCAACCCGCTAATGGACGAGAGAAGATTTATGACTCATTACCTGGTCGTAACGGCCATCGGCACGGACAGGCCTGGCATCGTCAATGAGGTCACCCGCCACGTCAGTGGGTGTGGCTGCAACATTGTCGACAGCCGTCTTGGCATCTTCGGCAATGAATTCACCTTCATCATGCTGCTGTCCGGTGACTGGAACAGCCTGATGCAGCTCGAGATAAGCCTGCCCCTGCGCAGCCAGGAGTGGGACCTCATCACCATGATGAAGCGCACCGAACGCCACCAGTCGCTGCAATACGACATCAGCGCCAACGCCGAGATCCTGATCCGGGACCAGCCGGGCATCGTAAGCCAGTGCACCCAGTTCTTCAGCGATCACGGCTGGGACATCCAGGCCATGCAGACCATCACCCTGGAACAGCAGCCGTTCAACCTGCTCAAGGCCAGCTTTCAGCTCAATCTGGCCAAGCAAGGTGAGGCGGCCGGCTCGCAGACGGCCTTCGCCGGATTCTGTCGTGAACTGGGCGCAGAATCGTTCGAATTCATCGTCAATCACAAACACGCCTGACGGCTCATCCAAGGAGATCCCATGCAACCTTTATCCGCTGGCAGCCTGGCCCCCGATTTTTCCCTGTCCGATCAAGACGGTAACCAGGTACGCCTTGCCGACCTGCGCGGCAAGAAAGTGCTCGTCTACTTCTATCCCAAGGCGATGACCCCGGGTTGCACCACCCAGGCCTGCGGCCTGCGCGACGTCAACGCCGAGCTGGCCGCCCTCAATGTGGTGGTGCTCGGCATCAGCCCGGATAGCGCCAAGCGGCTGAAAAAATTCGAGGAGCGCGACAACCTGAATTTCCGCCTGCTGGCCGATGAAGATCATGCGGTGGCCGATGCGTTTGGCGTCTGGGGCCCGAAGAAGTTCATGGGCAAGGAGTATGACGGTATTCACCGGCTGAGCTTCCTCATCGACGAAGAGGGCAAGATTAGCCATCGCTTCGACAAGTTCAAGACCAGCGATCACCATCAGGTGGTGCTCGACCTGCTCAAGGGCTGAACCCCAGATACCGGTACTGCCGATATGGAAAGGGCCTGCAAGCGCAGGCCCTTTTTTATTCGCATGTCGTTGCCTGCCTCGCGTTGCGGGCTGGAGGCTCGATGCCCGGTCCTTCGGCTCGCCTGCCAGGCAAGTGACTGGCGGCGACGTTCTCGTTTGTCATGAAGGCGCCGGCTTGCATCCACGATGGGATGCCTTGGTGACGGGTCTTTTGGCACAGGCCAAATGACGCCCTTATTGTTGCGCCAGCGAGCCAGAAAGCAAGCCGCCAGCCGTTACATTTAATTAACCAGCCGGGGCCGACGTTGATTTCCCGCCCCGCTATCTCGCCAACCTCCCCTGCCAGATCAAAAAATTCATCTTATATATGGGTTAACGTGGCCCCAGTTTCATTTTCCAGTGAGAAAAGCCCATGAACATGAGCCACACCGAACGTCTGATCCTGAGCAACCAGTACGAGATCCTGGCCAAACTCAATCCGGAAAAGGCGGCGTTTTACCAACGGGCCAGTACCATCATCGAACGCGGCTACTGCCTGCAGATCCTCGAACTGGAGAAGAGCTTCGGCCATCTGGATCTGGCCACCTGCCAGGAGGTGATCGACACCCTGGAACTGCACCACGCGCTGGCCATCTCCTGGGGCAACCTGGAAGCGGCCGATCAGAGCGAAATCAATGCCAGCCGGCTGGAGTTCAACGGCTACAGCCGCAGCCAGGAGCGGGAGCTGGCCGACTACGTCTGCTTCCTGCTGGAGGTGGACAAGCGCTTCCCCGAGCTCAAGTGCCCGTGCGACGAGCTCTCCAGCGACATCGCCATGCGCGACAAGTACCAGCGCATGCTGGCGGTGTGGCGCCAGTGCCCGCGTCAGTACAAGCTCTCCATTCAGGAGATCCGCAAGGTTCTGGCAGCCTGATAGATATGAAAAAGGCGCCGCGAGGCGCCTTGATCCGAGTCATGGGCCACAGGCCTCACTCGTAGAGGAAGGATTTGTCCAGCTGCTTGAAGGCGGCGTTGAGGGTATCGGCCAGCTCTTCGTATCTGGGCTGGGCCACCAGTTGGCGGCGACCACCCTGCTCGTTCATCTTGCCGTTGATCTCGCGATACCAGCTGGCAAGGGAGGGCGGCAGCCGGGTATCGGCGCGCTGACCGAGCCAGTAGTAGCCCTGCAGCGGCAGGCTGAGCAGAAACAGCACCGAGGTCATGACGGAAGGCCAGTAGTGCAACTCGCCGAACTGGAACTGCAGCATGACGCTGAGCACCGCCAGTGCCGGAATGACCTTGAGGGCGAACTCGGTGGCCTTGATCACCCTATTCTCCGGGAACATGGAATTAAGCTCGGGACGGCGGGGCCAAAGGGTCATATAATGACGGCCTTGCTGTAACTTAGTTCCAAAAATGTTCATGCTCATGCTACCTCCGAGCTCTTTTTGAACGTATTAACGGCAAAACCACGACAATATTTGATGCGCAATAACAAAGGTTGAGGATGACTTTGTTATTTTTCAACAATCGGGTTATCCTTTGTACGCCCAATTTTTGCGCCAACGGCCTGCCGTTGCGCTGTCAGGGACGTCTGGATTTCGGGTCTTGTATCACTATACAAGGGGCAAGCAACAGATTGCCAACCCTCATAAGGATAAGTTGAAAGTTTTTGGACACGGCTCGTCCAACGCATCCTCCTACACAACCCAATCTGCGATAGGATTTATTCATGAGTAAGCTGGTTCTTGTTCTTAACTGTGGCAGCTCGTCCCTGAAGTTTGCTGTCATTGACGCAACCACCGGTGATGACCTGCTGTCCGGCCTGGCCGAGTGCTTCAACCTCGACGACGCCCGCATCAAGTGGAAACTGAACGGTGAGAAAGGCAGTGCCGATCTGGGCGCCGGTGCCGCTCACCAGGAAGCGCTGGACTACATCGTCAACAAGATCCTGCCGCTCAACCCGGAGCTGTCCAAGAACCTGATCGCCATCGGCCACCGTGTGGTACACGGCGGTGAGCGCTTCACCTCCTCCGTGCGCATCTGCGACGACGTCATCGCTGGCATCGAAGCCGCCGTACCGTACGCGCCGCTGCACAACCCGGCTCACCTGATCGGTATCCGTGAAGCCCGTCGCGTGTTCCCGGCGCTGGCCGAGAAGAACGTTGCCGTGTTCGACACCGCGTTCCACCAGAGCATGCCGGAAGAAGCCTTCCTGTACGCCCTGCCGTACAAGCTCTACAAAGAGAACGGCATCCGTCGCTACGGCGCCCACGGCACCAGCCACTACTACATCAGCCTGGAAGCCGCCAAGCAGCTGAACAAGCCGGTAGAAGAACTGAACATCATCAACTGCCACCTGGGCAACGGCGGTTCCGTCTGCGCCATCAAGAACGGCAAATCCGTCGACACCTCCATGGGTCTGACCCCGCTGGAAGGCCTGGTGATGGGTACCCGTTCCGGTGACATCGATCCGGCCATCATCTTCTTCCTGCACGACAAACTGGGCATGAGCGTGGCCGACATCAACACCATGCTGACCAAAGAGTCCGGCCTGCAGGGTCTGACCGAAGTGACTTCCGACTGCCGTTTCGTTGAAGACAACTACGACAGCAAAGAAGAAGCCAAGCGTGCCATGGACGTTTACTGCTATCGCCTGGCCAAGTACATCGGCGCCTACGCCGCCGCCATGGACGGTCGTCTGGACGCCGTGGTCTTCACCGGTGGTATCGGTGAAAACTCCGCCCCGATCCGTGAAATCACCCTGAACAAGCTGGGTCTGCTGGGCTTCGACGTCGATCACGACGCCAACCTGAAGGCTCGTTTCGGCAAGGGTGGCGAGATCACCAAGGCTGGCTCCACCAAAGCCCTGGTTATCCCGACCAATGAAGAGTGGGTCATCGCCCACGACGCGCTGGAACTGGTTGGCGCATAATTTCGCTGTAGAGCAAGGCCGCCCAAGGGCGGCCTTTTCCTGATCCCAAAAATGAACAAGGGGTATAAAGTGGCACGCACTATTATGCTTATCCCGGTCGGCACTGGTGTCGGCGTAACTTCCGTGAGCCTTGGCGTTGTTCGCGCCATGGAACGTCACGGTGTCAATGTCAGCTTCTTCAAACCGGTCGCTCAGCCGCGTCCGGGTGAAACCGGTACCGAGCGCTCCACCGCCGTGATCCGCGCCGCTGCCAACATCAACCCGCCCGAGCCGTTCGCCCTCTCCTACGCCGAGAACATGATCACCTCCAGCAACACCGATATCCTGCTGGAAGAGATCGTGGCCCGCTTCGAAGAGCACGTGAAGGCCAGCGGTGCCGAAGTGCTGGTCATCGAAGGCATGGTGCCGACCGACAAGCAGCCGTTTGCCAACAAGCTGAACTACGATGTCGCCAAGGCGCTGGACGCCGACATGGTGTTCGTGACCCATCCGGGCAACGACTCCAGCCAGAAGCTGAAAGAGCGTATCGAGCTGGCCTGCTCCAACTTCGGTGGCGTCAACAACCCCCGTATCGTTGGTTGCGTCATCAACAAGGTGGGTGCACCGGTTGACGAGCATGGCGTGACTCGCCCCGACCTGACCGAGATGTTCGAGGCCCACCACCACACCTCCGATGCCGCCCATAACCTGGAAGTGCTGCAGGTATTCGGCAAGAGCCCGCTGCGCATCCTCGGCTGCATCCCCTGGAATACCCAGCTGATCGCCCCGCGCGCCAAGGATCTCGCCAAGCACCTGGCCGCCAAGATCCTGCACAAGGGTGAGCTGGACAGCCGTCGCCTGCAGACAGTGACCTTCTGTGCCCGCTCCATCCACAACATGATCGAGCACTTCCGTCCGGGCAGCCTGCTGGTCACTTCCGGCGATCGTTCCGACGTCATCGTCTCTGCCTGCCTGTCCGCCATGAACGGCGTCAAGCTGGGTGCCCTGCTGCTGACCGGCAACTACCACCCGGAACCGCAGGTGATGGCACTGTGCCAACAGGCCATGGCCACCGGCCTGCCGATCATGATCACCGGCACCAACACCTGGCAGACTGCGGTCAGCCTGCAGAACTTCAACGTCGACATTCCGGAAGATGACCGCGAGCGGATCGAGCTGGTGCAGGACTATGTGGCTGGCCACATCGACAAGCACTGGATCGAGTCTCTCTCAGCCAAGTCCACCCGCTCCCGTCGCCTGAGCCCGCCGGCTTTCCGCTACCAGCTGACCGAACTGGCCCGTCAGGCCAACAAGCGCGTCGTGCTGCCGGAAGGGGAAGAGCCGCGGACCATCAAGGCTGCTGCCATCTGTGCCGAGCGCGGTATCGCCCGTCCGGTCCTGCTGGGCAACCCGGAAGAGATCCGTCGCGTTGCCGAACAGCAGGGCGTGGTCCTGACCGACCGCGTCGAGATCATCGATCCGGTTGCCGTGCGCGAGCGCTATGTGGCCCGTCTGGTCGAGCTGCGCAAGAACAAGGGCATGACCGAAGTGGTTGCCCGCGAGCAGCTGGAAGACAACGTGGTACTGGGTACCATGATGCTGGAGCGCAATGAAGTTGACGGCCTGGTATCCGGCGCGGTACACACCACTGCCAACACCATCCGTCCGCCGATGCAGATCATCAAGACAGCTCCGGGCTCTTCCCTGATCTCCTCCATCTTCTTCATGCTGCTGCCGGACCAGGTACTGGTCTACGGTGACTGCGCGATCAACCCGGATCCCACTGCCGAGCAGCTGGCCGAGATCGCCATCCAGTCCGCCGACTCCGCTGCCGCCTTCGGCATCGAGCCGCGCGTAGCCATGATCTCCTACTCCACCGGCACCTCCGGCGCCGGCGCCGATGTAGAGAAAGTGCGTGAAGCCACCGAGCTGGCCAAGGCCAAGCGCCCCGACCTCATCATCGATGGCCCGCTGCAGTACGATGCGGCCATCATGGAGAACGTGGCCAAGTCCAAGGCACCGAACTCTCCGGTCGCAGGTAAAGCCACCGTGTTCGTGTTCCCGGACCTGAACACCGGCAACACCACCTACAAGGCGGTACAGCGCTCCGCGGATCTGGTCTCCATCGGCCCGATGCTGCAAGGCATGCGCAAGCCGGTCAACGACCTGTCCCGTGGCGCCCTGGTGGACGACATCGTCTACACCATCGCCCTGACCGGTATCCAGGCAGCCCAGGCCGAGTAATCGTCCGAGCTTATCCCTGTTGAAAAACCCGCCGCAAGGCGGGTTTTTTTATGGCTGACGGGCAAATGTTGATCCGCGAGATCAAACCAGGATCCAGTCAGGATCCCGCATTCTCGTTCAGAGGCCAGCCCGGCAAGGGCGGCGGGATAAGCAAACGCTCACACCCGCCAGAGGCGATTGCACAATTGCGCCCCAGCCGAGATCAGATCCAAATACTTCTTTAAGATCAGCACACTAACGTCAGACACACCGCTAATCTACAGACTTTTCCACAGCTTTTGTGGATAGTTTACCGATCATTTGAAAGAAAATGACAGACTCGGCCACGCCTTGCGCCCATGAAAAAGGGCTCCGAAGAGCCCCTTTTGACAACAAACCCGCCAGCCACCTACTCAGGGGCGCAGCGCCTTGTCGGCGCGGGAGATACCGCAGACACCGGAGCGCACCACTTCGATGATCTCGTTGGTCTGGGCAGCCGTCTTGATGAAGGCGTCCAGCTTGTCGCTGGTACCCACCAGCTGCACCGTGTAGAGCTCGGGGGTGACGTCGACGATCTGGCCGCGGAAGATATCCGCCAGCCGTTTCAGCTCGTCACGACCACCACCGGCGGCGCGCGCCTTGACCAGCGCGATCTCCCGCTCGATGTGCTCACCCTCGCTCAAGTCGCATACCTTGAGCACGTCCACCAGCTTGTGCAGCTGCTTCTGGATCTGCTCCAGCACCCGCTCGTCACCCATGGTGACGATGGTCATGCGCGACAGGGTGGGATCCTCGGTGGGGGCCACCGTCAGGGTCTCGATGTTGTAGCCGCGCTGGGAGAAGAGGCCCACCACCCGGCTCAGGGCGCCGGATTCGTTCTCCAGCAGAACGGAAATTATATGTCTCATCAGGTTCTCTCCGTCTTGCTCAGCCACATCTCGTCCATGGCACCGAACTTTATCTGCATCGGATAGACGTGCTCATCCGGGTCGACCGAGATGTCCATGAACACCAGCCGATCCTTCATGGCGAAGGCCGTCTCCATGGCGCTCTCCAGCTCGGCCGGATCGCTCACCGCGATGCCGACGTGGCCGTAGGCTTCCGCCAGTTTGACGAAGTCCGGCAGCGACTCCATGTAGGAGTGACTGTGGCGACCACCGTAGAACATCTTCTGCCACTGCTTGACCATGCCCAGCGCCCGGTTGTTGATGGAGATGATCTTGATGGGTACCCCGTACTGCATGCAGGTGGAGAGCTCCTGAATGTTCATCTGCACCGAACCGTCGCCGGTGACACAGCAGACCACCGCATCCGGGTTGGCAAACTGGGCGCCCATGGCGGCCGGAATACCGAACCCCATGGTGCCCAGGCCCCCGGAGTTGATCCACTGGCGCGGCTTGGCAAACGGGTAGTAGAGGGCGGCAAACATCTGGTGCTGGCCCACGTCAGAGGCCACGAACGCCTCCCCCTTGGTCACCTTGTAGAGGGTCTCGATCACCTGCTGCGGCTTGATCAGGGTGGGGTGGGTCTCGTAGGCCAGGCAGTTGCGCGAGCGCCACTGGCCGATCTGGCTCCACCAGTCCGCCAGTACCTGTTTGTCGTTGTCGAAACCACACTCGCGGATCACTTCCAGCATCTGCTCCAGCACGGTTTCCACCGAGCCGACGATGGGCACATGGGCCTGCACCGTCTTGGAGATGGAGGTAGGATCGATGTCGATGTGGACTATGGTGGCGTTGGGGCAGAACTTGGCCACGTTGTTGGTGACGCGGTCATCGAAGCGGGCACCCACGGCGAAGATCAGATCCGCGTTGTGCATGGTCTTGTTCGCTTCGAAGGTGCCGTGCATGCCCAGCATGCCGATGAATTGCGGATGGGTGCCGGAGAAGGCCCCCAACCCCATCAGGGTAGTGGTCACCGGCAGGTTCAACAGCTCCGCCAGCTTGGTCACCAGGTGATCCGCATTGGCATTGATGGCACCGCCGCCGACGTACATCACCGGGCGCTCGGCCTCCACCAGCAGCTTGGCGGCCCGCTTGATCTGCCCCTTGTGGCCCGACTTGGTCGGATTGTAGGAGCGCAGGGACACCGTCTCGGGATACTGATAGGGAAACTTCTCTTTCGGGTTCTGCACGTCTTTGGGCAGATCCACCACCACCGGCCCCGGGCGGCCGCTGGCAGCAATGTAGTAGGCCTTCTTGATGGCGTCGGGAATGTCGCTGGCCTTCTTGCACAGGAAGCTGTGCTTCACCACCGGGCGGGAGATGCCGATCATGTCGGTCTCCTGGAATGCATCCTCCCCGATCATGCTGGTCGGCACCTGGCCGGACAGGATCACCAGGGGGATGGAGTCCATGTAGGCGGTCGCGATCCCCGTAATGCAGTTGGTGGCACCGGGACCCGAGGTCACCAGCACAGTGCCCACCTTGCCGGTGGAGCGGGCGTAACCGTCCGCCATGTGCACCGCGGCCTGCTCGTGCCGCACTAGGACATGCTCCATCTTGCCGTTTTCAAAGAGAGCGTCATAGATGTCGAGCACTGAGCCACCAGGGTAGCCGAAAACGTGCTCAACTCCCTGATCTTCCAGCGCTCTAACCACCATCTGGGCGCCTGATAACATCTCCATGATAAAGCCCTCCAGGCTTTGCTCCGTTAAGCGAAAGCTATCGGCAGTCCGCTGCTTCCCGGCACCGCCGGTCCGTGCATTGTTGTTGTCTGAATACGGATCCGGCGAGTTCGGCGCTGTCGATAGTAGAAAAATAGGTTTTTTCCATCATTCACCCGAAAAGCGGGTGAAAAACCAACTTAACCCGCTTGTGAACGCTTGTCCACGGCTTTGTCTGACCAGAACAGTCATAAATTTCAAACAGCTATTAACATTCAGTGACTTGAGGAAAAGGGTGGGGACAATGCGGGGAAGTTGGGGGAATGACCAGCGGATCATGCTGCCACGGCCGCCCTGAATGGAAAAAAATAAGCCCACCGCCAGGGTGGGCCCGCAAGCCTGGCAGGGGATCAGTGATCCTCTTCCGGCTCCGCCAGCCAGATCTGCTGATCCGGATCCGTCTCCTCGCAGACCGAGATACTGACCCCCATGTCCAGCAGCTCGTGCAGGGTGAGATTGTCCGCCAGATTCATGGTGTCGCCGTTTTCATTGGTAAAGCGCATGGTGTCCGTCCTCTCCTTGGTGGGATCCCTCTCAGTCTAGTCAAAGGCGCTCACTTGCGATAACCAACTGCTGTTTAGCGGGCTGCCCCCCTCCAGTTCGCTCAGCCGATCGCACACCTCTTCCGGGAACAAGGTGCGAGCCCACAGCCGGCGGGAAAGCGCCGGCACGCTCTCCTGCGCTCCGTCCGCCAGCCAGCCCGCCAGCTCGCTGGCCACATCGGGGTAGATAATCTGGCCAGGGGCGGCGGCATCCAGCCAGGCCCGCACCGCGTTGGCATCGAGTGCATCCATCAGACGGGCCAGCCCCATCAGCTCCAGGGTCTTGCTGTTGGTCAGCTGCTCGAACTGGCCCCCCAGCGGCTTGACCAGTAGTTTCTTGCCAAGGGAGAGCGCCTCCGAGGCGAGCTCGAAGCCACCGTTGGTGATGACCCCGCGACAGCCGGCCAGCATCTGCTTGAACCCCTCCCTCGCCTGCGGCTCGAACGCTATGTTGCGCCACTGGCTGGCGCTGCGAATGGCCGGATGAAAGCAGACGAAGCGTTGCTGGTTGAAGCGCGACAGCAGGGCAGCGATCGCCTCGGTCTGCTCAAACGGCAGATAGACCAGGATCTGCTGATTGTCGGGTGCAGGCGGGATGGCGTCTATGATAGGCGGCAGCAAGGGCTGACCGAAGTGAAACCAGTGCAACCCGAGCGCCTGGCGTACCGGCGCGAAGTGGCGCATCAGCTGACGGTTGAAGCCGCTCTCCCCCCAGCGCGGAATGGGCCAGTCGAAGCTCGCCTGGTGGCTGATGGTGAGACTCGGCTTGCCCCAGCGGCGGGCGGCGTGGGCACTGATCGGTTCGAAATCACTGATGACGAGATCGTAATCGCGGCAGTCGAGCTCCCGCATGTCGCGCCAGAAACGCAGCGGTGAGAGCCCCTTGAGGGTTCGCCACCCAGAGATGGCCCCCTCGTGGCTGACGAAGGTGATGCCGGGAAAGGCACGATAATCGCCGAATTCGGCCATCTCGAAGTAGCCGTCCGCGGGGCGGCCGCTGAACAGATAGTCCACCTCCAGACCACGGGCTCGCAGCGCCCGCGCCAGGGTGCGACTGCGGCTGATGTGACCGTTGCCGGTGCCCTGTACCCCGAACAGGATCCTCATCATTGGCCCCAGCCGAGCGCCAGCAGGGCGCAGCCACCGCCGAGCAGGGCGCCGGCCACCAGATCGCTAAGATAGTGCACCCCGAGCAGCAGACGGGACGCCCCCACCAACGCGGCCCAGACAAACAGCAAGGGGGCCCAGAGCGGGAAGCTGGCGGCCAGCACGGTTGCCATCAGGAAGGCGGCAGCGGTGTGGCCGGAGGGCAGGCTGTAGCGATCGGAAGGGGTGATGAAGACCGGCAGCCCCACCGGGCGCTGGCGCTTGAGCAGATTTTTCAGCAGCAGGTAGAGCGGCAGCTCGAAGGCGAAGGCAAGCAGCGCCAGCTTCACCAGCTCGCGCTCGGCCTCCCCCTGCCACCAGAGCAGGGCCGCCAGCACGGCGTAGAGCGGGCCGTCACCGGTACGGGAGATGAGCCGGCTGATCCTGGCCTGTGGCCGGTTGTAGGCGTGCAGCAGGCAGATACGGCACACCTGCAGGTCCCATTGCTGGATCTTGTTCATAACCCCTCCTTCCCTGAAGTCTTGGAGCAGACTAGGGCGACGGGGTGACACTTGGTTGAACGTGGGATAACAGATTTATGAAAAAAGGGCCGAATGGCCCTTTTTGCTGTCCAGGTGGCAAATGATCAGTTCAGGGTGCCGCGCAGACCGTTTTCCATCAGGCGGCAGTTGTGATCCGCCAGGCGGGCCATGAAGTGTTCATCCACAGTCAGGCCGAACACCTGCTCGTAGAGATCCTTCATCACGAACGGCTGCCACATCATGCTGAGGAAGGAGATCTTCAGCATCTCGGGATCCAGGTTGTCACCCAGCTCGCCATTGTTCTTCATGGACTCCAGCAAGGCATCGAACTGGGGCAGCTGGCGTTCCAGCAGACGGTTCAGCACAAAATCCCGACCAGGGCTTTTCTCGGTCGATAATGCGCTGGAGATGGCGGAGGTCAGCTCGCTGTTGGGCGCCATCACCTGATAGTAGGTGTTGAGCAGGTCGTTGAGGCTGCGGTTGCCGGCCTCATCGTGCCAGGCTTGGTCCAGCGGCTCGGCCACATCGCCCAGCACCGCCTTGTAGAGACCCTCTTTGCTGCCGAAGTAGTAGTGGATCATCGCCAGATTGGAGCCAGCCAGCTCGGCGATCTCACGGGTCGTCACCTTGCTGTAGGGGGTGTTGAGAAAACGCTCACGGGCGGCAGAGAGCAACTTGTCACGAATGTCAGAACGTCCGACCGGACGACCAGGTCTACGTTTTTCCATTTAATACCTCGGATAATTCAGCAAAAACTGACAAGTCGATCTGATTGCACAGATGATCGAGTACAGCAGGAATGACCAGATAATCGTGCAAGGGCCGAATATGGGACAAGTAAATTTGCACTCCTTTACAATCCGATTAAATAAACCAGCGAAATGAACCGGGTCTGCGCGGTTGACACAGCATAAAAATCTCGATATTGGTAAAAGCGTTATCGACTGGAAGGATTGATTCATCATGCGTATTGCCGCTCCGCTACTATTAATCTCCCTAATCGCGACCAGTCGCGCGGGATCCTTGTAGCCGGGCTCAGGCATAGCCGGAATTTACAAAAACCCGTGCACCCTGCACGGGTTTTTTTATGCCGCCGCAGGATGCACGTCACCGAACTTAGGAAGAGGGAAGTCACATGTCAGATCGGGTCATCATATTCGACACCACCCTGCGCGATGGTGAGCAGGCTCTGGCGGCCAGCTTGACGGTCAAGGAGAAGCTGCAGATCGCCCAGGCGCTGGAGCGGCTCGGTGTCGACGTCATGGAGGTGGGGTTCCCGGTCTCCTCCCCCGGCGACTTTCAATCGGTGCAGACCATAGCCCGCCATATCAAGCAGAGCCGGGTCTGTGCCCTCGCCCGCGCCTTGCCCAAGGACATCGACGCCGCCGGCGAAGCCCTGCGGGTCGCCGAAGCGTTTCGCATCCACACCTTCATCTCCACCTCCTCCATCCACGTCGAAAGCAAGCTGAAAAAGAGCTTCGAAGACGTGCTGGAGATGGGGGTCAGCGCCATCAAGCATGCCCGCCGCTACACCGATGACGTGGAGTTCTCCTGCGAGGATGCGGGCCGCACCCCGATAGACAACCTGTGCCGCATGGTGGAGGCCGCCATCAAGGCCGGTGCCCGCACCATCAATATTCCCGATACCGTGGGCTACACGGTACCGACCGAGTTCTCCGGCATCATCCAGACCCTGTTCAACCGGGTACCCAACATCGATCAGGCCATCATCTCGGTACACTGCCACGACGATCTGGGCCTCTCGGTGGCCAACTCCATCGGCGCCGTGCAGATGGGGGCCCGCCAGATCGAGTGCACCATCAACGGCATCGGCGAGCGGGCCGGCAACTGCTCGCTGGAAGAGGTGGCGATGATCCTGAAGACCCGCGCCGACCTGCTCGGGGTGCACACCAACATCCGCCACAGCGAAATTCATCGCACCAGCGCCCTGGTCAGCCAGCTCTGCAACATGCCGGTGCAGCCCAACAAGGCAATCGTCGGAGCCAACGCCTTCTCCCACAGCTCCGGCATCCATCAGGACGGCGTGCTCAAGGCGAAAAACACCTACGAAATCATCACCCCGGAGAGCATCGGCCTCACCCAGAACAACCTCAACATGACCTCCCGCTCCGGCCGCCACGTCATCAAGCACCGGATGGAGTCCATGGGCTACGCCGAGAGCAGTTACGACCTCGACGATCTCTACGGCAAGTTCCTCACCCTGGCCGACAAGAAGGGGCAGGTGTTCGATTACGATCTGGAGGCGCTCGCCTTCTTTAGCCAGATCCACGAAGAGCCGGAGCACTTCAAGCTGGAGTACCTTGGCGTGCAGAGCGGCAGCTCGGTGATGGCCACCGCCTCGGTGAAATTGAAGGTGGGCCAGGAGATCGTCAGCGAAGCCGCCACCGGCAACGGCCCGGTGGACGCGGTCTACCAGTGCATCAACCGCATCACAGGCTACGAGATCAGCATCGACAAGTACGAACTCAAGGGCAAGGGGGAAGGCAAGAACGCCCTCGGCCAGGTTGACATAGTCGCACAGTACAAGGGCCGCAAATTCCATGGCATGGGCCTGGCCACCGACATCATAGAGTCTTCCGCCCAGGCGTTGATCCACGTGATCAACAGCATCTGGCGCGCCGATCAGGTGGCCGAACAGATGGAACGCAACGTCGCAAAAACAGACAAGATCAATACGGAGAGCGTGTGAGTATGAGCAGTTATCGGATCGCAGTATTGCCGGGTGACGGCATTGGCCCGGAAGTGATGGCCGAGGCTGTCAAGGTGCTGGAAAAGGTGCAGGCCAGATTTGGCTTCGCCCTCGACTACGAGCGCCATGACGTGGGCGGCATCGCCATCGACAACCACGGCACCCCGCTGCCCCAGAGCACCATTGCAGGCTGCGAGGCGGCCGATGCGGTGCTGTTCGGCTCGGTGGGTGGCCCCAAGTGGGAGCACCTGCCCCCCAACGGTCAGCCGGAACGCGGCGCCCTGCTGCCCCTGCGCGCCCACTTCAAGCTGTTCTGCAACCTGCGTCCGGCCCGCATCTACACCGGCCTCGAGCAGTTCTCGCCGCTGCGTGCCGACATCTCCGATCGCGGTTTTGACATCGCCTGCGTGCGCGAGCTGACCGGCGGCATCTACTTCGGCCAGCCCAAGGGGCGTGAAGGGCAAGGCCCCACCGAGAAGGCGTTCGACACCGAGGTGTACCATCGCTTCGAGATAGAGCGCATCGCCAAGATCGCCTTCGAATCGGCCCGCGTGCGCAAAGCCAAAGTGACCTCCATCGACAAGGCCAACGTGCTCGCCTCCTCCATCCTGTGGCGCGAGGTGGTCAGCGAGGTCGCCAAGTCCTACCCGGACGTGGCGCTGAATCACATGTACATCGACAACGCCACCATGCAGCTCATCAAGGATCCGTCCCAGTTCGACGTGCTGCTCTGCTCCAACCTGTTCGGTGACATCCTCTCCGACGAGTGCGCCATGATCACCGGCTCCATGGGGCTGCTCCCCTCCGCCAGCCTCAACGAATCCGGCTTCGGCCTGTTCGAGCCGGCCGGTGGCTCGGCGCCGGACATCGCCGGCAAGGGGATTGCGAACCCCATCGCCCAGATCCTCTCCGCCGCCCTGATGCTGCGCTACAGCCTGGGCCAGGAAGCCGCCGCCCAGGCCATCGAGCAGGCCGTGGCCCAGACCCTGGCCGAGGGTTACTTCACCGCCGACCTGCATCAGGCCAGCGCCCGTCACCCGGTGCAGAGCACGGCCGAGATGGGCAGCCAGATCGCCGCGCGCATCTGACCCCACGGCATCGATAACAAGGAAACCGAGCAATGGCCAAGACCCTCTATCAGAAAGTATTCGACGCCCACGTGGTACGGGAAGTGGAAGGGGAAACGCCCCTCATCTACATCGACCGCCATCTGGTGCATGAAGTGACCAGCCCGCAGGCATTCGATGGCCTGCGCGCCATGAACCGCCAGTTGCGCCGCCCGGATCTGACCTGGGCCACCATGGATCACAACGTATCCACCACCACCAAGGACATCGCCGCCTCCGGCGAGATGGCCCGCATCCAGATGGAGACGCTGGCCGCCAACTGCAAGGAGTTCGGGGTCCGTCTGTATGACCTGAACCACCAATACCAGGGTATCGTCCATGTGATGGGCCCCGAGCTCGGCATCACATTGCCTGGCACCACCATCGTCTGCGGCGACTCCCACACCGCCACCCACGGTGCCTTCGGGTCGCTGGCGTTCGGTATCGGCACCTCCGAAGTGGAACACGTGATGGCCACCCAGACCCTGAAACAGGGCCGCGCCAAGACCATGCGTATTTCAGTCAACGGCAAGCTGGCCGAGGGCATCAGCGCCAAAGACGTGGTGCTGGCCATCATAGGCCGGGTCGGCCATGCCGGCGGTACCGGCTATGTGGTGGAATTCGCTGGTGAGGCCATCGAAGGGCTCACCATGGAAGGGCGCATGACGGTGTGCAACATGGCCATCGAGCTCGGCGCCAAGGCCGGCATGATCGCCCCCGACCAGACCACCATCGACTACATCCGTGGCAAGGAGTTCGCTCCCAAGGGCGAGGCGCTGGAACAGGCCATCGCCTACTGGCAGAGCCTCAAGAGCGACGAAGGTGCCCACTTCGATGCCGAAGTGGTGCTCGACGCCGCCGACATCGCCCCGCAGGTTACCTGGGGCACCAACCCGGGTCAGGTGATCGCCGTCAATGAACCCATTCCGGCGCCGGAATCCTTCAGCGATCTGATGGAGCAGCAGTCAGCCCGCAAGGCGCTGGCCTACATGGACCTGCAGCCGGGCCAGAAGCTCTCCGATGTCGCCATCGATAAGGTGTTCATCGGTTCCTGCACCAACAGCCGCATCGAGGATCTGCGCGCTGCCGCCGCCATCGCCCGCGGTCGCAAGGTCGCGGCCGGCGTGCAGGCCCTGGTGGTGCCGGGCTCCGAGCAGGTGAAGGCCCAGGCCGAAGCCGAGGGGCTGGACAAGATCTTCATCGAGGCAGGCTTTGAGTGGCGCCTGCCCGGCTGCTCCATGTGTCTGGCCATGAACAACGACCGGCTGCAACCGGGAGAGCGCTGCGCCTCCACCAGCAACCGCAACTTCGAAGGGCGTCAGGGCCGTGCCGGCCGCACCCATCTGGTGAGCCCGGCCATGGCCGCCGCCGCCGCCGTTACCGGCCGCTTCGCCGATATTCGTGCGCTGTAATTGGAGAGCAACAAGATGACAGGATTCAAACAGCATAAAGGGATCGCCGTCCCCCTCGACAGCGCCAACGTCGACACCGACGCCATCATTCCCAAGCAGTTTCTGCAGAAGGTCAACCGCATCGGTTTTGGCAAGCACCTGTTCCACGACTGGCGCTTCCTGGACGATGCAGGGGAGCAGCCCAACCCCGAGTTCGTGCTCAATCAGCCGCAGTTCGCCGGTGCCAGCATTCTGCTGGCCCGCGAGAACTTCGGCTGCGGCTCGAGCCGCGAGCACGCCCCCTGGGCGCTGGCGGACTACGGCTTCAAGACCATCATTGCCCCGAGCTTTGCCGACATCTTCTACGGCAACGCCATCAACAACGGCATGGTGCCGGTGCGCCTGAAGGAGGAGGAGGTCGAGGCCCTGTTCCAGCTGGTTGCCACCCAGCCGGGCATCGAGATCGAAGTGGATCTGGAGGCCAATCAGGTGCGCGCAGGTGCCCTCGCGTTCAGCTTCGAGATCGACGAGTTCCGTCGTTACTGCCTGCTCAACGGGCTGGACACCATCGGCCTGACCCTGCAGCACGAAGCCGCCATCAGCGCCTTCGAGGCGAAGCAGCCCAGCTGGATTTGACCCATCAGGTGCCATAAAACGAGTAGAATCAACAGGGAGCCGCGGCTCCCTGTTTTATTGTCAGGCCAGCCTATACACCATGGCTGGCCACCTCTTGTATGCCCGACGGGACACTCGAATGAAGATGACGATCGCCCTCCCCCTGCTCTGCGGCCTCTGGCTGGCGCTGCCGGTCTGTGCCGGGCAGACCTATTTCAACAGCAGCGGCGGGCAGCTCAACGTCGGCTGGCAGGACAAGGACGGCAAGGCACAGCAGCTAACCTATCGGCTGGAGGCGGGCAAGCTGCCGCCACTCATCGCCTATCGGCCGGCCCGCATGCAGGAGGACGTGCTGCAGAGCCTGCTGCAACAGGGGATGGCCGAGTTTCCTACCGTGCAGTTTTCCCTCTCTCGTCCCCAGATGGAGCTCAAAATCAAGGGACGCCAGCCCGAGCAGGTCAACAAGGCCATGGGCTGGCTTACCCAGCAACGGGACAAGCTGGAAGCCGAGTGGCTCAAGCAGCACTATTTCCAGCCCTTCACCGCCCCCGACGGCGCCGCCGCCATCAAGCAGGACCATGTGCGCATCGCACTGGAGAGCCGCAGCGAGCTGGCGCCGCTGGCCGAGCAGCTCAAGCAGCAGGGCAGCACCGAGACCGAAGCCCGCCAGAAGACGGTGGCTCATATGCTCGACTTCGTGCAATCCATCCCCTATCAGCTGCTCGACAGCCAGTCGGGGCGCCAGGGGAAGGGCTTTTTAACCCCGCGCCAGGTGCTGGAGCAGAACCAGGGCGACTGCGACAGCAAGGTGACCCTGATGGCCGCCATGCTGGCCCAGCTCTTTCCCGAGTTGAAACAGGCCATGGTGTTCGTGCCGGGTCATGCCCTGCTGGGAGTGGCGCTGCCAACCAAGCCGGGTGAGGCCACTCTGAACCGGGAAGGAGAAACCTATCTGCTGATGGAACCCACCGGCCCGGCCCAGCTGGCGATGGGCCAGCTGGCACCAACCAGCAAGACCCTCATCGACAGCCAGCAGCTGAGCGTGCAGCCGGTTCGCACGAATAAATAACGCCGCCCGTCGGGGCCGTCGTGAAAACCAAGGGAAATACGCCAGAATGAAATCGACCAGCGCGGGGCTGGTCGATGCATGACGAAGGGTGTGACGGTCGGTCAGGCGAGGGCCTGGAACTCGATGGCCAGCAGCAGCCCATCCTCTTCTTCCAGCACCCGAATGATGCGGGCCTGCGCCTCGAAGGGGGGCAGCAGGTTGTTGTTGGTGGCCAGGCTCACCCGAATGGGTTGGCTCACATCGAGCTGATGCTCGGCGACGGCGATCCCCATGCCGTTGGCGCTGAGATCCCGGCAGACCCCTTCCAGTACCTGCTGTTGCTGAAAGATGGTGACGGGGGCATTGATTATCATGCGCTGGAAGGCGCGTCTTTCCTTGGTGCTGGTGATCACGCGAACATCCTCTGTTGTCTGACGCCGTCTCGCTGGCCCGCAGGAACAATTGTGCTGGCCTCCCCCCAAGAACGTTAATACAATGCGGTTCGTTTCTCAAACGGGGTGCGGTTTACCGCTGAGATTATACCCGTGAACCTGATCCAGATAATGCTGGCGGAGGAATTTGAGGCATGGCGCTCATTTTTTGCGCCCTCATCCGCTGGCACCTCATTGCTAAGGGAGTGCCGCTCATGAAAACCCTGCTGCTGGTCGCCACCAGCCTGCTCAGTGCCCAGGCCTTCGCGGCCGACACCCTCACCGTCTACACCTACAACTCCTTCACCGCCGAGTGGGGACCCGGTCCCAAGATCAAGCAGGCCTTCGAGAAAGAGTGCGGCTGCACCCTCAAACTGGTGCCGCTTGAAGATGGCGTGGCCATCCTCAACCGGCTGCGGCTGGAAGGCAAACACAGCAAGGCCGACCTGGTGCTGGGGCTGGACGATGCGCTCGTCAGCGAAGCCAAACAGAGCGGCCTGTTTGCCCCCCACGGCAGCAAGCTGGACGGGGTCAAGGTGCCGGGCGGCTGGCAGGACGATACTTTCGTCCCCTACGACTACGGCTACTTCGCCTTCGTCTACGACCAGAGCAAGCTCAAGAACCCGCCCAAGAGCCTGAAAGAGCTGGTGGAGCGCCCGGACCTCAAGGTGATCTATCAGGATCCGCGCACTTCCACCCCGGGTCAGGGGTTGATGCTATGGATGAAGTCGGTCTACGGGGATAAGGCACCTGCCGCCTGGGCGCAACTGGCCAAGAAGACGGTCACCGTCACCAAGGGCTGGTCCGAGGCCTACGGCATGTTCCTCGACGGCGAGGCGGACATGGTGCTCTCCTACACGACCTCCCCCGCTTACCACCTGATTGCCGAGAACAAGCCCCAGTATCAGGCCGCAGCGTTTGAGGAGGGTCACTACCGCCAGGTGGAAGTGGCCGCCAAGCTCAACAGCGCCACCCAGGGCAAGCTGGCGGATAAGTTCCTGCAGTTCATGACAAGCCCCGCATTCCAGAACGAGATGGCAACCGGCAACTGGATGTATCCGGTGATTGACACGCCGCTGCCCAAGGGCTTCGAGCAGATGATCACCGTTGCTAAGCCGCTCACCTTCAGCAGCGATGAGGTGGCAGCCAACCGCAAGAACTGGATCCGCGAGTGGCTGCAAGCCGTCACCCAGTGAGCCGTATCTTCGCCAGAGCGCAGGCTCGCCCCCTCTGGTGGCTGCCGGGTAGTGCCGCCACCCTGATCATCCTGCTGCTCTCCCTGGGGCCGCTGGCGGCCCTGTTGTGGCAGGCCGGGGCGCTGGCGCCCCGTACCCTGCTGGCCGACCCCTACCTGCGCCACGTGCTGGGCTTCAGCCTCTGGCAGGCGCTGCTCTCCACCCTGTTGAGTCTGGGGCTGGCCATTCCGGTGGCCCGCGCGCTGGCGCGGCGCCGTTTCATCGGCCGCCGCCTGCTGCTCAAGCTGTTCGGCCTCTCGCTGGTATTGCCGGTCATCATCGCCATCTTCGGCATCGTCGCGGTACACGGCAAGCAGGGCTGGTTGCCACAGCTGCTGCACGGGCTGGGGCTCGCCCCCGGCAATTACCTTTATGGCCTGCTCGGTATCCTGCTGGCCCACGTCTTCTTCAACATGCCGCTGGCGGCACGCCTGTTGCTGCAGAGCATAGAGAGCATTCCCGAGTCCTCCTGGCGCCTCGCCAGCCAGCTCGGCATGCGCTCCTCCCATATTTTCCGGCTGCTGGAGTGGCCGCTGATCCGGGCCCAGTTGCCAGGCTTGGCCAGCCTCATCTTCATGCTCTGCTTCACCAGCTTCGCCACCGTGCTGGCGCTCGGGGGCGGCCCCAAATCCACCACCCTGGAGGTGGCCGTCTATCAGGCGCTGCGTTTTGACTTCGATCTCGCCACCGCCGGCGGACTGGCACTGGTGCAGCTCATCCTGACCGCCGCCCTGCTGATGCTGCAGCACAAGCTGCAGAGCAGCCCGGCCAGCCGGATCACTTCTCATCGCCCCTGTCTGCGCCCGGACCGCCATCAGCCGGGAACCGGTCTGGTGGACGCCCTCACCCTCGGGATCGGGCTGGCCGTGTTCCTGCCCCCCTTGCTGGCCATCGTGGTAGCCGGCCTCAACCCCGGCCTGCCAGATGCACTGACCTCAAGCAAGTTGTGGCTGGCCAGCGGCCAGTCGCTGCTGATCGCGCTGGCGGCGGGCAGCCTGGCCACCCTGCTCGGCAGTGCGCTGCTGCTCACCAGCCGTCACCTGCGCGTGCGGGATCGCAAGCGGCGGGCCGCGGCCCTGTGGGAGGCCAGCGGCTCGGTGATCCTGATGATCCCGGCGGTAGTGCTCTCCACCGGCCTCTTCATCCTGTTCATGCCGTTCGCCGACGTGTTCGCCCTCGGCCCCTGGCTGGTGGTGCTGGTCAACGCCCTGATGGCGCTGCCCTATGTGCTGCGTACCCTCTCCGCTCCCATGCAATTGGTGGTGCGCCAGTACGACCGGCTAGCCGACAGTCTGGGGGTACACGGTCTGCATCGCCTTCGGCTGGTGGAGTGGCCCCTGCTGCGCCGCCCGCTGGCCCAGGCGGCCGCGCTCTCGATGATCCTGTCGCTGGGAGATCTCGGTGCCATCGCCATGTTCGGCAGCCAGGAGCTCACCACCCTGCCCTGGCTGCTCTATCAGCAGCTCGGCAGTTACCGGTTGACCGAGGCGGCCGCCACCGCCCTGCTGCTGCTGCTGCTCTGTTTCTCCCTGTTCTGGCTGGTCGAACGTGGCCTGGGAGGCAAACATGCCGATCATTGAAGCGCACGCCCCTACCGTTTATTCGGCTGCTCCGGTTGGCCGAGCTGCCCCTTGGAGAAGAGAACATGCTGAATATTGATCAGCTGGTCACCAGCTACCCGGACTGGCGCGTCAGTTTCAGCGCCACCCTGCCCAAGGGAGAGATCACCGCGCTCATCGGCCCGAGCGGCGCAGGCAAGTCGACCCTGCTCGGCATGATCGCCGGTTTCGTGCCGGTAGAGTCCGGCACCCTCGACTTCGATGGCGAGGAGCTGCTGCCGCTGGGCCCAGCCGCGCGACCGGTCACCACCCTGTTTCAGGATCACAACCTGTTCCTGCATCTGTCGGTGTTCGACAACATCGCCATCGGCCTGCACCCCGGTCTGCGCCTGAACGCTGCCCAACGGGCCCAGGTGAAGGATGCCGCGAACCGGGTCGGCCTCGGCGAGATGCTCACCCGGCTGCCGGAACAGCTCTCCGGCGGCCAGCAACAGCGGGTCGGGCTGGCCCGCGCCCTGGTGCGGGGCAAACCGCTGTTGCTGCTGGATGAACCCTTCTCGGCGCTCGATCCGGCCCTGCGCCGGGAGATGCTGGCGGAGGTGGCGAGGCTCGCCTGCGAGCAGGGCATTACCGTGCTGATGGTGTCTCACAACCCGGAGGATGCCCAGCTCATCGCCGACCAGGTGTTGTTCGTGGATGAGGGGCGCATCGCCCTGCAGGGTACGCCGGATATCCTGCACAACAGCGATCACCCCGGGCTGCTGCGCTATCTTGGACAATGATCCAAGGACACTGAACTGGTGGCGGGATCAAAAAAGGGAAGCCAAGTGGCTTCCCTTTTTCATATGAAGATAGTCAATCAAATCAGAGGTTTTCCTCGGCAAAGGAGGCGAGCTTGCTGCGCACCACCCCGTTCAGGAAGATGTTGGCACTGCCGTCGAAGTCCTTGAAACGCTCGACGATGTAGGTCAGACCCGAGGTCACCGGGCTCAGGTAGTTGGAGTCGATCTGGGCCAGGTTGCCGGAGCAGACGATCTTGGTGCCTTCGCCACAGCGGGTGATGATGGTCTTGATCTGGGACGCGGTCAGGTTCTGGCACTCGTCCAGCAGCACGAAGGTGTTCTGGATGCTGCGCCCGCGCATGAAGTTGACCGATTTGAACTGGATGTTGGCCTTCTCCATGATGTAGCTGAGGGACCCGCTCATGTTCTCGTCCTGCTTGTGCAGCACCTCCAGGGTGTCGGTCACCGCCGCCAGCCAGGGCATCATTTTCTCTTCTTCGGTGCCAGGCAGGAAGCCAATGCTCTCGGCGATTTCTGGGGTATTTCGGGTGACGATCACCTTCTCGTAGATCCCCTTCTCGATCACCAGCTCCAGCGCGGCAGCCATGGCCAGCAGGGTTTTGCCGCAACCCGCCGGGCCGGTCAGGATCACCAGATCAATGTGCGGATCGAGCAGCGCATCGAGCGCCATCCCCTGATAGACGTTCTTGGGATGTACCCCCCACGCCTTGCGGGACATCAGCCGTTCGCGCCCCAGATCCTTGATGCGGATCTTCTGGCTGTCGTGGCTGAGCACCCGGGCGGCGAAAAAGTTCTCTTCATCGATCAGGTACTGGTTGACGTGAATGCCCTCCAGCAGGTTGGCATCGATGACGTGGACGGTATCGCGGCCATGAGTCTCGCTGTCGCACTCGCCGACCCGCTCCCAGAAGCTGCCAGGCACCACCTGGAAGCCCTTGGCCAGCAGGCGGATGTCGTCGATCAGCTGGTCGCTGCGGTAATCCTCGACGTGGGCAAGCCCGGCGCCCTTGGCCTTGAGCCGCATGTTGATGTCTTTGGTGACCAGCACCACCTGACGTTTCAACTCATGCTTTTGCAGGTAGAGGGCCGCGTTGATGATGCGGTTGTCGGCCTCCTTGTCGGTGAACACCTCGGCATCCTGCGGCAGATGGTGGTCACTGAAGATGGAGATGTGACCGCTCGCCTCACCGGCCAGCGCTACCCCTTGCGCAATCTGTTCCGGCGTTGCATCGCGGAATACATCCTCCAGCGCCCGGATGGCCACCCGCGCATCACGGCTGACGTCCTTGTGGCGATCCTTGATGTTGTCGAGCTCTTCCAGCACCGTCATGGGGATGAGCACGTCGTGCTCTTTGAAGGAGTAGATGGCGAGGGGTTCGTGAAGCAGAACGTTGGTATCCAGGATAAACAGCTTTCGGTCCGTGTTGTCCATAAGCATCCTCCTTGGCACTGAAGGTGCCACGTGTGTGAATCTCAGATGTCATTGAAACCACACGGCCGTGACAGTTTTATTACCCCCAACGCTACGCCCGATTTTACTATCGCGCAACAAATCGCGTGTACTGCCGGTGCGTTCGAACAGAAAAGCAGCAATGAAAAAGGCCGGCCTGTTGTCTGCGATCAATCACTCAACCGCACTTGGAATCGCCGCAGTTGAGGCAGGTCATGCAGCCATCCTTCTGCACCAGCACCTTGCTGTGGCACTTGTAGCAAAGCGCTGCACCGGGTGGGAAGCCGCTGCCGGCCTGCTGCTCGTCAGCTTGTTGCCGAGCTTGCAGCTCGGCCTGCTTGTCGGCCAGGAACGCCTGCTGGTGTTCATCCAGCCCGGCCACCTTGAGCATGCCGATCTCGGTGAGATGGGTTTCGATCACGTTGCCAATCTCGGCGATAAGCGAGGGTACGTACTTGCCCTTGTTCCAGTAGCCGCCCTTGGGATCGAACACCGAACGCAGCTCCTCCACCAGAAAGGTGACGTCCCCCCCCTTGCGAAACACCGCCGAGATGATGCGGGTCAGCGCCACTATCCACTGGTAATGTTCCAGGCTCTTGGAATTGATGAAGATCTCGAACGGACGCCGGGTCTCGTGTACCGTCCCCTCGTTGAGAATGATGTCGTTGATGGTGATGAACAGCGAGTGCTCGGAGACATGTTCCGGCGTCTTCAGCTTGTAGGTGGTGCCCATCAACCGCTCCGGCCGCAACACCGTCTCGTGCATGTGAACCACGTCATCCTGCACAGGGGGTTGCTGCGGTTCATCCCGGGTTTTCACCTGGTAGGCGACGATTTTCCTGTCGATTTTCTTGACCATGCGCTCGTCCTCAGAATTTACCGTAATAGCCTTCTTTCAAGGCATCGTAGAGGTTGGCAGCGGTGTGCAGCTCGCCATCGTATTCGATCTCCTCGTTCCCTTTCGCCGTGACGACCGAGCCATCCTCCAGGGTGAACTCGTAGAGGGTATTCTCCAGATCCTGCTCCTTCACCAGCACCCCCTGGAAAGCTGCCGGGTTGAACCGGAAGGTGGTGCAGCCCTTGAGCCCCGAATCCGACGCATAGAGGTAGATGTCCTTGAACTGCTCGAACGGAAAGTCGGTCGGCACATTGGCCGTCTTGGAGATGGAGGAGTCGATCCAGCGCTGGGCCGCCGCTTGAATGTCTACGTGCTGGGCCGGGCTGATGTCGTCGGCGGTGATGAAGTAATCCGGCAACCGGGTTGCCTCATCCTCGGCATAAGGCATGGCAGCCGGATTGACCAGCTCGCGGTAGGCCAGCAGCTCATAGGAGTAGACGTCCACGCTCTCCTTGCTCTTCTTGCCCGGCTTGATGACGTTGCGACTGTAGTGGTGGGCAAAGCTCGGCTCGATGCCGTTGCTGGCGTTGTTGGCCAGCGACAACGAGATGGTGCCGGTCGGTGCAATGCTGCTGTGGTGGGTGAAACGCCCCCCCACCTCGGCCAGCTCGGCAACCAGGGCGGGATCCACCTCGGCCACCTGTTGCATGTAGCGGCTGTAGCGGGCGTGCAGCACCTTGCCCTTCACCTTGTCACCGAGCTTGATGCCGTCTGCCGCCATCTCGGGGCGCAGCCGCAGCAGCTTGCCGGTCACCTCGAATTCCTGCTCCATGATGGGCGCCGGGCCTTTCTCCTTCGCCAAGGCCAGGGACTCGCGCCAGCCGGTCAGGGCCAGCTCCTGAGATACCTGCTCGGTAAAGGCGACGGCGGCAGCAGAGCCGTATTTTATCCGCAGCATGGTGAGGGCCGAGCCGAGGCCGAGGAAGCCCATGCCATGACGGCGTTTGCTGATGATCTCCTCACGCTGCTTGGCAAGCGGCAGCTGGTTGATCTCCACCACGTTGTCCAGCATGCGGGTGAAGATGGCCACCACCTTGCGAAAGGCGGACCAGTCGAAGGCGGCCTGTTCGGTGAAAGGGTCGCGCACGAACCGGGTCAGGTTGACCGACCCCAGCAGGCAGGCACCATAGGGGGGCAGAGGCTGCTCACCGCAGGGGTTGGTGGCGCGGATCTCCTCGCAGAACCAGTTGTTGTTCATCTGGTTGACCTTGTCGATCAGGATGAAGCCGGGCTCCGCATAGTCATAGGTGGAAGTCATGATGACGTTCCAGAGCTTGCGCGCCGGCAGGGTCTTGTAGACCTTGCAGGCGACCTGCCCCAGCTCGTTGAACACCACCCCTTCCCTGTTGGGCCAGTCGGCCCAGAACACCTGAGCGGGATCGTCCAGCGCTATGCCGTCCTGCTCCACCTCCCTGGCGGTGTAGGGGAAGATTAGCTGCCAGGGGGCATCCTCTTTCACCGCCTTGACGAACTCTTCGGTGATGAGCAGAGAGAGGTTGAACTGACGCAGACGGCCATCCTCCCGCTTGGCCTGGATAAACTCGACCACATCGGGGTGACGGATATCCATGGTGCCCATCTGGGCGCCGCGACGACCACCGGCGGACGAGACGGTGAAACACATCTTGTCGTAGATATCCATGAAGGAGAGCGGGCCTGAGGTATAGGCCCCGGCACCGGAGACAAAAGCCCCGCGCGGACGCAGGGTCGAGAAGTCATAGCCGATGCCACAACCGGCTTTCAGGGTCAGTCCCGCTTCGTGCACCTTGCCGAGGATGTCGTCCATCGAATCCTCGATGGTGCCGGAGACAGTGCAGTTGATGGTCGAGGTCGCCGGCTTGTGCTCGAAGGCTCCCGCATTGGAAGTGATGCGGCCCGCCGGAATGGCACCGTTGCGCAGTGCCCACAGGAAAGGCTCATACCAGACGTCCGGCTGCGACTCCTGGCCAGCCAGGGCAAGGGCGACCCGCTGGTAGGTTTCATCGATCGTGCCATCAATGGGGACGCCATCCTTGCTCTTGAGACGATACTTGCTGTCCCAGATCTCGAAGGAAGTGTCCTGCAGGGGGATCAGGCGAGAGGCGCTCTCACTCTCCTGCACCGGGTTGGATTTAGCCATGTTCAATCAACCTCATGTGAATGGAACAACGTCACGACAGTAGCAACAAACACAACCAATAGCGAACAAACAAAACAAAAACACTATATGTAGTATTTTTAATAACGAGAGAGCCTGTCTCATCCTAAAAAAACGCCCCGGCCAGCAGTGTGCTGGGCCGGGGCATTGACCGATTCATCGCCCGGGAAACGTGCTTCCCGGTCCAGATCAGGGTTTCTTGACGTACACGGTCGGGGTATCGCCCGCCATGTTCAGATAGAACTCATAGACGCCATCCGCATCCGGTGAGAACTTCATGTCTTCATACTTGGAGCAGGGGTTGACCGGCACGGCTTCACCGCCCAGCACGGCAACGCCGTCACTCGGACTCTTGTAGCCGAAGTTGGTGCCACAGCTCCAGCCGGAGTCGGCAAACTTGAACTTGTAAGGAGCCCACTCTTTTTTGAGCGTGCCCTTGGCCATGTAGAGCTTGTCGGCAACCTTGACCACCTTGCTCTCATCGGTTGCCATCCAGTCGTTCATTTCACCACGCAGGTAGATGGACTTGCCACCGAAATCGCTGTTGTCTGCAGCCGCTTGCTCAGCGCCACCGTGAGATGCGCAACCGCCTAATACCAGGGTTCCCGCCGCCAGCATCATCGTTACTGTTCTTTTGAACATGTGTCCATTCCTCAGATTATTGTGATTCCTTGGCCCATCAAACGTGGGCAAACGAATTAAAGCAGAGCGGGCATCACAAGAAAGGTAGAGGCATCACATTCTGTGCTTTTTCTGTTCAGCAATTGAATTGATGGACAAATATCAGCCAGACAAGAGGCAGACTAGATTGGCCCCTTGAAGATCCAGACACTTCGCCCCTCTTAACTTAAGAGGTAGTCTTGGAGCTATGTTCAGTACTAGT
>NZ_JAPCIT010000011.1:0-164807 GCF_027707385.1 Aeromonas sp. QDB54 | reverse complement strand
CTCATGATGAACCCTGTTCCATGGCTCCAGATGACAAACATGATCTCATATCAGGGACTTGTTCGCACCTTCCCTAGATTTTTCATCATGCTTCAAATCAGGTATTTGAATACGTTTTGCCCAATGACATGTGTCGATTAATTTGGAGTGATTTAAAAAATTGTTATAGTTTTTAGCATTGATAGAGTTAATTTCTTTTTTTAGCTTCTCTATGGCTTTAGTTTTTAATTGAGCATGTTCGGTATTGAAAATCCACTTTCTGGGGGCTCTTTTTAATACGTGTTCTTCTAACTGATGCCTTGATATATCTAAGCTTACCTCACTAAGATCTATTTCAATGGACATCAGTTTATTTTGTTCGAATTTGGATACGGCGGCATCATCCTTTTTGTTTGTTCGATATATTTCAATGGCAAAGGCTTGCCCTGTAATATTGTCTGTGCATAAAACATCCACTATCAGATTGTCAATTTTAACTTCTAGTTTTGCTGTGTAGTTAGATAAAAACAAGTTTTTATATTGCCAGTGTTCCACATGCCATTCTTCTAGATCGCAATATGAACCTTCTTCTCCCTTCGAAGAAGGAAAATGGATTCTTTCAGATTTTTTTGACGCATTCTCTATAATTTTCTTTGCTAAGAAATGAATAATGCTTTCACCGGTACAATTAGTCTCTGTTTGATGTGAGAAATGCCAAGTTTTAATTTCTCCTTGATTAGCACATAGTGCACCACCACATTCAATACACACGCATTGACATTTATTTCCATTAGGCACCTCATAAATATGCTTTATATCGCCATTAAGATTAATCCCCCATGCTAATTTTACACTATGAATCATTCTATACCTCGAATAGTCATCCGAAACAAAAGTGATTTTTTATAAAAAGATGAAGATTATCAATAGTTCTTCTTTAAAATTTCGATATCTGTGATTTGAAACTAACCTTGCATGTTGGGCTTCGCTGCGCTCTGCACCAGCCTACGCCCGCGTCTACCCATATCCCGCACGACGCCCCAACTAGCATTAAAGCCCCAAGTGGCCACCAGACCGGCCTTGGCCCCACTCTTGCTAAGTCTTATCCCATTAATGGCTGTGGCCGCCCTGAATGTCCTGCTCTGATCCGTCCCGAACGGGGTGGATCACGGGGGAGGGCGGCCTGGCAGAGACCTTCTGATGGGAGCCGTGACAGTGCAAGAGACAACCAAACCCCTCTCCCCGCAGCGCTGGCTGCAACTGGAGTTAAAGGCCATCGACAGCCAGGTTGGCCGCTGGCAGAGCCGCCGTTTCGAGATTGCGGCACTCCACCCCGCGCAGCCCAAGGCTGCCGGTGCCTTGCCCCTAACCCTGTTTCGCGATGAGCGGGGGGATTATCGCTTCAATTTGAGCTCCGGCTCGCCCCGCCTCTTTGTCACCGGAAGCCGCGTGGACAATGGCTTTGTGGCCGATGGCCTGACCCTGAGCCAGACCGTGGCCGCCGCCTATATGGATGGCGAGCGGCAGGTGCTCTCCTGCCCGCTGCCCGAAGCGCTGCAAGCCTGGGTGGAGGCCTTTATCGGCCGCCACGGCGAGCTGCTGGAGGCCCGTCGCAAGGGCAAGAAGGGCAAGGGGCGGGCGCAGGATCAGCTCGGTGTCGATAGCCAGGATCAAGCCAGCTGTGGCGCCGTCAAGGCCACCGGCCCCGATGGCCGCGAGCGTGGCAGCGACGCCGGAACCTGTGCCGTAAACAGCGCCCATGAGTGAGTTTCTCAAGCGCTGGTCGTCTCGCAAGAGTGAGGCGCGCAAGCATCAGGCATTGCAGCCGAGGGAAGAGGCCATCCCCGAGACTGTTGTCACCCCCATCGAAAGCAGTGACGAAGGTGAAATCCCTGATAATGCGCTGGATAGCCCCGTAGTCAGTACTGACAAGGGGAGCAGTGAACCCCTTGCCGTTGAGGGGGCCGAGAGTGGCGAACCGCAGCTAACAACAGCCCAGCCGGGCAAGGCCAAACTCCCCGACAGGGAGGCGCTGCGGGCCATGTTTCGCAGCCATAAGCCGGATGGGCTCGACGACTACACCCAGGATTTCAGCCAGCCCGAATTGCTGCCCGCGGCCCTGACCGCCGGCCTGCGCAACTGGCTGGTGGAGCAGGCGACGGCGCCGGATGACGAAGCGCCTCACTCAACCGCTGCCGCACCCGAACCGGCGACAGTGGCCGCCACGGCCATAACCAGCGAACCGCAAGGTTTGGCTGATAACCATTCTCAAACCCACACCGACGATCGGGACATTTTGGTTGACTATGATGGACAAAATGTCCCAACCAAGGGTGGGGAAATAGAGCATTTGGGATCCTGACTCCCTGCCAGTCACTTTTTTCCTGGGGGAGTTGGCTCGGCTCTTGCTCTCCCAGCTGACCAACAAGCACGCCGTCCCACGAGGTGGCGCGCACAGGAGTGCATGTGAGCATCGAACAACCCATAACAACATCCGTCGCAACTCTGACCGCCGATGGCGTGGCCGCGCGCAACGAACGTGCCCGCGCCCATGCCCTGCAGCATACGGTCAAGACCAACAACCTGATCCCGGCCACCGTCTCTTACCAGAGTCAGGGGCGCTTGCTGCTGGTCGGCCCGGAAGACCGCATTCGCCGCGCCGCCAGCCTGCTGCCCCAAGGCGTGATGCCGACCCTGCTGGTGACCGAGTCGGTGCATGACGCCGAGGCAGCGGATCTCGAGGCCATCTTCGAGGCTACCGCCACCCTGGATGCTCTGACCCTGCGCGAACCGAGCCTGACCGGGTATCTCGGTCAGTTTCAGCTCACCGGCCTCAATGGGCAGGGTGAGAGGTTTGATCTGGCTGCGCTCTGTTTTCCACAACAAGCGGCTGCTGCTAGTGAACAGCTACGCGAACCACGCTTCGATCTGGTGGCCGATCTGGGCCGCGTCCCGCTGTTTGCGCTGGAACGCCCGCCGGTGGGCTATCTGCATCTCTTTGATGACGCTGACCTGGCCGAGCGGCTTGCCGAGCTCTGTGCGCTGACCGGTATCTTCGACAAGCCGCGCTATTTTCGCCTCGACCCCGAGGCGTGCGCCTTTACCGCCCGCGGCGTGCCCGGTTGCAGCCGCTGTCTCGATGTCTGCCCGACCGATGCGCTCAAGCCTATCAATGGTCGCATCCAGATCGATCCCCATCTCTGTCAGGGCTTTGGTAGCTGCGCCTCAGCCTGTCCGACCGGGGCGATTGGCTATCACCAACCCGACGCCAATACCAGCGGCGACTATCTGCTGCGTCTGCTCAAGCACTACCGGGAGGCGGGAGGCGACGCACCTCGGCTGTTGATTGCCGGTGAAAGCGAGCGCGAATGGGTGGAAGCCGAGCTCACCCACCTATCTGCCAACTGGCTGCCGGTCTGGGTGGAGGAGAGCGCGAGTTTAGGCATCGAGAGCTGGCTCGCGGCACTCGCCTACGGTGCCAGCGCAGTGCGCATTGCGCTGGGTGACGATGCCCCCGCAAGCGTCCGTGCGCTGGTTGAGCGGGAACTGGCCAGCGCCGCCGTGCTGTTGGCGGGCGCTGGGCTTGCTGCCGATCGCATCGCCCTGTTTAACCCGGATGCCGAACAAGATAAGCCGATCTCCGGTGAACCAGCCATTGCCCTGCTGGACAAGCCGCTGAAAGGAGACAAACGGGAGAACCTGTTTGCCGCCTTCGATGCCCTCTGGCAGGCCAATGAGGGGCGCCGTGAGCCGCTGGCAGTGCCCCACGGCGCCCCTTACGGCAGCGTGGAGCTGAAAGACGCAGACTGCACCCTCTGCATGGGCTGCGTGGCGGTCTGTCCGAGCCGCGCCCTGCATGCGGTGGGTCATGCGCCCGGCCTCAACTTTATCGAGCAGGATTGCATCCAGTGCGGCATGTGCGAAAAGGCGTGCCCCGAGCAGGCCATCGTGCTGATGCCCCGCTTGCAGCCTGTGCCCGAGGCGCGCCGCGCCGTGCAGAGCCTTAAAGCCGAAGAGGCGGCCTGCTGCATTCGCTGCGGAAAGCCGTTCGCGCCGGCCTCCCTTATCCGCCGCATCCAGCAAAAACTGGCCGGTCACTCCCACTTTCAGAACGAGGCCGCCCAGCGGCTGCTGATGTGCGAGGACTGCCGGGTCAAGGATGTGTTTGCGGCGCTGGCGGCGGATCCCGTCTCCCAGCTCAAGGTGTGAGGGGGCTCTGATGACTGAACAACGCAATGACTACCCGGAGGCGCCGGCAATGACCGACCTGGATCGCAATAGCGCCGACATGTACGCCCTGCTGGCGAGCCTCTGGCGCGCCGCCCCCCGTGGCGAACAGCTCGCCTGGCTGCAAGGCCTGCAGGCCATGCCCGGCCCCTTTGCCAGAGGGCTGGGGCTGGTGCAGCTGGCGGCCAGCAGCCACCACGAGAATGAGCTTGCCGAGGAGTATCAGGATCTCTTTATCGGGCTGGGGCGCGGGGAGATCGTGCCGTTTGCCTCCTGGTATCTCACCGGCTCTTTGATGGAGCTGCCGCTGGCGGTGCTGCGCGCCGACCTCCAGTCGCTCGGCTTCGAGCGCCGGAGCGGGGTGTGCGAGCCGGAAGATCACCTGGCCGCCCTCTGCGAGGTGATGGCGGTGTTGATTGCCGAGCAGCACCCGGATCGCAACCGCTTCTATGAACGCCACCTTGCCCCCTGGGTACTCGCCTGCTGCCGCGATCAGCAACAGGCGAAAGGGGGCAGCTTCTATCGGGCGGTCGGTGCTCTTGCCGAAGACTTTTTCAAACTGGAACAGGAACTGCGCCTGCCCTTTGGCAGCCCGGTGGTGACGCAGCCATGACGCTGCGTCACCCACTCATAGCAAAACCGGCTCACCGCAGCCGACCATAACAACAGAGGTCACAGAAAGATGAGCGATGAACAGCTGAAAGACCCGTCCCGCCGCAATCTGATCAAGGGGGTGGGGGTGGTTGCCACCATCGGCGTGCTGGCCGGTGCCACTGGCCGGGTGGTGGGCAAGGAGGTGCTGACCCACGACACCGAGCCGGATAAGGGCTATCGGGAGACCCCCCATGTTCACGACTTTTATCGCACCCTGCGCGGCACCGACTGAGCCGGCTCAGTGAAGGAGAACTCATGAAACTGACGAAACGTGCCGAGCAGCCCCAGGCGGGCGAGCAGGGCAGCTTGCAAAGCAATGGGGCCGCTCGCGGTCAGGGGCTGACCCGTCGTGCCTTTATGGTCAACTCAAGTCTGGTGGCCGGCGGCGCCGTGGCCGCCGGTTGGCTGGCCCCTGCCATGATGCAGCGGGCCGAGGCCAAGAGCGTGGCGGCCGACGTGCCGGTCGAAGTGAAGCGCACCATCTGTTCCCACTGCTCGGTGGGCTGCGGCGTCTATGCCGAGGTGCAAAACGGCGTCTGGACCGGCCAGGAGCCGGCCTTCGATCACCCCTTCAACTTGGGCGGTCACTGCGCCAAGGGGGCGGCCCTGCGCGAGCACGGCCACGGCGAGCGTCGCCTCAAGTACCCGATGAAGCTGGTGGGCGGCAAGTGGCAGCGCCTGAGCTGGGAGCAGGCCATCGAAGAGGTGGGCAATGAAGTGCTGCGCCTTCGCAAGGAGTCCGGCCCCGACAGCGTCTACTGGCTCGGCTCCGCCAAGCACTCCAACGAGCAGGCCTACCTGTTTCGCAAGATGGCGTCCCTGTGGGGCACCAACAACGTGGATCACCAGGCGCGCATCTGCCACTCCACCACGGTCGCCGGGGTCGCCAACACCTGGGGCTACGGCGCCATGACCAACAGCCTGAACGACATGCACAACAGCAAGTCGATCATGTTCATCGGCTCCAACCCGGCGGAGGCCCATCCGGTCGCCATGCAGCACATCCTGCTGGCCAAAGAGCGCAACGGCTGCAAGATCCTGGTGGTCGACCCGCGCCGTACCCGCACCGCTGCCAAGGCGGACATGTACCTCTCCCTGCGTCCGGGCACCGACGTCGCCTTTATCTGGGGCATGCTCTGGCACATCTTCAAGAACGGCTGGGAAGACAAGGAGTTCATCCGCACCCGCGTCTACGGCATGGACGAGGTGCAAAAAGAGGTGGCGCGCTGGACCCCGGCCGAAGTGGAGCGGGTGACCGGCCTCAACGAACAGCAGGTTCATGGCGCCGCCAAACTGCTGGCCGACAACCGCCCCGGCTGCGTGGTCTGGTGCATGGGCGGCACCCAGCACACCACCGGCAACAACAACACCCGCGCTTACTGCATCCTCGAACTGGCCCTCGGCAACGTGGGCAAGAGCGGGGCGGGCACCAACATCTTCCGTGGTCACGACAACGTGCAGGGCGCCACCGACTTTGGTGTCACCTCCGACTCCCTGCCCGGTTACTACGGGCTGGAAGAGGGCTCCTGGAAGCACTGGGCCCGGGTGTGGGACGTCGATTACGAGTGGATCAAGGCCCGTTTTGACAACAAGGCCTACAACGGCAAGCTGCCGATGAACAACAACGGCATTCCGGTCTCCCGCTGGGTTGATGGTGTGCTGGAGAACGCCGATCTCATCGAGCAGGGTTCCAACATCCGCGCCATGTTCTACTGGGGTCATGCTGTCAACTCCCAGACCCGCGGCCCCGAGATGAAGAAGGCGATGCAAAAGCTCGACATGATGGTGATTGTCGACCCGTACCCCACGGTCGCCGCCGTCATGAACGATCGCACCGACGGCGTCTACCTGCTGCCGGCCACCACCCAGTTCGAGACCTATGGTTCCGTCACCGCCACCAACCGCTCCATGCAGTGGCGCGACAAGGTGGTCGAGCCGCTGTTCGAATCCAAGGTCGACCACGAGATCATGTATCTCTTGAGCAAGAAGCTCGGTTTTGCCGATGAGCTGTTCAAGCACATCAAGGTGGAGAACAACGAGCCGCTCTTGGAAGACATCACCCGCGAATACAACCGCGGCATGTGGAGCGTAGGCTACACCGGCCAGAGCCCGGAGCGGCTCAAGGCGCACCAGCAGAACTGGCACACCTTCCACAAGACCAACCTCAAGGCCGAAGGGGGCCCGGTCAGCGGCGAAGTGTACGGTCTGCCCTGGCCCTGCTGGGGTACCCCGGAGATGAAACACCCGGGCAGCCACATCCTCTACGACACCAGCATTCCGGTGTCGGAAGGGGGCGGCGGTTTCCGTGCCCGTTTCGGCATCGAGTATCAGGGCGTCTCGCTGCTGGCCGAAGACTCCTGGCCGAAGGGGAGCGAGGTGGAAGACGGTTATCCCGAGATCACCGCCGATCTGATGAAGCAGCTTGGCTGGTGGGATGAGCTGACCGAGGCCGAGAAGAAAGAGGCCGAGGGCAAAAACTGGAAGACCGATCTCTCCGGCGGTATCCAGCGGGTGGCCATCAAGCACGGCTTCGTCCCCTACGGCAACGCCAAGGCGCGCTGCGTGGTGTGGACCTTCCCGGATCAGGTGCCCAAGCACCGCGAGCCGCTCTACACCCCGCGCCGGGATCTGCTGGCCGACTACGCCACCTGGCCCGATGCCAAGAGCCTGTGGCGCCTGCCGACCCAGTACGCCTCGGTGCAGGAGAAGGACGTCAGCAAGGAGTTCCCGATCATCCTCACCTCCGGCCGTCTGGTGGAGTACGAGGGGGGCGGTGACGAGACCCGCTCCAACCCCTGGCTGGCCGAGTTGCAGCAGGAGATGTTCGTCGAGATGAACCCGGCGGATGCCAACGACGTCGGCGTGCGCGACGGTCAGGACGTGTGGGTCGAGGGGCCGGAAGGAGGCCGGGTCAAGGTGAAGGCGCTGGTGACCCCGCGGGTCAAGCCGGGGCTCGCCTTTATGCCGTTCCACTTCGGCGGCCACTTCGAGGGCAAGGATCTGCGATCCAAATATCCGGAAGGGTCTGACCCCTATGTGCTGGGGGAGTCGGTCAACATAGTCACTACCTATGGTTATGACCCGGTCACCCAGATGCAGGAGACCAAGGTCACCCTGTGCCGTTTTCGCAAAGTAGGAGCCTGATCCCATGGCCAGAATGAAATTCATGTGTGACACCAAGCGCTGCATCGAGTGCAACGGCTGTGTGACGGCGTGCAAGAACGAGAACGACGATGCCCTGGAGTGGGGCATCCAGCGCCGCCGGGTGGTAACCCTCAACGACGGCCTGCCGGGTGAGACCTCCATTTCGGTCGCCTGCATGCATTGCACCGACGCCCCCTGCATGGCGGTCTGCCCGGCCGACTGCTTCTATCACACTGACGACGGCATCGTGCTGCACAACAAGGATCTCTGCATCGGTTGTGGCTACTGCCTGTTCGCCTGCCCGTTCGGGGCGCCCCAGTTCCCGAAGACCGCCGCCTTCGGCGATCGGGGCAAGATGGACAAGTGCACCTTCTGTGCCGGCGGCCCGGAGGAGGATCACAGCGAGGCGGAGCGCCAGAAGTACGGAGCCAACCGCATCGCCGAGGGCAAGCTGCCCATGTGTGCCGAGCTCTGCTCCACCAAGGCGCTGCTGGCGGGGGATGCGCAGGTCATCTCCGACATCTTCCGCGAGCGGGTCGCCTATCGCGGCGCCAAAGAAGCGGGCTGGGGCAGCGGTGAAGAGCTGTTCCATGACGCCAGCAAGGCGGGCAAGGGAGGGGCGGCATGAAAACCTGGCTAATGGCCCTGTTTGCCGCCCTGCTGCTGGTGAGTACCGCCAGCTTCGCCGACGCCGAGAAAGAGGCGGTCGGTTTTGCCGGCGCCGACTACTGGCGGGCGGTGAAGGACGGGCAGGAGGGGGTGACCACCTCCCGCTCGCCGGAGCACGGGGTGCTCATCTCGGTGCCGGGCCAGCTCTGGTTCGAGGTGAAGACCAAGTGGGTGTCGCCGCTCGGTGCCATCGCCATTTTCGGGTCGCTCGCCATGTGCGGCCTGATGTACTGGGCGGTGGGGCCGACCAAGCTCTCCAAGCCGCGCACCGGGCGCAAGCTCAAGCGCTGGAGCCGGCTCGATCGGGCGCTGCACTGGACCACGGCGGGCATGTTCCTGACCCTCTCCGGGTCCGGGCTGGCCATCATCTACGGCAAGCACTTCATCAAGCCGGTGGTGAGCATCGGGGTGTGGGAGAACTGGATCTGGTTCGCCAAGGTGTTCCACAACTACGTGGGGCCGCTCTTCTTCCTCTGCCTGATGGGAGTGCTCATCAAGTGGTTTCGCCACAACATCGTCAACATGGTGGACGTGCGCTGGTTCATGAAGGCGGGCGGCATGCTGGGGCCCCACAAGGGGAGTCACCCCTCGGCGGGCTTCTCCAACGGCGGCGAGAAGGCGATCTTCTGGCTGCTGATCTGGTTTGGCGGCATCGTCGTGGCGACCGGGCTGTTTCTGGACTTCCCCATCTTCGGCCAGCTGCGCCGCCAGATGGAGTGGGCCAGCTTCATCCATATCGTCGGCGCCTTGATCCTCATCTGCGGCTTCATCTTCCACATCTACATGGGCCTGTTCCAGCTGGAAGGGGCGCTGGAGGGGATGATCAGCGGCGAGGTGGACGAGACCTGGGCCAAGGAGCACCACGATCTCTGGTATGAAGAGGTGAAGCACCAGCTCGACGAGCCCAAGGTAGGCAAGTCAGGCTGAGGCTGGCCGCGACATCAGAATGAAAGAAAAGGGGCGCTGCGGCGCCCCTTTGTTGTGTCTGCCGCTCAGAGCGGCGGCTGCAGCGGCAGCCGGATGCAGTAGCAGAGCCCCTCGCCGGGCGGGCTGGTGACGGCAAGCTGGCCGTGCAGGTTGTTCTCCACCAGATTGTGGATGCGACAGGCGCTCAGCCCGCAGTGGCGGGCGTCACCGCGCAGGGTGGTGAAGAAGGGCTCGAACAGGTGGGCGAGCTGCTCGGCCGCCATGCCGGGGCCGTTGTCCCGGTAGATCAGCAGTAGCTCGCTGCCGGCCCGCTCCACCTGCAGGGAGAGGCGGTGTTCCCCCGGCCCCTTGAAGGCGTGCTCCATGCTGTTCTTGATGAGCTCCTGCACCAGGTCGAGAAACAGCGACTCGGGGGCGGTCAGGGTGACCTCCTCGCCGCCCAGCTCGGCGTTGACTCGGGCGATGAGAAACTCGGGGGTGAAGGCCTGCAGCAGCTTGCGCAGGCTCTTCTGTACGGCAAAGGGGGTGGCGGGCAGTTCGGTCTGATCCCGGGTCAGCTCCTTGAAGCGGGTCACCAGCAGGGCGACCCGGCGCAGGCTGGATTCCACCAGCTCGGTGCCCTCCTTGATGTCGGTGAGCTGCTGCTGGAGCAGGCGCTGCCCCAGCATGCCGTTTTGCACCGCGCTGGCCAGCAGATCGCCGGCGCCGTGAATGAGGCTGGAGGCGGTGATGCCGATGCCGATCGGGGTGTTGATCTCGTGGGCGATGCTGGCGGTGAGCTGAAACAGGCTCTGGTAGAGCTGCACCTTGGCTTGCTGGCGCCCCAGCTCCTTGAGACGCAGCTGGTTTTGCACCCGGGCCAGCACCTCGAGCTGGTGGAAAGGCTTGGAGACATAGTCGCAGCCGCCGGCCTGAAAGGCCTGCTCGAGCGCCCCGATCCCGCTGTTGGTGCTGATGAAGAGCACCGGCAGGCACCACTGGCCCGGCAGCTGCTTGATGCGGCGGCACGCCTCGTAACCGTCCATCACCGGCATGTTGATGTCCATCAGCACCAGATCGGGGGGGAACTCGGTGGCGGCATCCACCGCCTGCAGGCCGTCGGTGGCCTCCCGCACCCGGTAACCCGCCTCTTCCAGCAGACTGCGCAAGATGTAGCGGTTGGATGCCATGTCATCGACGATCAGGATTTCACTCATCTGTGTGTTCTCTCCTGCCCCCGGGAACCTCTCCCTGCCGGTGGCCTGCTGTTGAGCATAGTTGGCCGCTCTCTGTGGCGCGTGGCCGGTATGAGACCATCATCCGCCTCGGCGCGGATTTTGGCCGCAGGGTATGCCCAAGCTCACAAAACTAAACAGGCAAACGTCATATGATTGATTTCATTATGAGTCTTGCTCTCCTGCCGAACGGCAATTTCACGTAAATCAAAGAGAATGACTATGGCTACCGGACAATATCTGCTGTGGAAAGATGCACAGGGACAAGATTTTCGCCCCGTCGCACTGACTGGCACCGATCTGCTCAACGATCGCAATCTCAACAAGGGCACCGCCTTTACCGAACAGGAGCGCGCCGACTTCGAGCTCGACGGCCTGTTGCCTCCCCAGGTGCAAACCTTCGAAGCCCAGCTGGATCGGGTCTATCAGGGCTTTTTGAGCGCCTGCAGCGACATCGAGAAGTATCAGAACCTGCGGGCATTGCAGGATCGCAACGAGACCCTGTTCTACGCCCTGCTGGCGCGCCACGTGGAGGAGATGACCCCCATCATCTACACCCCGACCGTGGGCAAGGCGTGTCAGGAGTTCAGCCACCGCTACCAGAAGGCGCGCGGCCTCTACATCACCCCGAAGAACGTCGATGACATGGGCTCCCTGGCCCGTCAGCTGGATGCCAAATCGGTGCGCATCATCGTCGTGACCGACAGCCAGGGGATCCTGGGGATCGGTGACCAGGGAGTGGGCGGCATGGGCATTCCCATCGGCAAGCTCTCCCTCTATACCCTGGCCGCCGGTATTCACCCCGCCTGCTGCCTGCCCATTGCGCTCGACGTGGGCACCGACAATCAGGCGCTGCTGGATGATCCCATGTACCTGGGTCAGCCCCACAAGCGCATCCGTGGCAAGGAGTACGACGACTTCATCGACAAGTTCGTGGCCGGGGTCAAGCGCCACTTCCCTAACGCCGTGCTGCAGTGGGAGGATTTCAGCAAGTCCAACGCCTTCAACAATCTCTCCCGCTATCAGCAGTCGCTGCCGTCGTTCAACGACGACATCCAGGGTACCGGGGCCGTGGTGCTGGCGGGCATCATAGGGGCGGTCAAGGTCAAGGGCGAGACCCTGGGCCAGCAGAACTACCTGGTCTATGGCGCCGGTGCTGGCGGGGTCGGGGTGGCGGATCAGATCTGCGCGGGCATGATCCGCGAAGGGTTGGATCCGCAGGCGGCCCGCGATCGCATCTATATCCTGGATACCCAGGGGCTGGTGTGTGACAACCGCGAGGGGCTCGACGAGTACAAGCGCCGCTACGCCAAGCCGGGTCTGCTGCTGGCTGGCTGGGACACCGAGGTGCCCGGCAAGGCCAACCTGACCGATGTGCTGCGCCATGTGCCGATCACCGTGCTGCTGGGCACCAGCGGCTCGGGCGGCGCCTTCAAGGAGGAGCACGTGCAGCTGATGCAAAAACACTGCGCGCGCCCCATGGTATTCCCGCTCTCCAACCCGACCGCCAACTGCGAGGCGCTGCCGGACGACATCTATCGCTGGAGCCAGGGCAAGGCCATCGTCGCCACCGGCAGCCCGTTCAAGGATGTGCACTACGAAGGGCAGGAGTTCCGGGTCGGCCAGGGCAACAACGTCTTCATCTTCCCGGGGGTGGGCCTGGCGGCCATCGTCAGCCAGATCCGCGAGATCACGCCGGACATCTTCACCACCGCCGCCTTTGCGCTGGCAGAGTGCGTGAGCGAGGTGGACCTGGCCAAGGGGGCCGTCTATCCGCGCATTCGCGAGCTGCGCAACATCTCGGTGCACGTGGCGACGGCGGTGCTCAAGGACATAGTGCGGCGGGATCCTTCCCATCCGCTCATCGGTCAGGATCTGCAGCAGCACATCCTCAACCACATGTGGGAGCCGGTCTACCTGCCCTATCGCCGGGTATGATGGCTGCAAGCTTGCACTGGCAATAGCAGAGGGGTGGCCACGGCCACCCCTTTTTTGTTACCTGAGCTGTCAGCTGCGCAGCGGCAGCCAGTGCCCCACCTTGCTGCGGCAGGCGGTGTCCTGCCACTGCTGACTGGCTTGGCCTATGTAGAGCTGCTCGCGGTAGTCGCGACACCAGAGGCCGTTGGGGTGGCGGAAGGTGCGCAGTGGCGTGACGCTGCCTGAGTGGCGGTTGGCGGAGTTGAACCAGGTGAGGCTCTGGCCCTTGGGGCGGGTTTGCAGCGCCTCGGCCAGCGCCTGATTGGCCAGCGCCACATCCTGCTTGTCCATCTGGTGATAGAGCGGGGTGGCTGGCTGGGTGGCACAGGCGGACAACCACAGCGCCAGGCAGATCAGCAGATAACGGCTCATGGTTGCACCTTGCTGTTGAACCCTTGCTGGATCAGCGCTTGCTCCTGCGCATCGGTCAGGGTCTGGTCGCGATCGTCTATCGTGCCGTCGCCCCGGATCTCGTTGCCATTGGCGTCGACGGCATCTACCCCGTTGTCGTCGACCGTGCCGTCACCCCGGATCTCGTTGCCATTGGCGTCGACGGTATCGACCCCGTTGTCATCGAGGCCATTGCCGAGGCCACGCCCGCCACCGTGACGATCTCCGCCGGCGTGGCTGTCCCCTCCGCCATGCTGCTCACCACCGGCATGCCGATCACCTCCTGCATGCTGTTCGCCGCCGGCATGTTCCCCACCGCCGTTGTCGTCACCGCCATGGCTGCTGTCGCTGCCGCCATCGTGACTGCTTCCACCACTGCTGCCGCCGCCATCGCTGTCACTGCCTCCACCGCTGCTGCCGCCGCCATCGCTGTCACTGCCTCCACCGCTGTCACTGCCTCCACCGCTGCTGCCGCCGCCATCGCTGTCGCTGCCTCCACCGCTGCTGCCGCCGCCATCGCTGTCGCTGCCTCCACCGCTGCTGCCACCGCCGTCGCTGTCATTGCCTCCACTACTGCTACCGCTACCGCCTCCGCCGCTGCTTCCTCCTCCACCGTTTCCACTGCCGCCGCCACTGCCATCGCCATCCTTGTTGTGAACGATCAGCCCATTGGCGACATAGCTGTGGCTGCCATCCAGGATCAGGTTGAACAGTGCCGTGGTGGGCGGGGCGTCCAGCCAGCAGAGGGACTCCACCAGTAGCGGGGTGGGTTGGGGGGCCAGCGCCAGGTTGCCTGCACTGCTGTGTTCCGACCAACCCAGCAGATGCATGCCGGTAAAGAGCGGCAGCACGGCGAGGGTCGGGTTCTCGGTGCGGGTCATGGCCGGGGCGATGGCCGCCCAACCGCGGGTGGTCAGCAAGGGGTGTTCGGCGGTGAAGAAGGGGGCCAGCCGGTTGAGCCCGTATAGTCTGCGCTCTCCCAGCGGTACCCGCTCGATCGCCAGGATCCGGTTGCTGTGGCCATATTGATCCCGCACCCGCTCACCGACCTGCAGGGTCTCGATGGGACTCTCCTCCCCATCGGCCATCAGGATGCGGGTGCCGGCCACGAAACAGGACTTGGCATAGGCCTGATTTAGCTGCCATTGATGGTGGCTGAAGTCATAGCTGAGCGGGGTGGCAAACAGGGCCAGGGCGATGGCCGAGCCCACCAGCAGTCGACGCTGGCTGGGCTTGAAAGCGGGCAGTGACATGGGGGACTCCTTGTCCGGCTGGGTTCACGCCATCAAGTATAGAGGGGGCCGGTGGCGGGGCAGGGGCAACACCTGACAACAAAACAGCGTGGAAAAACGATTGGCGTCAGCCATAAAAGTGCGTAAAATCGCTTCCTCGATGCTTGTAGCAACGAATCCCGCCTAAAAAGCCAGTTTCATGCTCTCCCCAAGCAGTAAGAGGCAACAAATGACGCCGAATGGCTCATTTAGTGCCTTGAAAAAGTCTTGTGATAACTGAAAAGTGTCAAATATCCCTGTCAGTTATCAAAAAATTAAGGACATCCATGTTTTCCTTAGTCAAGCAAAGTGTCGCCGGGCTGCAAATCCTGTTTGTCGCCTTCGGTGCCATGGTTCTGGTGCCCCTGCTCACCGGACTGAACCCCTCCATGGCCCTGCTTGGCGCCGGTGTGGGCACCCTGCTGTTCCAGCTCTGCACCCGCCGCCAGGTCCCGATTTTCCTCGGTTCCAGCTTTGCCTTTATCGCCCCCATCATTTACGCCACCCAGACCTGGGGCCTGCCCTCCACCATGTTCGGTCTGTTTGCCGCCGGTTTCATGTACTTCATCCTGGCCGCGCTCATTCGCGTACGTGGGATGGGCTTCGTGCACAAGCTGCTGCCGCCGGTGGTGATTGGTCCGGTGATCATGGTGATCGGTCTGTCGGTCGCCCAGGTGGCCTGCAACATGGCGATGGGCCGCGCCGGTGGTGAACAGGTGGTGCCAGCCTCGGTTGCGCTGACCCTGGCCGGTATCTCGCTGGCGGTGACCCTGATTGCGGCGGTGTTCTGCAAGGGCTGGATCAAGCTCATCCCCATCCTCTCCGGCGTCATCGCCGGTTATGTGGCCGCCGTGCTGATGGGTCAGGTGAGCTTCGATGGCATGGTGAACGCCCCCTGGTTGGCGCTGCCCCACTTCGTGACCCCCGAGATCAACTGGGCCGCGGCGCTGTTCATGCTGCCGGTGGCCATCGCCCCCTGTATCGAACACATCGGCGGCGTGCTGGCCATCGGTGGCGTGACGGGCAAGGATTACACCAAGAACCCGGGCCTGCACCGTACCCTGGCCGGTGACGGCATCGGCGTCTGCTTCGCCGGCTTCATTGGTGGCCCCCCCGTCACCACCTATGCCGAAGTGACCGGCGCCGTGATGATCACTCGCAACTTCAACCCGGTCACCATGACCTGGGCCGCGGTGTTCGCCATCATTCTGGCCTTCTTCGGCAAGTTCAACGCCCTGCTCACCTCCATCCCGATGCCGGTGATGGGCGGCATCATGCTGCTGCTGTTCGGATCCATCGCCGCCATCGGTCTCAAGACCCTGGTGGAGTCCAAGGTGGATCTGGGGCTGTCGCGCAACATCGCCATCGTGGCCGTGACCCTGACCGTGGGTGTCGGTGCGCTGGAGATGAAGATCGGTGACTTCGCCCTGGCGGGTGTGGGTCTGGCCTCGGTGGCCGCCATCCTGCTCAACCTCATCCTGCCCCAGCACTCCGAAGAGGGTGCCATGGAGAGCGCCAAGGATTAAATGCCTGGCTTGCTGTGCGTTGAGATGATGAAAGAGAGGCCACCCCAGGGTGGCCTCTCTGTTTTGTCGGTGCGCCGGGCTTGGGCTAAGTACTGAGATCTCAGGGTGCCAGCGTCAATACCCGCACCCACATGGCCCCTTCGCCCACTGGCTGGCGTGCCTGCAGGGTGAGGGCGCCGCTGGCCGGATCGATGCGGTGCAGCGCCAGCTGGTGGGAGGCTTGCCCTGCCGCCAGCAGCCAGCAGCCCTGCCCGTCGATGGCAAAGCCGCGCGGCATGGTTTCGGTGGGGAAGTGGCCGACCACCCCGAGCTCGCCATCCGGCGCAATGGCGAACTGGGTCAGCAGGCTGCTGGCCCGCTCGCTGCTGTAGAGAAAGAGCCCATCCGGTGTCACGTGCAGATCAGCTCCCCAGTACTCCCCCTGATAACCGGCAGGCAGCATCTCCAGGCTCTGGCACAGTGTGATGTCGCCATCGGCGCTGCGCCGATAGCGGTTGATGGTGCAGTCGAGCTCGTTCAGGCAATAGAGGTCGCCATTGATTGGGTGGAGCGCCAGATGGCGCGGGCCGGCGCCGCTGGCGGTCTGCAGATCCCCCAGCGGATGGGGGCGCAGCCGGCCCTCCCGGCAGAGCACAAAGCGGCGGATACGATCCTCCTTGAGGCAGGCGACCAGTACCTCCTGCTCGCCCTGGCCATCGGTGGCCAGCAGGGTGACCGAGTGGGCGGCCTGCAAGCCGTCGAGCTGCTGGTGGGGCGGCGCAGCCCGACCGGTGCTGCCGATGGCGGAGACGGTGACATGATTGAAGGCATAGGAGGCCGCCAGCAGGAAGCGGCCGTCGGCCGAGATGGCGGTGTGGGAAGCGCTGCCCGCCAGCGGCGCCGAGCTCGGCTCGCTGAGCCGGCCATCCACGCCAATCCGGTAGCTGATGAGCGCAAAATCGGGCCGTACGGCGGCATGGAGCCAGTGTCCGTCCGGGCTGATCACCAGCGGCTGGACCTGGCCCGGGGTGTCGACCACCTGCAATAACGCGAGCTCCCCGCTCCCGGCCAGGGCGAACACATGGATCTGCTGGCTGGCGGGGCTCGCCACATAAACGACCTGCTGCATCTGCTCTCTACTCCTTGTCATGGGCAACGGCGGTCATCTTATCCTCTTTCGGGCCCGCTCTGGCCTACTCTTTTGCCCGCCCAGGGCAGACCACCTGACGGGCCTTGAGGTGGTAGAGCTCCACTTGCGGGTGGCTGAAGAAGCCCACTTCCCACGGATTCTTCTGCACGAAGGCGGCACGGATGGGCTCGAACAGCGGGTGATCCTGCGGGATCTGGTAGGCATCGGCGGCGATGATGGTGTAGTTCCACTCGATGGCGCGGGTGTAGGTAAACACCGCCCGCGAGTCGATGGCGAAGTGGCAGCGCCCGTCGCGCTTGAGCAATTGCGACTTGAAGGTCTCGGGGAAGGTGATGAAGAAGATATCGTCCTCATCGGAGGAGAGAAACGCCAGCACAGTGGTGTGCGGCTGGGACTGGGCCCGGGTCACCAGCACCCCGATCTTGTTCTCCACTTCGCGCAGGTCAGGCACCGGCAGGCCGGTGAGCGGGGTGACCGGCAGCTCGCAGGCGGGACGTTCATCGGCCGGATGCTGATAGTCCGGCTGGGCGAAGCCATAGACCACCCGGTTGCCGTACCAGAGCTCGAACTGCAGCGGGGTGACCTGCACCTTGTCCGGGGCGGTTTTTGTTATCACCCCCTTGTAGGAGACGCGATAGACGCTCAAGGAGGCGTCGTACTCGTCGACCCCGGTGCGGTTGTCCAGATGCAGGGTGATCTTCTCCCCCACCGCCAGCTGGTGCCCCTTGGGAAAGCTCAGCACCAGTTCGTCGCCGGCCTGGATCTCGACCCCGCAGATGTAGACGCCGGTCTCCTTGCTGGCGGGGTCGACATAGGTGGCAGCCACCCCGAGCAGGGGGGAGCCGAGAAAAGAGAGCAGAGAGGGTTGGGAACTCATTGGCGCACCTTGACAAATGTGGGGGTTGGCCCCTCAGTGTATCGCGGCCGACCTCGATTGGCAGGTCGGTGAGCAGGGGATAAGCGCTTCAGGCTAGCGGCAAACGGCGTCCCATTCTGGCCGGCACGTCACAAAACCAGCGTGGGCGGCCGGCCGCCGACCATAAAAAAGGCCCCTTGCGGGGCCTTCTATTGGCATGGCGTGCTGCCTTAGACGGGCTGGGCACCCGGCAGGGCGGGAGGCTGGGCGGAGTCGGACTCCACCTTCTGCTCTTCGCCCTTCATGTTCTTGATGTAGACATCCATCTGGTTGAACGCGATCTCGATGCCGTTGGCCTTGAACAGGGCGTCGATCTTGCGGTTCAGCTCGTCCACCGCCGGGTTGCGATCGCCGAGCTCGCTCACGAAGAAGCGCAGCTCGTGATCCAGGGTGCTGGGGCCGAAGGTAAGGAAGTAGACGATGGGGGCCGGGTCTTTCAAGACGCGGCTGTTGTCGTCCGCCGCCTGTTTCAGCAGGGTGCGGGTCAGCTCCAGATCCGAGCCGTAGGCCACCCCCACCCGCACGATGACCCGGGTGACGGTGTCGCTCAGCGACCAGTTGATCAGCCGCTCGGTCATCAGCACCTTGTTGGGGATGATCACCTCCTTGCGGTCGAAGTCGGTGATGGTGGTGGCGCGGATGCGGATCTTGGAGACTGTACCGGAGAAGGTACCGATGGTGACGGTGTCACCGATCCGTACCGGACGCTCGAACAGGATGATGATGCCGGAGACGAAGTTGCCGACCACCTCCTGCAGACCGAAACCGATACCGACCGTCAGACCGGCGGCGAGCCATTGCAGCTTGTCCCACTGCATGCCCATCAGGGAGAGAGCGGTGAGGGTACCGACCCCGATCAGCACGTAGTTGAGCATGGTGGTGATGGCGTAGGCCGTGCCCTGGGCCAGGCGCAGCTTGGAGAGCACCAACACCTCCAGCAGACCCGGCAGGTTGCGGGCCAGCGACCAGGCCGCCCCCAGCATGAAGATGGCGGTCAGCACATCGCTCAGGCTGACGGGGTAGAGCACCGCATTGGCGCCGGAGCCCACGCTCTTGTGCCACAGCACCATGCTGTCGAGGTAGGAGAAGACCGCCACCAGATCGGACCAGAGCCAGTAGAAGGCGACGCCGAACACCAGCAGCAGCACAGTGCGGGTCAGGCGCAGGGACTGCTGGCTGACATCCTCCAGATCCATGGGCTGCTCTTCGATGGACTCACCCCCTTCCGCATCTTCCGAAGACTTGTGCTCGCGCTTGGCCACCGCACGGCGATAGGCCAGACGGCGGGCCGCCAGCTCCAGCCCGCGCAGGGCGGTGCGGTAGACCAGGCTCCAGATGATGATGAGGTAGAAGGATTCGATCAGCCGGCCGGTCAGCTTGAGGGCGGTGTAGTAGTAGCCCAGCCCGACCAGCACCATCAGCGCCACCGGCGCCAGCGCTAGGGCGATGGCGGTGATGGACTGCTGCATGCTCGCCTCGCCCTTGATGCGGGCGCGGGAGATGGGGAACACCAGATAGGCGGCCAGCCCCAGCAGGGCCAGGGTCAGCGCCTGACCCACCACGTCGTTGCCCAGCGACGAGGGCTCTACCACCGCCTTGGTCGACAGCATGATGAGCGGCAGCAAGGGCACCCACAGGTAGCGCATGCTGGTGCGCTTGGCCTGCAGCTCGGCTCTGGCAATGCGGAAATGGGTCTCGGCAATGCCGCCCGGCCGCATCACCGCCAGATAGACGCTGAACACCAGGTAGCCGAGCGCTAGGTTGAGGGTGATCTGGAAAATCAGCTTGGGACTGAGCAGGCCGCAGTAAGTGAGCCAGAGACCGGCGGCCAGAATGAACAGGCTGCCCGGCAGGCGTTGCAGCACGGTAAACAGCAGGGCACGCGGGGTGTGCCACTGGCTGTCCTGGCGAAAACGCCCCAGATCCTTGGTGATCTTCTTCTGCCGCTCCACCAGCGCCGGGCGCTTCCAGATCAGCAGACCGCCCACCAGCAGCAGCGGGAAGGCGAGCAGGGTGATGGGCAGCAAGGTTTCACCCCAGCCGCTCCAGTCCGGTTTCAGCACCCAGTCGGAGGCCTGTTTGTAGGCCTGGGCCGGCCAGCTGATGAACCACTTGCCGTCGATGGGCTTGTTGCTGCTCACCCAGAAGATGTGCTGCTGCAGGGTAAATTCGATGGAGGAGTAGATCCGCGCCAGCTGCTGCTGGGTCAGCTGCAGGCTGATGGCGTTGGTCAGCTGGGCATCCAGCTGGCGGTTGAGCTGGTCGAGCAGGCTGATGCGGGTGTCGAGCAGCTTGGAGAGGCTGGTTCTGTCCTCCTCGCTCACCGGCTCGCTACTGTTGGCGATCAGGTTGTCCAGATACTGGGTCTTCTGGAACAGCTGGTCGCGCTGCTGGCTCAGCTCGAACTGGGCCAGGTGCAGGTCGGCGATCTGCTCTTCCAGGTTCTTCACCAACGTGGAGGGCGATGACTCCAGCTGTTGATAGAGCTGGTAGAGAATGCGTGACAGCAGCAGGTTGCCCTTGAGCATCTGCACCTGTTCGTTGAGGTTGCGCTCGGTCTGGGTGCCGCGTTCCAGCCAGCTCTTGGCCTGCAGGTTCTTCTGCACCAGCGAGTTGAGGTTGGTGGTGGCGCTGACCAGCTGCTGGCTGAGCTGATGGTTGAGCTCCTGCTCTTTTTGTACCAGCGGGTTGTCATCGGCTGCGACCAGCTCACCGGTCTGCTCGGCGGTCTTTTCGGTGTCACCGAGGCGCTTGGCACTGCTCTGCTCTTGCAGCAGTTGCAGCTTTTGCTCTTCGCTCGCGAGGCGGGCGCTCTGGTAGTCGCGCTGCTTGACGGCCAGATCCTGCATGCTGGTGCGGTTGTCCAGCTGCTGTTGCAGGTTGGCCAGTTGCAGCTCCTGCAAGGCCAGTTCGGCGCCCAGTTTCATCTTCTCGGCACCGCTCACTCCGTCACCGGCATTGAGGCGGGTACGGATCTCCTGGCTGCGCTGATAGGCGCGGCTCATCAGGGCCTGGGCCCGTTCCGGCAGGGTTTGCAGGCTGGTGATCTGGCTGCCGATGGTGCCGAGGGCTTCCTGGGCATCCTGCATGTTGGCCATGACGTCGGGCTGGCGACTCTCCAGCTCGCTCAGACTCATGCTGGCGTATTCACTCTTGATCTGCTCGGCACTCTTGTTCTGGGTCAGGGCATCGAGCTTGGCGCTGATGTCCCTGAGCTCGGCCGGCAGGGAGCGGATGCGCTCGCTCTGGCTCTTGGCCTTGCTCTTCTCCTTCTCGATGCTGTCGAGCAGGGTGAGGGTGTCGGTCAGGAATTTCTGGTCGGCCTGCTGGCTGACGGTGAGGGTATCAGACTTGCCAAGGGCATCGAGCGCCCGCTGCACACTGGCACGTGAGGGCACATCCTGCGCCATGGCCTGCGGGGCGCAGAGGCTGACGAGTAAGCAGAGCAGCGGCAACAGGGTCGCCGAGGCTCTTTTGAAGCGTGTTGAGAGCATAAAACTTCCGGGTTATTACGCGATATTTGGGAGATTTCCCACTTGGATTAAATCCGCGTGGATTCTAACACCGGGCAGGAATGGGCAGCAGGGGGGCAGATAAAAAAAACGGCGCCCGCAGGCGCCGTTTTCAGCTTGTTCAGTTCCGATTAAAGAACGTGAACAGAAGCGGTGTTGGTGGTGCCGCTCGGTACCAGGGCACCGGAGACCATGACAACCACGTCACCCTTCAGACCCATGCCGCTGGCCAGCGCCGCTTCTTTGCCGATGCGATAGAAATCGTCGGTGGAGGCGATGCTGTCAACCACGTGAGCAACCACACCCTTGGTCAGTACCAGCTGGGCAGCGGTCTTCTTGTTGGTGGTGATGGCCAGGATCCAGGCTTTCGGGAAGTACTTGCGGATGGCCTTGGCAGACTTGCCGCCTTCGGTGGCAACCACGATCAGCGGGGCGTCCAGCTTCTCGGAGGTCTCTACCGCGCCTTTGCAGACCGCTTCGGTGATGCGCAGCTTGTTGCTGTCGTTGGCAGCAGACAGGTTGGACGGCATCACGGCATCGGTACGCTCGCAGATGGTGGCCATGATGGTCACGGCTTCCAGCGGGTATTTGCCCTTGGCGGACTCACCGGACAGCATGACTGCGTCGGTACCGTCCAGGATGGCGTTGGCCACGTCGCCGGCTTCGGCGCGGGTCGGACGCGGGTTCTTGATCATGGAGTCCAGCATCTGGGTGGCGGTGATGACCACTTTGCGGGCTTTGTTGCACTTCTCGATGATCATCTTCTGGGCGAAGATAACTTCTTCAACCGGAATTTCTACACCCATGTCACCACGAGCAACCATGATGCCGTCGGAGACAGCCAGGATCTCGTCGAAGTTGTCCAGGCCTTCCTGGTTTTCGATCTTGGAGATGATCTGGATGTTCTCGCCACCGTGGGCTTTCAGGTGCTCACGGATTTCCAGCACGTCTTCTTTCTTGCGAATGAAGGAGGCGGCAACGAAATCAACGCCTTGCTCGCAACCGAAGATCAGGTCGCGCTTGTCTTTCTCGGCCAGGGCCGGCAGCTTGATGGAGACGCCCGGCAGGTTGATGCCCTTGTTCTCGCCCAGATCGCCGTTGTTCAGTACTTTACAGATGACTTCGCGCTCGGTGATCTCGATGACGTCCAGACCGATCAGGCCATCGTCAACCAGGATGCGGTTGCCGACGCGCAGGTCGTTGGCGAAACCGGCATAGGTCACGGCTACTTTGTCTTTGTTGCCAACCACGGTCTGGTCGGTGGTGAAGGTGAAGGTCTGGCCAGCGACCAGGGCAACGTCGTTGCCGCCTTCCAGCTTGATGGTACGGATTTCCGGACCCTTGGTGTCCAGCAGAATGGCTGCGTGCTTGCCGGTTTCGGCCATGACAGCGCGCAGGTTGCTGATGCGACCACCGTGCTCGGCGTAGTCGCCGTGGGAGAAGTTCAGGCGCATGACGTTCATGCCGGCGTCCAGCATCTTGGCCAGCATTTCTTTGGATTCGGTCTTGGGACCGATGGTGCAGACGATTTTGGTCTTTTTCATGTCAGTCTTCATGGTTAAGGAGTTTCCGCCGTGCAATATACACCAGTTTTTGGATACTTTTTATGATCCAGAAACAACGTTTTGACCAGATAACGTTTTCTTTTCAGGGATAACGTTTTCCTCTTGGCTACTTTTTAGGGCATAAATTAACTGGTCCGCGCAGATTTGGCATAAATGTCGCCATATGTATCTCGGCGCCGGCCCGCCTCGTCAGATGTTGTAAAATGACGATCCCGTCCCGTCATCAAGCCGTCATCGGTCCTCGACAAGAATAGACACTCTGCTGCCACCGGAGTGCTGCAAGATGGCCCCTTATCTGTTGCTGTTGTCCGTTGCCCTGCTGGGGGTGCAGGCGCTGCCCGCCAGCTGCTGGCCAGCGGATCCCGCTCCCCGCGATGGCGCTCTGCGCGCGTTCGAGCGCCTTGAAATGCACCAGACCCAGGCCGCCACAGCCCGCGCGCAGCAGGGCTGGCCGCCCCCCAATACCCCGCTTGACGGGGCGCATCGACAGCCCTGAGTGGCAGACGCTGAGACGAAAGAGGGAGGCCTGGCCTCCCTCTTGTTTTGGATGCGTCACCTCGCCTCGGCGGCTCAGTTTATCTTGCCCATCTCGATGGCAAAGCTGGTGGCCAGCTGGGCGAACTTGAGGGCGTGGGCAGCCGAGGGATCCGAGTTCTGCAAGGTGTCCTGGGCGGTGTGGATGTCGGGGTTGTAGTCGTTGAAGCGCGACTCGAACGGCATGGCGGCCGGGTAGCCCTGATTATGCCAGGAGGCGTGATCCGAGCAGCCGTAACCGCAGCTGTCATAGCCGTAGCGGATCTGGGGCAGATAGGCGTCGAGCAGCTGGGCCAGATAGCCGGTCAGCCCCTTGTCGGTGTAGTCGGTCATGAAGACGATATCTTCCGCCGAGCCCTGGTAGTTGGTCATGTCCAGCTGCAGCGCCGCCAGCACCTTGGTATTGGCCGCCTTGTAGCGGGTGGCGATGTCCTTGGAGCCGCGCAGCCCCACCTCTTCCGCCGCATAGCCGATGAACTGCAGGGTGCGCTCCGGCTGGCGGCCCTGCTCGGCGATGACCCGCAGCACCTCGGTCAGGGTGGCGATGCCGGAGGCATCGTCATCGGCGCCGGGGGCCAGGGTGCGGCTGTTGGGGGCCGAGCCCGCGGTGGAGTCGAGGTGGCCGCCGAGTACCACCACTTCGTCCGGGTAGCGGCTGCCCTTGAGGGTCAGCACCACGGATTGTTGCGGATAGCCGCTGTGCTTGACCCGGCTGACGCTGGCCCAGGGCAGGGTCGCGCTCAGGGCCTGCCACTGGCCGGCCACCCAGTCCGCCGACTGCACCCCTGTGGTGGTGGTGTAGTAGCGGTTGCGCCAGCTGGCGAGCTGGCTGATGGTGCCGACTATGTTGCCCTGATCCAGATAGGGCAGCAGCCGGTTGACGCTGGCCCCCTGGGTCAGCGGCGGGGCGCTGAACAGGTTCTGGCTGATGGGTTGGGCCATGCTCTGCAAGGCGTCGGCCAGGGTGCTGTGCACCACGTAGCCGCCGCAGCGCTGATGCCCTTCGTGCATCAGGTGGGAGAGGGTGCCAAGCTCGCTCGCCTCGACCTGGGCCAGCTGGACCGGGGCGCCGCTGGCGCTGAACAGGGGGGCCAGTTTGGCCTTGACCTGCTTGAGTTCGACGCCGCTGTCGGCACCGACCGTGATCCAGACGGGCTCGGCGGCCTGTACGGCGAGGGGTAGCAGGGGGAGCAAGAGGGCGGTCAACAAGGGTTTCATAGCGGATCCTTCCAGAATGAGTTGCAGGCATGTGTGCCAAGTGGGTGTCATAAGACGACTGGCCCAGTCTAGCCAAAGGGAGAAAACGGCGAATTTGCCCATCTGGCGCGACCCTACCCCCGTCCGGTGGGGGCCGCTGCAGGATCTGCTGTCTACTGCGCCCCGCTGGGGGTAACCGCTGGAGCTTTGTGCTGGCGAGGGGAAGCTGCGCAGTGTGCCCGCCGCAGAGGCGGCGTACGGCCCTGACCTGGGGGGCTGACAAAGGGAGCCAAACTGTGCCATATCGGCGTGAGACGCCGGCGGGAATGGGTGGGAAAGGGGGCGGCACCCAAAAGTGCGGGTGGACAAAGAGGCATAAAAAAAGAGGGGCCAAGGCCCCTCTGGTTCACTGGATAGCGGTTTATGCGGTGGCCTGGGCCAGCATGCCGAGGGCTATCTCCCGCTCGCCCATGATCACCTTGTCCGCCCCCTGCTTGGTGAGGAAGCTCACCTCGTCGTCGCTGTGGGCGCGGGCGATCACCCGGATCGCCGGGTTGATGAGCTTGGCCTGGGCGATGGCCTCGCCGGCCTCGAAGCTGTTGGGAATGGCTACCAGCAGCCAGCTGGCGTCGGTGATGGCGGCGCGGCACAGCACGTCGTCATCGGCCACGTTGCCGTTGACGTGGGGAATGTCGGCCTGGCGCAGGCTCTCCAGCCGGTGCGGATCCTGCTCGATCACCACCAGCTCGCGGCCGGCCTGCTGCAGGCCGTTCACCAGCAGGCGGCCGACCCGGCCATAGCCCACCAGTATGGTGTGGGCCTTCATCTCCACCGCCGGGCATTTGCACTCTGCCAGCACCTTGGCGTTGTCGGCGTCCGGGTGTTTCTCCAGGTAGCGCTCGACGGCGTTGAACACCAGCGGGTTGAGCATGATGGAGAGGCTGGCACCCACCAGGATCAGGTCACGGGCCCCTTCCGGCACCAGCTTGAGCACGATGGCCAGCCCGATGAGGATGAAGGAGAACTCGCCGATCTGGGCCAGGCTGGCGGAGATGGTGAGGGCGGTGCGCCGGCTGTAGCGGAACAGTCGCACAATGGCGTAGGCCGCCGCCGACTTGCCGAACATGATGATGAACAGGGTGGCCAGCACCGCCAGCGGCTCGGTCAGCAGCACCGCCGGGTTGAACAGCATGCCCACCGAGACGAAGAACAGCACGGCGAAGGCGTCCTGCAGCGGCAGGGTGTTGTTGGCGGCGCGGTGGCTCAGCTCGGAGCGGTTCATGACGATGCCGGTGAAGAAGGCGCCGAGGGCGAAGGAGACGCCAAACAGCTTGACCGCGCCGAAGGCGATGCCGAGCGAGCAGGTCAGCACCGCCAGGGTGAACAGCTCGCGCGAGCCGGTGCTGGCGGTGTGGGCCAGCAGCCAGGGGATGAAGCGGCTGCCCACCACCATCATCAGCGCCACGAACAGGCTCACCTTGCCGAGGGTCCAGCCCAGATCCAGCGCAATGCTCTGCCAGCTCAGGGTCTGCTCGCCGAACTGGATGTCGGCGATGATCGGCAGCATCACCAGCGCCAGCACCATCACCAGATCCTCGACGATGAGCCAGCCGATGGCGATGCGCCCCTGCAGGGTTTCCAGATTCTGACGGCTCTCCAGCGCCCGCAGCAGCACCACGGTACTGGCGGTGGAGAGGGCGAGGCCGAACATCAGGCCGGCGACCGGATCCCAGCCCAGCAGGGAGGAGAGCCCCATGCCGAGCAGGGTAGCGACCGCGATCTGGGCGATGGCACCGGGGATGGCGATCCGCTTCACCGATATCAGATCGCGGAAGGAGAAGTGCAGCCCCACCCCGAACATCAGCAGGATCACCCCCAGCTCCGCCAGCTCGGGCACCAGCTTCATGTCGGCCACATAACCCGGGGTGAAGGGACCCGAGATCACCCCGGCCGCCAGATAACCCACCATGGGGGAGATCTTGAGGCGCTGGGCAAACATGCCGAGGATGTAGGCCAGCACGAAGCCGCCGACCAGAGTGGTAATCAGGGGAAGGGAGTGGTCCATGTCGTCACCTCGCTAATGGCAGTCAGGGGGCTACCAGATCACCGCACGGGCGAAGAGGGCAGCTGTCAATGAGCAGGGGGCGAAAGAGACAGATGCTGGCCGCATGCACAGAGGGTGTGTCTGGGGGACAACAGTTGCCGTTTCTGTTGAAAAATAATACGTTTTTGGTAGAAAAACAATATTTATCCACATTTAAGACTTAATTTGCGATTAAAACTGTATAAGTGGCTGTTTTGAGGCGAAAGCGCGCTTCTCTGGCGGTCAGGCTGGCAACAGTAATCAATCGGTGATGGTTTTTCTGGTCACCGCTGGAGGAGGGGAGATAGCAAAAAAGCGGCCAACTGGCCGCTTCGCTGCGTGGGGGGCTGAGTGCAGATTCAGCCGCGCTCACTGGCCCTTGGCGATCCCCTCCCGGCGCGGATCGGCGGCGCCCAGCCAGCCGCTTGCGTTGCGCTGCACGCCCTGTAGGCCCGAAGTCTGCTCGCTCAGTAACACCTCGTGCCCCTTCGCCTTGAGCGCCTCGACCACGGCGGCCGGGGTGCGGCCCGCCTCCAGCTCGGTGGGGCCGTTGCGACTGCCGAAGTTGGGCAGATTGATCGCCTGCTGCAGGTTGAGCCCCCAATCCTGGGTGCCCAGCAACGTCTTGCCCACGTAGTTGATGATGGCGGAACCCCCCGGCGAGCCCAGGCTCATCTCCAGCTCGCCGCTGTCCTTGTCAAACACCAGCAGGGGGGACATGGAGGAGCGTGGCCGCTTGCCCGGCTCCACCCGGTTGGCCACCGGCAGTCCGGCGGCGTCCAGCGAGGTGAAGGAGAAGTCGGTGAGCTGGTTGTTGAGGAGGTAGCCGTTGACCATTAGCCGCGAGCCGAAGCCGTCTTCGATGGAGCTGGTCATGGAGACCGCCATCCCCGCCTTGTCGACGATGGAGACGTGGCTGGTGGAGGGGAGCTCCGGGGTGGCATCCTGGCCGCGAGCCGGCGCCAGCGGCGGGGTGCCCGCTTTGGCCAGGCCCATGGAGCGCTCGCCGATGAGGGCACCGCGGCGGGCCAGATAGTGCTTGTCGAGCAGGCCGCTGACGGGGACCGCCACATAGTCGCTGTCCGCCACGTACTGGTTGCGATCGGCAAAGGCGAGCCGCGCCGCCTCGCTGTAGAGGTGGATCGCCTCGGCGGAGGCGGCCGGCTGGCCCTGCTCCCCTTGCACCGGCTTGAGGGCCGCCATGTCGCGGCTCTCCAGCATGCCGAAGATCTGGCCGAGGGCGAGGGTGCCGGACGAGGGGGCCGGGAAGCCACACACCCGGCTCTGGCGATAGTCAAAGCAGAGGCCGTCGCGCAGCTTGGCGCGGTAGCTGGCGAGATCGACCGCGCTCAGCACCCCGGGGTTGGTCGGGTGGGCGTGCACCTTGGCCACCATGGCCTCGGCCAGCGGGCCGCGATAGAAGGCGTCCGGCCCCTGGCTTGCCAGGGTTCGCAGCACCTTGGCCAGGGCCGGGTTGGTCAGTCGGGTTCCCGCCGCTTTGGGGCTGCCGTCGGCCTGATAGAAGTAGGCCCGCGCGTCCGGGTCCTTGGCAAGATAAGGGTCCTTGGCCAGCAACGCGGCCAGCCGAGGGCTTATCACGAATCCCTGCTCCGCGAGGGTGATGGCGGGCTCGAACAGCGCAGCCCAGGGCAGCTTGCCGTAACGCTGGTGGGCCAGCGCCAGCGCCCGCACCGTGCCGGGGGCGCCCACCGAGCGCCCGCCCACCACGCCGTCGTAGAAGGCCATCGGCTTGCCATCTTTCATGAACAGCTGATCGGTAGCGGCGGCGGGGGCTGTCTCGCGGCCATCCACCGCCGCGACTTTTTTACCATCCCACACCAGCAGCAGGGAGCCGCCGCCGATGCCGGAGGATTGTGGCTCCACCAGGGTCAACACCAGCTGCACCGCGATGGCGGCGTCCACCGCGCTGCCACCGGCCTGGATCATCTGGTAGCCTGCCTCCACCGCCAGCGGGTTGGCGGCGGCCACCATGAAGTCGCGGCCTTGCCAGCCTTGTTTGTCCTGCCAGCCGCTGGCGGCCTCAGGCGCGATCAGGGTGTGGGCGGGGGGCGCTTGCAGGCTCTGCTGAGTGGCGCAGCCGGCCAGCAGTGCGAGGGCGATGGCCAGCCCCAGTGGTTTGCGCAACATGACACTCTCCTTGTCTGTTTTATGAGCATGAAGAGCGACTATGTCACGATTGGCGCTAATGGCTCAAGTTGTTGAATCAGATCAACAAGTTACTCATCTATCAACAAGTCGCCCCGAGCGAGCGCCCATAAAAAAACCGCCCGGAGGCGGTTTTTTGCAATCAGGCTGAGCCAGTTCACTTAGATGGACTGCTCTTCACCGCCCAGGGCGGCAAACAGGGCCGGGATGAACTGGGCCAGCTCGGCGGTGACCAGGGCGAAGTCGGCATCCAGACGGGCGGCCGGATCTTCGCTGGTGACGTCATCGTTCTGCTCGCGCAGCTCTTCGCTGAATTTCAGGCGCTTGATGGAGAGATCGTCCCCCAGCACGAAGCTCAGGGTTTCGCCCCAGTTGAGGGCCAGCTTGGTGACCAGCTTGTCGTTGGCCAGGTGGTTCTTGATCTCGTCCGTCATCAGATCCTGCTGCTTGCAGCGGATGATGCCGCCGTGCTCCATGGCGCTGCGCAGCTCGGCCTCGTCCTCCAGGGTGAAGGAGGCGGGCAGGTTGCCCTCGTTCAGCCACTCGGTCATGGTGATCTCGGGCGGGTTCTTGAGGGCCACCGGCACCACCGGCAGGGTGCCGATGGATTTGCGCAGCAGGGCCAGCAGGTCGTCCGCCTTCTTGGCGGAGCCCGCGTCCACCACCATCAGGTTGTCGGCCGGATTGATCCAGGCGAAGGTCTGGCTGGTGCGGCTGAAGGCGCGCGGCAGCAAGGTGTGGAGGATCTCCTCTTTCAGCGCTTCCTTCTCTTTCTTCTTGAGAGCGCGGCCCTGCTCGAACTCGATCGCTTCTACCTTCTCCGCCAGCATCTCCTTGACCACGGTGCCGGGCAGCATCTTCTCTTCCTTGCGGGCACAGATGAGGATGTGGCCGGCGGCGGAGTGGGTCAGGGTGGAGCCGAATTTGCCAAGGGGCTTGACCCACCCGAACCGGGAGATGTCCTGGCTGCCGCACGGGGTGAAGGCACAGGCTTCCAGCTGGGTTTCCAGCTGCTCGACGGTCAGCTCGAAGGGGCGGGTAAAGCGATAAATCTGCAGGTTTTTAAACCACATGGCGTCCTCGGTCTCATAGATTGTCCGGCGGGCATTGTACTAGAGAGGCGCTTTGTGATCAGCCAATCATTCTTGTTAAATAAAGGGCGATCGACTTCACAGGGAGTCATATTCGTCCCCAAAGCCGTCATCAAACTCCCCTAGACTGCGGATGTTCAGGTTGTTAACAAGGATACCAATATGCTGAGGGCGAGTCGGTCCGACGACATGGACGAGATCGTCGAAATCTGGTTGCTGGCCTCCCTGCAGGCCCACGACTTTGTTGATGCCTCCTGCTGGTGGCAGGCCCAGGAAGATCTACGCACCCGCTATCTCGATCACGCCCGCATCTGGGTGTTCGAGGAGCGCGGCGAGCTGCTCGGTTTCATGGCGCTGGTGGATGACTACCTGGCGGCCCTGTTCGTGCGCCCCGACCGCCAGGGGCGGGGGGTGGGCCATGCCCTGCTGCAGGAGGCCAAATCCAAGGGGGCCCGGCTGCATGCGCGGGTGTTCGTGGAAAACGATCTGGCGGTGCGCTTTTATCGTCGCCACGGTTTCGTGATCGAGGGGGAGGTGGCCGATCCCCTCACCGGTCATCCCCAGTACCAGATGTGCTGCGAGCCCGCCTGAATCTGCCGGCCGCGCCGGGTATGGCTTGAAAAAGGGGAGGCATATCCTCATCTTGTCTGCATCGGGTGCCGCTGACACCTCCTCCATACGAGCCGTTTTTCATGAAGATCCTGCATACCGCCGACTGGCATCTTGGCCATCAACTCCATGGCCACGATCGCCGTTTTGAACACGATGCCTTTCTCGACTGGCTGGCTGACACCATCAAGCGTCGCGACATCGACGCCCTGCTGGTGGCGGGCGACCTGTTCGATACCGCCAACCCCCCCGCCAGCGCCTGGCAGCAGCTCTACCGCTTTCTGGCGCGGCTGCGCGCCGAGCACCCGGCACTGGAGATGGTGCTGATCGGCGGCAACCATGACTCTCCCTCCAAGCTGGATGCCCCCCACGAGCTGCTGCGCGCCTTCGACCTGCATCTGGTGGGCAGCATCAGCCGGGACGACGAGGGGCGCCTCGAGACCGAGCGTCTGCTGGTGCCGCTGCGAGGCAAGGGTGGTGAGGTGGCCGCCTGGTGCGCCGCCGTGCCGTTTCTGCGCAGCAGCGATCTGCGCCCCGACGGGCTCAGCGAGGGGCAGGACAGACTGATCGAAGGGGTACGCCAGGTCTATGAGGCGGTGCTGAGCGAGGGGCGTGCGCGCTGCAATCCGGATCAGGCCCTCATCGCCATGGGCCACGCCTATCTGGCGGCGGGCCAGCTTTCCGAGCTCTCCGAGCGGCGGGTGCTCGGCGGCAACCAGCATGCCCTGCCTGCCGAGCTGTTTGCCGCCGCCGACTACACGGCGCTGGGTCACCTGCATCTGGCCCAGAGCCCGGCCGAGGGGGTGCACTACAGCGGCTCGCCGCTGCCGCTCTCGCTGGCCGAGGCGAACTACAACCATCAGGTGCTGGAGGTGACGTTTGAGGGGGGCAAGCTGGCCCGGCTTGAGCGGATCCCGGTGCCCCGCGCGGTGGAGATGATCCGGCTGCCCCAGAGCGGTCTCGACGAGGCGCTACAGGCCATCGAGGCGCTGGACCTGCCCGCTTGCCCGCAGCTGGCGCAGCCCTTCCTCGAGGTGCGGCTGCTGTTGCCCAAACCCGAGGCCCGCATCCGCGAGCGCGTGCTGGCCGCCATCGGCGACAAGCCGGTGCGCCTTGCCCGCATCACGACCAGTTATCAGGGCTCGGGCCAGGGGCTGGCGGATGGAGCCGGCCAGCGCCGGCTGGATGAGCTCTCCCCCACCGAGGTGTTTCGCCTCTGTTATCAGCGTCAGTTCGACGGGGAGCCGGAGGCCGAGCTGGTGGCGTCGTTTGAAGAGATCCTGGAGCAGGTGAAGGAGTCTAGCCAATGAAAATCTTGTCGCTGTCAGGGGAGAATCTGGCCAGCCTGACCGGCCCCTTTACCATCGATTTTGCCGGTGGCGCCCTGGGGGCCGCCGGCCTGTTTGCCATCACCGGCAATACCCGGGCTGATGGGGGCAAGAGCACGCGCGATATCGGGTCGGTATGGATGGAGGCGTGTGGCGTATGAAGATCCTCTCTTTGAGTGGTGAGAACCTCGCCAGCCTGACCGGTCAATTCACCATCGATTTTGCTGGTGGTGCCCTGGGGGCCGCCGGCCTGTTTGCCATCACCGGCAATACCGGCGCCGGCAAGAGCACCCTGCTCGATGCCATCTGCCTGGCGCTCTACGACGAGATGCCGCGCTTTATCGCCAATCGCAAGAACGTGGCCGAAGTGGGCCGCATGGATGACGAGGAGAAGCTCAAGGCCAACGACGTGCGCGGTATCCTCAGCCGCGGCCACGCCAGCGGTTTTGCCGAGGTGCAGTTTCGCGGCTGTGACGGCCGCATCTGGCTGGCCCGCTGGGCGGTACGCCGGGCCCGCAACCGCGCCGAGGGGCGCTTTCAGGCCCAGGAGCGCAGCCTGACCGACGTGGCGTCTGGCCAGGTGTTCAGTGGCAACAAGCGGGAGCTGCAGGATCGCATCGACGAGCTGGTGGGGCTCTCCTGGGAGCAGTTTCGCCGCGCCGTCATCCTGCCGCAGGGGGAGTTTGCCGCCTTCCTCAAATCGAGCGCCGACGAGCGTTCTGCCCTACTCGAACGGATGACCGGCACCGAGCTTTACTCCGCCATCTCGATTCAGACTCATGAACGGGCGCGGGAGGAGCAGCAGAAACTGGCCGCCATCAGCCAGCGGCTCGGCGACGTGGCACTGATGGACGAGGCGACCCGCGAGCAGTGGGTGAGCCAACAGGTCAGCCTCGCCACCAGCCTCAAGCACGAGCAGCAGCAACAGCAGCTGATGCAGGATTTGCGCGATCTCAACGGCCGCATCGCCGCCCAGTTGCAGGCCTGTCAGGAGGGGGAGGCGGCCCTTGCCGCGGCCGAGGCGGCCCATGGTGCGGCCGCCCCGGAGCGCGAGGAGTTCGCCCGCGCCGAGCAGGCCCAGGTGGCCCGCGCCGATCACGACGAGTTGGCTCGCCTCACCCTGGAGGTGCAGCAGCAGGAGAAGGCGCTGGCCGAGCTTGGTCCCGAACTTGGCAAGCTGGAGGAGCAGACCCAGCAGAGCGCCCTCACCGAACAGCAGCTACTGGCGGAGAAGATCGCCGCCGAGCGCGAGTGGGGCGCCCTGCAGCCCGAGCTCAAACGGGCGCAGGAACTCGACACCCGCATTCGGGAAAAGCAGCAGCAACTGCAGAAGATCCAGCAGGAGGGGGCGCAGGAGCGGGAGGTGCAGCTCACTCTGGAGCAGGGCTGGCGCCAGCAGCGCCAGCAGGTGGAGCAGCTCCAGGCCCAGCACCTGCAGTGGGGCGCCTGGCTTGAGGAGCACAAGGAGCTGGCGCCGGTGGCCCGCCAGTGGCAGTCCCTGCTCACCGCCATGCAGGATTGGGCCGAGGATGCCGATAGGCTGCAGCAACTGCTCACCCTGCGCGAACACAAGCTGCGCGCCCTCAGGCAGTTGCAGCACCAGCTGGAGCAGGGGCAGCAGGAGCGCGACTACTGGCAGCGCGAGCAGGCGCGGCTGCAGCAACAGCAGCATGAGCTGCAGGAACAGCAGTGGGAGGGGCGTCTGGCCAAGGCGCAGGAGCAGTGGCAAGGGCAGACCGAGCAGCTGGGCCAGTTGCGCCAGCTGCTGGAGCTGGCGGACTATGGCCGCAATCACGGCGAGCAGCATGGTCGCCTGCAGCAGGAGGTCGCCCAGCTGGAGCAGGCGCTTGGCAAGCTGGCCATCCTCGGCGACGAGCTGACGCCGGCCCGCGAGCGGCTCGCCCTGCAACGGGACGAGGCACGCCATGCGTTGGAGCAGTCCCGCGCCATCGCCAGTTTCGAGCAGCATCGCCACATCCTGCGCGACGGTGAACCTTGCCCGCTCTGCGGCGCCGAGGAGCATCCCTATCACCAGAGCCAGCCACAGGTGGCGGGTATTCTCGGCCAGCTGGCGGAGCGCGTCCGCAGCCTGGAGCTCGAGTGGGAGCGGCTCAATCACCAATACATTCAGTGCGAGAGCGAGCACCAGGAGCTGGCCCGTCAGCTGGCGGTGCGCCAACAGCATCTGCCTGAGCTGGAGACGCGCGCCGAGCAGCTGACCCAGCGCTGGCAACAGCTGGGCGGTGCCGAGCTGCTGGGCCATCCGTTGCCGCTGCGTCAGAGCCCAATCGAGTGGAACGAGTTGATGAGTACCCTGCTCGGTCGCGGCCAGAGTCTGGAGCAGGGGCTGGCCCGCAGCCAGCAGCAGCTGCGCGAGGCCCAGCTCGGCCAGCAGCAGTTGCAGGCCGTGCGTCAGCAGCTGAGCCAGCTGGCCAGCCAGCACCAGCAGTTCGAGCAGCAGTGGCAGGAGGCCGACCGCCAGCGCATCGCCCTGGAAGGGGAGGTGAAGGCGATGGGCGAGCAGGAAACGACCCTGCGCCAGCGCCTTGAGCAGGGGGGCAGCCGGCTCGACGAGCAGATGGGAGGTCAGCCCTGGCGTCAGTGGCTGGGCAGCCAGCAGTGGCGCGAGTGGCAGCGGGCCTGCGAGGCCTGGCTGCATGGCCAGAGCGAGTGGGAGCGGCTGACCGGCGAGATTGCCAGCCTCACCCCGGCCCTGAGCGCCCAGGAGGCGCGTCTGCAGACCCAGCGCGAGCTGCTGCACAAGCTCGAGCGCGACTACAAGGAGCATGAACAGCAACGACAGGGGCTGGTTACCAGCCGTGCCACCTGTCTGGGGGGGGAGGAGATTGCCCTGGTCGAGAGCCGCTGGCAGCAGCGGCTGCAGCAGCTGGCCAGCGAGCTGGAGACGATGCAGGGGGCGGCCCGCGCCCTGCGCGAGCGCCAGACCGAGCTCAAGACCCGTCTCAGCCATCTTGAACAGGAGAAGCAGGTGAGCAGCCGGCGGCGACGGGAGGTGCTGGGGCGCTGGGCTGCCCACGCCAGCAGCCTCGGCATCGCCGAATATGACCTGCGCCGCCTGCTGGCCATGAGCCCGGATGAGCTCAAGGCGCGCCGCGCCGCCTTGCAGGCGCTGGAGGATGCCCGCGCCGAGGCGCGTACCCGTTTGACCGAGCGGCAGCGGACGCTGGCACTGGAGGAGAGCAAGCGGGATCGTTACCGCGAGCATCACCCCGAGCTGGCCGCGTTGGCGCTACAGGAGCTCGACAGCCGGCTGACGGCGCTGGAAGCGCACTGCCGCGCCCTTGACGAGCAGTTGTTCCAGTGCAAGAGCACGCTGGCCCAGGCTGAGGCGGCGGCTCTCAAGGCGGGTTCTTTACAGGAGAAACTGGCCGCCCAGCAGGCGGTGGCGGATCACTGGCAGCGACTCTGTGATCTCATCGGCTCGGCCAGCGGCGCCAAGCTGCGTACCTTCGCCCAGAGCCTCACGCTGGAGCGGCTGCTGCTGGAGGCCAACGCCCAGCTCGCCGAGCTTTCCCCCCGCTATCGACTGGAGCGGGTGCCCGGCACCGATCTGGCGCTGCAGGTGGTGGATCTCGACATGGGGGACGAGGTGCGCTCGGTGGACTCCCTCTCCGGCGGTGAGAGCTTCCTGGTGTCGCTGGCGCTGGCGCTGGCCCTCTCCAGCCTGTCGTCGCGCCAGACCCAGGTCGAATCGCTGTTTATCGACGAGGGCTTCGGCACGCTCGATCCCGACAGCCTGGATCTGGCGCTCTCAAGCCTTGATTCCCTGCAGGCGGCCGGCCGCCAGATCGGGGTCATCTCCCACGTGCAGACCCTGGTGGAGCGGATCGGCGTGCAGGTGCGGGTGGAGGCCCTCGGCGGCGGCGAAAGCCGGGTGGTGTTGCCCTGAATCCTGCTTAGGTTTGCTGATTAATCGCGGCCCCGCCTTCTGGCGGGGCTTTTTTGTTTCAGTGTTTCGGCAATCTGGTCGCTTGAGCTAGGTCCATGCCCGCGTATCGCGGGAAACGAGAGTGAGGGGTTGACCCCGGTCTTGCATCCATCTGCCCGCAAGAGGGAATGGTCAATGACATTGATGCCTGAAAGGATCCTGGCTCGCATCGCGATGCGGCCACGCAGTGACGCGCTGTATCTCATCTGGTTCTGCTGGGGCCTGGCGTTGCTGCTTTATGTGGCGGGATCTGCATATTACAAATTACCCATAGTGCCGTTGCTACTGATGGTGCTGCTGTTGATGGTGGAGAAAACCAAGATGTTTGGACGAAAGCGCAACGAGTCTGAGGTGGTCGGGGCGGGGAGCACGACCACGGTGATCGCCAAGGGGGCACGTTTCAAGGGTGAGTTGCAGGTGGAGGGCAATCTGGATGTGTATGGCCAGTTCGTCGGGACGCTGCAGCTGAACGGCGGGACGGTTCGCATCATGGAAGGCGGCCGGATTGAAGGGGATGTCAGCGCCGCCCACGTGATCATCAATGGCACTCTGGATGGCACTTGTGCCTCGAGCGAGGTGGAGATCCTCGAAAACGGCAAGATGAAGGGGTTGTTCAAGGGCGGGAGCCTCTCCATCCGCAAAGGAGGCCAGTTTGTCGGCCAGTCCCAATCTCAGGAGGAGCAGAAGGGCGAGAGCAAGGGCAACGTCAAGCAACTGCAGCCTGAAGGTAAAAACAAGGCTGTCGATGCTGCCGAGGTTGTGGCCAAACAGGCCTGATCAAAAGAGGGGCGAGTACGCCCCTCTTTGCTGGCAAGGGATCAACTGCGCCGTTCGGGCAGCATATTGGTCAGGGTGTTGTCCTTGAGCACATGGTGGTGGTAGATGGCTGCCGCCGCGTGCAGGGCAATCAGCGCATAGCCAATGTTGGCCAGCGTCTCGTGCAGCTCCTTGATGGTGCCCTTCAGGCCGTCATCGGGGGCGATGAGGGCAGGGAGCTCCAGGCCGAAGAAGGGGATGGGCTTGCCGCCTGCGCTCAGCAGCAGCCAGCCCAGCAGCGGGGTGAGGATCAGGAAGCCATAGAGCGCCAGGTGGGCGAGCTTGGCCAGCGTGAGCATCAGGGGGGAGAGCTCGGGCACGATACGCGGTGAGGGGCTACCCGCGCGCACCAGCAGGCGCACGACCACCAGTGCCAGGATCAGCAGACCCACCATGAAGTGAAACTCTTTCATCAGGTCGCGGCCGGCCGACCCTTTGGGGAAGATGTCCCTGAACTCCATCAGCGCATAGACGGCGATCATCAGCAGCAGAGTCAACCAGTGCAGCCCTATGCTCAGGCTGCCATAACGTTGTTCGGTATTTTTCAACATGCTCATATCCTTCTCGGGGCTCGCATTGCATCAAGGGTGGTCGCAGCGGGCATCCTGCCCCCGCACCATTCCTTTTCATGTTACCGCGCAGATGTGTCAAAACCTTGATCTCGGTGTGTTTTTTAACATCTTATTTGCAACTCGCCCGACACGCTCTGTGCCGAGTCTATGCTTCTGATCAACAGGGCCATGCCGGCCAGGGTGGTGAGAGGTTGCATCATGAAGCATCTGAGAGTGGGCGTGCTGGCAGGCTTGATGCTGCTCGCCATGCTGCTGGGGATAGCGGGGGTCGACGAGGAGCGGCTGGCTGCGGCAGAACCTGGCCGACCGACCCATTTTTCAGCCTATCTTGGTTTGTTGCCGGGGCTCATCGATTCCAACGGCACCGGTCCCTTCGTCGACCTGGTCAAGGCCATCGCCGGGCTGGATGACGGGGTGGAGCTGAGCGTGATGGTCTACCCCATGTCCCGTGCCACCCGCAGCGTGGTGGTGGGGGAGGCGGACTTCAACCTGCCGGCGCTGCGCAATCCCTACATCGACGAGTCCATGCTGCCCTATCGCTTCAGCTCGGCGACCTTTGGCAAGGTGACCCACGTGCTCTACAGCAACAGTGCGGCGCCCATTACTCCCGCCATGGTGCTGGGCTACGAGTACACCAAGCGGGATCTGCTCATCGAGGGGGTGACCGACTTCTGGCCCTTCTCGGTCAAGCGCTCTCTCTCGCTCGAGCAATCCCTCGGCAAGCTGAGCCGGGGCCGCATCGATGCCTTGCTGTGGGCGCAGGAGGAGGCGGATTTCACCCTGCGCAAGATGGGGCTGACCAATATCCACCGGGTCTATTTCGGCGAGTTTGACGATGTGTTCATCATCCCCAAAGGGCCGAAAGGGGATGCGGTCGACCGCTTCCTGACCCAGTCCATCGAGCGGCTCAGGGCCTCCGGTCAGCTCGACAAGATCTACTCCGCCATTCACGGCCCCTATCAGGAGTGGCAACCGGGAGAAAATGCTGCGACCAAGGCGGTCAGAGCCGCGCAATGAGCGCTTTACCCGCGATCAGCGCTCACTTACCTTTGAACGATACCTTGGTAAAGGAGTTACCTTGAACATCACCGATCCTGTGATCCTGACCGAGCTGCAGCAGATCCTGTTTCGCTCCTTCGACGTGATCCCGTTTCCGATCCTGATATCTGAGTCCGCCTGCAGCGAGACGCTGGGCAGCATACCTACTCGACTGTCGGAGATCCCGGCCCGCCATCACAGGTTCGTGAACCGGGCCTTCGTGACTCAGCTGGGCTACGACCTGACGGATCTGCCCGACATGGCCAGCTGGTTTGCCACCGTCTATCGCGATGAAGAGAGCAGGGCCCAGGCGATTGAGCGCTGGAACCAGGCGGTGATGACCAGCCTGGCCAACGGCGCGGCGGTGGCCGAGATGAACGCCTGTCTCTACTGCAAGAGCGGCCAGCAGCGCTGGTTTACCATCACGGCCCAGCTGACGGCGGATGCCATGCCGGGTTGGCACATAGTGACGCTGCGCGACATCCACGACCTGCACTGCATGATAGAGGAGGTGAGCCGGCTCTCCTGCACCGATCCGCTGACCGAGCTCGGCAACCGGCGTGCCGCCGGGCAGCAGTTGCAGGCGCTCTGGCTGCAGGGGGAGCCCTTCTCGGTGATCCTGTGCGATATCGACCACTTCAAGCAGATCAATGACCGCTACGGTCATCCCGCCGGGGATGCGGCGTTGTGCGAGGTGGCCCGCATCATGGCGCAGCAGCTGCAGCCCGCAGAGCATCTGGCCCGCTGGGGCGGGGAGGAGTTTCTGTTGATCCTGCCTGGGGTGGATGCTGAACAGGTGGTCGAGCGAGCCGAGCAGTTGCGCCGGCAGTTTGTCGACCATGTGGTGGCGTGGGAGGGGCAGAGTTTTTCCCTGACGATGAGTCTGGGCTGTGCCACCCGAGGCGAGTGCAAGAGCTGCGACAGCCTGCTGCAGGTGGCGGACAAGGCGCTCTACCAGGCCAAGAGCAACGGCCGCAACCGGGTGGTATTTGGCAGGGCCTAGCCGGAAAACGCCCATAAAAAAACCGAAGCCAGGGCTTCGGTTTTTTGTTGCGGCGACGGGCGCTCGGCCCATGCGGCCTTATTTCTTGATGCGGATCACCGGGGTCTCGCCCACGGTCACGGCACCCGTCATCTTCACCAGCTCTTTGATCTCGTCCATGTTGGAGATGACCACCGGAGTCAGGGTAGATTTGGCTTTGGCTTCCAGAACGGCCAGATCGAACTCGATGATGGTGTCACCGCGCTTGACCTGTTGACCTTCCTGGGCGATGCGCTTGAAGCCTTCGCCTTTCAGTTCAACGGTGTCGATACCGAAGTGAACGAACAGCTCGATACCAGAGTCAGATTCCAGCGAGAACGCGTGGTTGGTCTCGAAGATCTTGCCGATGGTGCCGTCGCACGGCGCAACCATCTTGTTGCCAGCCGGCTTGATGGCGATGCCGTCGCCGACGATCTTCTCGGCGAAGACTACGTCGGGCACATCTTCGATCGGTACGATTTCGCCTGACAGCGGGGCAAAGATTTCGATGCCGCCGGTATCAGAACTGTCATCGGAAACCAGTTTCTTCAGTTTATCAAACAGACCCATAGTAAAAGCTCCTAGAGATGATTGTCGCTGTTTGCAGCCGATCTTAGCAGACTGCCTTCTGCTTAATAAAGTTATCTACACAGGCTTCGATTTCGGCGGCGGTGGCAAAGCTCAGCGCTTGATCAGCCATGGCCTTCACATCTTCGAAGTTGGTGTTGCGGATAAGCTTCTTGATACGCGGTACAGAGATGGCGCTCATGGAGAACTCATCCAGACCCATACCCAGCAGCAGCAGGGTGGCACGCTCGTCACCAGCCAGTTCACCACACATACCGGTCCACTTGCCTTCGGCGTGGGATGCATCGATAACCATCTTGATCAGCGTCAAGACGGAGGGTGACAGCGGGTTGTACATGGCGGAAATCATCTCGTTACCACGGTCGACAGCCAGGGTGTACTGGGTCAGGTCGTTGGTACCGATACTGAAGAAATCCACTTCCTTGGCCAGATGATGAGCCATCACGGCAGCAGCCGGGGTCTCGATCATGATACCCACTTCGATGGATTCATCAAAGGCTTTGCCTTCGGCACGCAGTTCGGCTTTCAGCGTCTCTACTGTAGCCTTCAGGCTGCGGAACTCTTCGACAGAGATGATCATCGGGAACATGATGCGCAGTTTGCCAAAGGCAGACGCACGCAGGATGGCTCGCAGCTGGGCATGCATGATGTCGGCGCGATCGAAGAAGATCCGCACGGCACGCCAGCCCAGGAAAGGGTTCATCTCTTTCGGGAAATTCATGTAGGGCAGTTCTTTGTCGCCGCCGATGTCCATGGTGCGCACGATGATCGGCTGATCCGGCATCGCTTCGGCCACTTCTTTGTAGGCTTTGAACTGCTCGTCTTCGGTCGGCAGCGCGTCACGGTCCATGAACAGGAACTCGGTACGGTACAGACCCACGCCCTCGGCGCCGTTGCGGATGGCACCTTCGGTATCCTTGACGGTACCTATGTTGGCGCACACTTCGACCTGATGGCCATCGAGGGTGATGGCAGGCAGATCTTTGAGCTTGGCCAGTTCATCTTTCTCGGCCTGGAACTGGGCCTGGAATTGCTTGGCTTCGTTCAGCTGTTCGGCAGTCGGATTGATGATGATCTGGTTGTTGATCGCGTCCAGCACCAGCACGTCACCATTCTTGACGCGCTCGGTGATGTCGTTGGTACCCACGATGGCCGGCAGCTCCAGAGAGCGGGCCATGATGGAGGTGTGGGAAGTACGGCCACCGATGTCGGTGACGAAACCCAGCACGTATTTCAGGTTGATCTGAGCGGTTTCGGACGGGGTCAGGTCTTTGGCGACCAGGATCACCTCTTCGTCGATGGTGCTCAGGTTGACAACGGCGATGCCCAGTACGTTCTTGACCAGACGGGTACCGATGTCACGGAAGTCGGTGGCGCGCTCGCGCAGATAGGGGTCATCCAGCTCGGCCATCATCTTCGCGTACTGCTCGATGACCTCGTAGATGGCCTTGTCAGCGGTGGCCTTGTTGTCTTTGATGAAGGATCTGATATCCCCTTCCAGCTCTTCATCTTCGAGCAGCATGATGTGGCCTTCGAAGATGGCCTCTTTTTCTTCACCGAAGGTGCGACCGGCCATCTCTTTGATGGCTTCCAGCTGTGCGGCTGACTTGGTGCGGGCTTCGAGGAAGCGGTTGATTTCGGCATCAATCTGTTCGGCAGCGATTTTGCCCTGATTGATAACGATTTCATCTTCTTTCAGAAGAAGCGCCTTGCCGAATGCGATACCGGGGGACGCAAGAATGCCAGATATCATAATCCTTCCTATTAAAACGACTGTGGGGGAGGAATAAAGCTGGATTACTCCAGCTCGTCCATCAGGGCAACCAGCTTCTCAACGGCTTTCTGAGCGTCCGGGCCGTCGGCCTGGATGGTCACGTTGGTGCCTTTGGTCAGGCCCAGGGTCTGCAGCTTGAACAGGCTCTTGGCGCTGGCGGATTTGCCACCGGAGACCACAGTGATCTCGCTTTGGAATTCTTTGGCTTCTTTCACGAACTGAGCTGCCGGACGGGTGTGCAGGCCGTTTTCAGCAGTAATAACAACAGACTTCTCGTACATGGTTTCACCCCATATTATTGATATTTTTTGGTGTGAGGGATGCTTTTGACGCATCCTTCTCGCACCGTGTCAGTATGGATATGTTGTAAAGTAACGAAATCAGACCTGCAATGGTTTAATCCAGGTCAATTTTCTGTGCAGTATTCGGTGTCTGCCTCAACTCTTTTCCGTTATCACTCTACAAGCCGCGTCAATGCTGGCTTGAAATTATTTTATAACGAAAAATAACACTTTGTTACTTTGTGATACCTAGTCGGCAAACACCTCGTGACGCGGCACAGGATATGAGATTTATCACAGAATGTCTGCTTTTTTTGTCGCTGGGTTGCTTGTTATTTTACCCCGAAAAATAAGGGGTCGACTGGCGCTGCCAAGTGCTCAGTCTAGCTCATAAAGAAACGGCGCTCCTGAGAGCGCCGTTGTTTTGAAATAATCCGATCACTTATTGCTGCAGTTCCTGCTCGCTGAACACCCCGGCAAACAGGGCGCTGGAGAGGTAACGCTCGGCGGCGCTCGGCAGAATGACAACGATAGTCTTGTCAGCAAACTCCGGCAGTTCAGCGAGGCGAGCTGCGGCCACTACGGCGGCGCCTGAGCTGATCCCGGCCAGGATCCCTTCCTCTTCCATCAGGCGGCGAGCCATCTCGATGGCGTCATCGCTGTTCACCTGCTCGACGCGGTCCAGCAGGGTCAGGTCCAGGTTGCCCGGGATGAAGCCGGCACCGATCCCCTGGATCTTGTGGGGACCCGGTTTGATTTCAAGGCCGGCCAGACGCTGGCTGATCACCGGCGATTCGCTCGGCTCGACGGCGACGGAGACCACCGCCTTGCCCTTGGTCTGTTTCAGGTAACGGGAGACACCCGTGATGGTGCCGCCGGTGCCGACGCCGGCCACGAACACATCCACCTGACCGTCGGTGGCGTCCCAGATCTCGGGGCCTGTGGTCTTCTCGTGGATTTCCGGGTTGGCGGGGTTTTCAAACTGTTGCAGCAGCACGTATTTGCCCGGCTCAGACTCGAGGATCTCGTTGGCCTTGGCAATGGCGCCCTTCATGCCGAGCGGCCCTTCTGTCAGCACCAGGTTGGCGCCGAGTGCCTTGAGCAGCTTGCGGCGCTCCAGGCTCATGGTGGCCGGCATGGTCAATGTGATGGGATAGCCACGGGCGGCGGCCACGAAGGCCAGAGCAATACCCGTGTTACCGCTGGTGGGTTCGATGATCTCCTTGCCCTTGGTCAGGACGCCGCGTTTCTCGGCATCCCAGATCAGGTTGGCGCCGATACGGCACTTGACGCTGAAGCTCGGGTTACGGCTCTCAATCTTGGCCAGCACGCGGCCCTTGGTAACACGGTTGAGACGAACCAGCGGGGTGTGACCTATGGTCTGGCTGTTGTCCTCAAAAATTTTGCTCATGGTGCTATCCCTGTTTGTTACGGCGATGAAACAAGATTACCCTGTGGTTTCTGAATGAGAAGTGACGATTTGTTATAACAATATGTTATTACAAGATATAGAGCTTATTCTTTCTTATTGAGGCCTCGATCTCAAAAAGGTCTCTCATCGTCAAAGGAATGGACGTTATGGGATTTGCAGGAAGCGATCGCTATCTCGCCTCTGAATCGCTCAAGATGGCGGTCAATGCCGCCATCGTGCTGGAAAAACCCTTGCTTATCAAAGGGGAACCCGGCACAGGCAAGACCGAGCTGGCCGAAGCTGTGGCCCGCCATCTGGGTACCGAGCTGATTGCCTGGCACATCAAATCCACTACCAAGGCCCAGCAGGGGCTCTATGAGTACGATGCGGTGGCCAGGCTGCGCGACTCCCAGCTCGGCGACCCCAGGGTAGGGGAGATCAGCCACTACATCCGCCGGGGCAAGCTTTGGCAGGCGTTCACCGCCGACCAGCGCCCGGTGCTGCTCATCGATGAAATCGACAAGGCGGACATCGAGTTCCCCAACGATCTGCTGCAGGAGCTCGATCGGATGGAGTTCGATGTCTACGAGACCGGCGAGCGGGTCAAGGCGCGCCAGCGGCCGGTGGTCATCATCACCTCCAACAACGAGAAGGAGCTGCCGGACGCCTTCCTGCGCCGCTGCTTCTTCCACTACATCCGCTTCCCCGACAAGGCCGAGATGCAGGCCATCGTCAAGCTCCACTACCCCGACCTCAAGGAGAGTCTGCTTGGCGAGGCGATGGATCTCTTCTTCGAGTTGCGCGAGGTAGAGGGGCTGCGCAAGAAGCCGTCCACTTCTGAGCTGCTGGACTGGATCCGGCTGCTGTTGGCCGACGATATCGCCCCCGAGGTGATGCGTGCCCGTGAGCCCGGCAAGCTGGTGCCCGCCCTCTACGGCGCCCTGCTCAAGACCGAGCAGGACCTGCATCTCTTTGAGAAGCTTGCCTTTCTGGCCAGACGCGGCAGCTGACTCATGCTGATCGACTTTTTTACCCACCTGCGCCGCCACAAGCTCCCCTGCAGTCTGCGTGAACTGCTGGACTTGCACGCGGCGCTGGCAGCCCGGCTGGCCAGCCTCGACATGGACGAGTTCTACCAGCTCTCCCGCTGCCTGCTGGTGAAAGACGAGGCCCACTATGATCGCTTCGATCGCGCCTTCGCCGAGTATTACGAAGGGCTGGCCGCCATCCCCCTGTTGCCGGAGAGTCTGCCCGATGAGTGGTTGCGCCAGGAGTTCGAGCGGCTATTGAGCGCCGAGGAGAAGGCGTTGCTCACATCCCTCGGCGGGCTCGACCAGCTGCTGGCGACCCTCAACCAGCGGTTAAGCGAGCAGAAGGAGCGTCACGCCGGCGGCAACAAGTGGGTGGGGACCGGTGGCAGCAGCCCGTTTGGTCACGGCGGTTTTCACCCGGAAGGAGTGCGCATGGGGGGAGAGGGCCAGCATGGCAAGGCGGTCAAGGTGTGGGAGGCAAGGCATTACCGCAACTTCAGCGACGACTCGCCGCTCGGCCAGCGGGCCATCCAGCTGGCGCTGCGCAAGCTCAGACGCTGGGTGCGCAAGGGCAACCCCGACGAGCTGGATCTCGACGACACCATCCAGAGCACGGCCAGACAGGGCTGGCTCGATGTGAAGCTCAGACCCGAGCGCCACAACGGGGTCAAGTTGCTGGTCTTCTTCGACGTGGGGGGATCCATGGATGCCCACGTGGCCGAGGTGCAGCGCCTCTTCTCGGCCCTGCGCCACGAGTTCAAGCATCTGGAGTACTTCTATTTTCACAACTGTCTCTACGACTTCGTCTGGCAGGACAACGCCCGCCGGCACGAGGCGCGCTTCGATACCCTGCGCCTGCTGCGCACCTACGGCAGCGACTACAAGGTGATCCTGGTGGGGGATGCCACCATGGGCCCCTATGAGATCACCTGGCCCGGCGGCAGCGTCGAATACTGGAACGAGGAGGCGGGCCAGGTGTGGCTGGCCCGCCTGCAGCAGCACTTTCCCAAGCTGGTGTGGATCAACCCCACCCCGCGCCGGGAGTGGCTCTGGCACCCCTCCATCAAGCTGATGAATGAATTGATCGGCGGGCGCATGCACCCGTTGACCCTGGCGGGTCTGGCTGCGGCCATCGACCAGCTGTGACCCTCTCTACCCGAACAAACCAACAAGCCGGGAGTGAACCCGGCGAGGAGCAAAGATGACCTCTATCGTGATCAGTGGCTCAGGCCTCTATACCCCTCCCTTTGCCGTCAGCAATGAAGCGCTGGTGGCCGCCTTCAACCAGTACGTGGATCTCTACAACGAGGAGAACGCCTCCGCCATCGACGCCGGCCAGCTGCCCGCCAAGCAGCATTCGAGCAGCGACTTCATCGAGAAGGCCTCCGGCATCAAGAGCCGCTATCTGGTGAGCAAGGAGGGGGTGCTGGATCCCGACATCATGCAGCCGCTGCTGCCCGAGCGGCCCGATGACAAGCCCTCCATCATGGTGGAGATGGCGGTGGCCGCCGCCGAGCAGGCGCTGATCGCCGCCGGTCGCGAGCCCGGCGAGATCGATCTGGTGATCGTCGCCGCCTCCAACATGCCGCGCCCCTATCCGGCGCTGGCCATCGAGCTGCAGCATTATCTGGGGGCGGGCGGCATGGCGTTTGACATGAATGTGGCCTGCTCCTCCGCCACCTTCGGCATCAAGACAGCGGCAGACATGCTGGCGGCCGGCAGCGCCAAACTGGCGCTGGTGGTCAACCCGGAGATCTGCTCGGGGCACCTCAACTTCCGCGATCGGGACAGTCACTTCATCTTCGGCGACGCCTGTACCGCCGTGCTGCTGGAGCGGGAGGCAGATTGCAAGGTGGCCAACCCCTGGCAACTGGTGGCCAGCAAGCTGGTGACCCAGTACTCCAACAACATCCGCAACAACTTCGGCTTCCTCAATCGGCTCAGCCCGCGCACCCGCTACGGCGACGACAAGCTGTTTCGCCAGCAGGGGCGCAAGGTGTTCAAGGAGGTGCTGCCACTGGTGTGTGACCAGATTGCAGGCCAGCTCGATGAGCAGGGCTGGTCGGCGGATTCCCTGAGCCGGCTCTGGCTCCACCAGGCGAATCTGACCATGAACCAGTTCATCGCCCGCAAGCTGCTCGGCCACGATGCCAGCCAGCAGGAGGCGCCGGTCATTCTCGATAGCTACGGCAACACCAGCTCTGCGGGCTCCATCATTGCCTTCCATCTTCACAACGGCGACCTTCCTGCCGGGGCGCGCGGCGTACTCTGCTCGTTCGGCGCCGGTTACTCCATCGGCAGCCTGCTGCTCACCCGTTTGTAAGAGGGGCCGAGCAGCGGCAAGCAACAAAAAACCACCCGGGCGGGTGGTTTTTTATTGGCTGGCTCACTGGGCCGGCTCGATGGCGAGCACCAGGCAACTGGGCTCGCTGATGTGAAAGCGTACGTTGCAGTCAAACAGCCTGACGCCGTACTCCTTGTCATCCGGCTTGCCCTTCTTGTAGGCGGGGCGCGGATCCTGGGCCAGCACTTCGCTCACCAGCAGGCGCAGCTCGGGGTGGGCCTTAAGCCAGGGTTGCAGCTGCTGCTCAGCCTCGGGGCTGAAATTCACCGCCAGCGGCGGGGTGGGGGCATCGGGGGCGAACCCGCCGCGAGCATCCGGCAGGCTGTCGGCATAGGGGATATAGGGCTTGATGTCGACGATGGGAGTGCCATCGAGCAGGTCCACCGCCCCCAGCTCGAGCCAGAGTTTGCCGCGCTCACGACCGACCCCGTGCAGCTCGACCACCGAGAGGCCGAGCGGGTTGGGGCGAAAGGTGGAGCGGGTGGCAAACACCCCGACCCGCTCGTTGCCGCCCAGGCGCGGCGGGCGCACCGTCGGGTGCCAGCCCTGCGCCATGGTCTGGTGAAACACGAAGCTGAGCCAGAGGTGGGAGAATTGCTCGATGCCGCGCAGCACGTCCGGCTGATCGTAGGGAGGCAGTAACTCGAGGCGGGCGCGGGCCGATTTGACCAGACCGGGCTGGCGCGGGATGGCGAACTTCTCCTTGTAGGGAGAGCGGATGATACCCAGGGTGTCGATTTCGAACTTCATGGCGGATCCTGACTGAAAACCCCGGCAATGTAGCACAGCGGCCCTCAAAACGCAGGCTTGCCCGCCGGCCGGTGGCTGCCTGCTTGCCGTGATCCCGCTCCCATCCCGGCCGCTTCGGGGCTGTATCGCGCCGCCAAGTTGCGTAGGGTGGGCGCAGGATGAGTGAACGGCGCGTCCGCCAGCAGGGCGGCTCGCTACAACCGGCGTGACCGCAGTAGAGGGGCCGCGCCGTACAGGAGAGACAGGGATGAAACTGCTGATCATCGGCGGCACCGGATTTCTGGGGCGCCATCTCACTGCGCTGGCGCTGGACTGGGGCCACGAGGTGACCTTGTTCAATCGCGGCCGTCGCCAGCACCCGGATTGGCGCGAGCTCACCCAGCTGCAGGGGGACCGGGATCAGGACCTGACCCCGCTGCATCGCTATCAGGGAAGCTGGGATCTGGCTATCGACACTTGCTGCTATCGCCCCGAACAGGCGGCGAGCCTCTCGGCTGCTCTGCTCGGGCGCTGCGAGCGGTTGATCTTCATCTCCACCATCAGCGTCTATCGCGACTTCGCTCAGCCCGGGCAGGACGAGTCGGCGCCGCTGCACGCGATTGCCGAGGGGGAGATGCCGGAAGATTACGGCCCCCTCAAGGTAATGTGCGAGGCCACGTATCGCGCCCGTTGGGGCGAGCGGCTCTGCGTTTTGCGCCCAGGTGTCTTGTGCGGCCCTCATGACCCCACCGGCCGGCTGGCCTGGTGGGTGAAACGGGTGCAACAGGGCGGTCCCTGGCTGCTGCCGGGGCAGGGGGAAGACCGGCTGCAATATCTGGACGTGCGCGACTGCGCCGAGTTCGTGCTGCGGGCCGCCGAACAGCAATTGAGCGGCATCTTCAATCTGGTCAAGCCCGGTATCGCGCTGAACGACTGGGTTGATCGCCTGGCCGCCAGGCTGGCCCCCGCCACTGCGATCGTGCCCGAATGGGCGCCCTGGCCCGCGCTGCTGGCCGCCGGGGTGGAGCCCTGGCAGAGCTATCCGACCCTGTTGCCCAATGAGCAGCCCGAGTATGCCGGTTATGGTCGCATCAGCGCCGAGGCGGCCATCGTGCAGGGCCTCAACTTTCGGCCGCTGGAGGAGACGGTGGCAGATGTGGCTGAGTGGCTGGCCGGCGCACCGGACGCCGCGGTGGCCGCCGGCATCACGGCCGAGCAGGAGACGCGGCTGCGTCAGCTTGTCTGGTAGTGTGGCCGGCAAGTGCGGCAGCAAAGCAAAAGGGCATCGAGAGATGCCCTTTTCTTTTCGGCGTGAGCGCAGCTACTCGGTGCGCATGGCGGCGCCGGCGGCGGTCAGTTGCTCGCGCAAGATGGCGCGATGACAGCGGGACTCCTGCTCGCAGTAACAGCCCACCGACAGGTTGGTGGTGTGGGAGAGGGCGGCCAGCAGCGCCAGATCGTGCCTGGCGGCCGGAGTGGCCAGCTCGGCCTTGTACTGTTTGCAGAAGGCGCTCCACTGGGCGGGCGTCTCGGCAGCCTGGCCCAGCTTCATGGTGTCGTTGCTGGGGGCGAGATTGGGGAACCAGACGTCGTACCAATCCTGGCTGGCAAACTCGGCTTTGGGCACGCCGCGGGGCGGGCGGCGCACGGTGCCGATCCGCAGTCCCTCGTCGGGCAGGCGGGGCGTGCCGAGGCGAACGATGGCCAGTGCCATGCAGGCTCCTTACAGTTGACGCTTATTTCTCGGTGGCGACTTTCAGCGCCTGGCCGTAGCAGATCACCTGCTTCAGGCAGCCCGGGGTGTCGCTGAATTCGGCGCACTTGTCGAAGGTGACGCCGTTGCCACCCATGTCGGCCACGCGGCGGCGAGCCAGGGTACGGGCCTCGCCAGCGTTGGGGATCGGCTGCTTGGCATCGCTCTGGCAGGACTCCCCTTCGACGGTGCCGAGATAGAGGTAGTTGAGATCGGCCAGCTGGCCCTGTTCATAGATCTGAACGCTGCCCGGCTTGAAGTACTCGTCGAAGTTCTCTTTGTCCAGATTGCTGTTGAAGGCAAAGTCGGCGCAGCCGGAGGCAATCAGGGGCATCATCAGGATCAGGCGTTTCATCGTCTCGTATCTTGTGTCGGTGATGAGGACAGTAGCAAGGCGCAGGCGCTCCATGTCGGCATCTTGTGGAATAACGAAGGAGCCATTATAGGGGCCAGTCGACGGTGTCGACCAGCCCCATTTTTAGCCGTATGGGCGGGGTGTGACCAGGATCCGGCCGTGTGTTGCCCGTGCAGCTGCACGCTGCCGGCAAAGATGACTGGCCCGGTGTCATGAGAGAAGGGCGCACCGGGCGCCCCTCTCTCGTTGCTCATCAGGCCGGTGCCAGCCGCTGATACAGGCTGCGGTAGTAGTCGTCCGCCAGCAGCGTCTGATGGGGGGCGCAGAGGCGGATCTGCCCCTCTTCCATCAGGGCGATCCGGTCCATCTGCTCCAGCCCCAGCAAACGGTGGGAGATGAGCAGCAGGGTGCGATCCGCCCCCAGCTTGAACAGCAGATCCATGATCTCCCGCTCGGTCTGGCTGTCGAGCCCCTCGGTCGGCTCATCCAGCAGCCAGAGCGGCGCGTCGTGCAGCAAGGCGCGGGCGATGCCGATGCGGCGGCGCTCGCCACCGGAGAGCGGCCGACCGCCATCCCCCAGCCAGGCATCGAGCCCGCTGTCGCTGTGGCCGTTGTCATCTTCCAGCAGATTGGCAAGGCCGACCTGGGTCAGCACCTGCACCAGCTGCTCGTCACTGGCATGGGGGGCGGCCAGCTTGAGGTTGCCGCGCAGGGTATCAGCAAACAGGTGCACCCGCTGGCTCACCACCGAGAGGGAGGCGCGCAGCGCCCCTTCGCTGTAGTCGGTGAGCGGCTTGCCATCGAGCAGGATCTTGCCGGCCTGCGGGTTCCATTCGCGGGTCAGCAGTCCCATCAGGGTCGATTTGCCGCAGCCGGTTTGGCCCAGCAGCGCCAGTTTTTCACCGGCCTGCAACTGCAGGGTGCAACCGCGCAGCACCGGCTGCGGGTTGCCTGGGTAGCTGAAGTAGAGGTCGCTTATCTGCAACGCCCCCTGTGGCGCGTGGCGCTCTTCGTGGCCCCACTCGGGGGCCTTGGCCTCTTGCAGGATCTCGTTGAGGCGGCGGGCAGAGGTGAGGCTGGTGGAGAGGTGCTGGAAGGCACCGGCCAGCGGCATCAGCGCCTCGAAGCTGGCCAGGGTGGCGAATACCATCAGTGCCGTGATGGGATCCGGCGCGGCGCCTGCCACCCCGTGACCGGCCAGCCACAGCATCAGGGTGAGGGTCCAGCCGCTCAGCAGTTGCACCGAGCAGTTGGCCAGCCCGCTTACCCGGGCCATGCGGGCCTGGGCCTGGATCAACGCCTGCTCGGCCTGCTGCAGCTCGTCGCGCGCCCGGGGGGCGGCGGCAAACATCTGCAGCTCGGCCTGGCCATCCAGATAGTCCACCAGACGGGCACGCAGGTTGGACTTCTCGGCGATCAGCTGGCGACCGGGCTGGCGGCCGAGGAAGTAGAACACCAGCGGCAGGGCCAGCATGCCGAACAGCAGGATGGCGCCCAGTATCAGGGCCAGGTCGGCATCGAACAGCGAGAGGAAGAACACCAGACCGGCGGTGCTGAGCAGGGCCGCACCTATGGGAGTGACCAGCCGCAGGTAGACGTGGTCCATGGCGTCGATGTCGGCCACCAGCCGGTTGAGCAGATCCGCCTGGCGAAAGCCTGCCAGGGCGCCGGTGGAGAGCGGCGAGAGCTTTTGCCAGAACCAGACCCGCAACCGGGTCAGCACCCGGAAGGTGGCGTCGTGGCTCACCACCCGCTCACCCCAGCGGCCGGCGGTGCGGATGATGGAGAAGAAGCGTACCCCGCCAGCCGGCGTCATGTAGTTGAAGGTGTCGCGACTGGCGACCGCCATCCCCGCCACGGCGGCGGCGGAGAGGAACCAGCCGGAGAGCGACAGCAGTCCCATCCCGGCGACCAGGGTCACCAGGGCCAGCAGCAGGCCGAGGGAGAGGCTCAGCCAGTGCTGGCGATAGAGGCGCAGAAACGGCAAGAGATCAGTCATCGAGAGAACCCTCGTTACGTTGGGAGAGCAGGCGAGCGAACGGCCCCTGCGCGGTACTCAGTTGCTGGAAGCTGCCTTGCTCCACCAGCTTGCCACGCTCTAGCACCAGGATCTGGTCCATCTTGGTGAGCTGGTCGATGCGGTGGGTGACCATCAGCAGGGTCTGGCCTGCGGCGGCCTGTTCGAGCGTGGTCATGATGGCCCGCTCGGAGTGGCGATCCAGGCTGGCGGTCGGCTCGTCCAGCACCATCAGCTGGGTGGACTTGAGCAGGGTTCGGGCCAGGGCGAGGCGCTGGGCCTGGCCGACCGAGAGGCCGCCGGCCTGATCCCCCACCGCATAGTCGAGCCCCTTCTCCATGGCAAACTCCCACGCCTGAGCCCGTTTCAGGGCCTCCTCCAGCTCGCTGTCACTGGCAGCGGGGTTGGCCAGCAACAGATTGTCACGCAGCGAGGCATGGAACAGCTGCGGGTTCTGGGAGAGCCAGCCCAGCTGGCGGCGCCACTGGCTCATGTCGAGGTTGGCCAGCTCCTGGCCGTTGACCTTGAGCTCGCCGCGATAGGGGGCAAAGCCGAGCAGGGCATTGACCAGCGAGCTCTTGCCGGCGCCGCTGATGCCGATGAGGGCGGTGCGCGAGCCGGACGCCAGGGTGAAGTCGATGGGGCCGACCAGCACCTTGCCCTCGGCGCTCAGCACTTCAAGGCCTTTGGCTTCTACCTTGATGGGGGCGTCGGCATGGAAGGGCGCATGGCCTGAGGCGGGTTCCGTCACCTCGGCTTCGAGGAACTCCAGCAGCTGTTCGGCGGCGCCGATGGCCTGCGCCTTGGCGTGGTAGTGGGCGCCGAGTTCCCGCAGCGGAGCGTAGAACTCGGGGGCCAGAAACAGCACGAACAGGCCGGTAAACAGGGTAACTTTGCTGCCATAGTGGCCGAAGTTCAGGTGATCGATATAGGAGAAACCGAAGTAGACGGCCACCAGCGCCACCGAGAGGGCGGCGAAGAACTCCAGCACGGCGGTACTGAGGAAGGCAAGGCGCAGCACCTCCATGGTGCGTTCGCGAAAATCTTCCGACGCATCGCGAATGGCATCCCCTTCCGCCTGGGTGCGCATGAAGAGCTGCAGGGTGCGCAGCCCCTTCAGGCGATCGAGGAAGTGGCCGGAGAGACGGGCCAGCGCCTGGAAGTTGCGGCGGTTGGCATCGGCGGCGCCGACCCCCACCAGGATCATGAAGAGGGGAATGAGGGGCGCCGTACCCAGCAGGATAAGGCCGGCGGCCCAGTTGACCGGGAACACGGCCACCAGGATCACCACCGGAATGAACACGGCAATCGCCATCTGCGGCAGATAGCGGGAGAAGAAATCCTGCATGTTTTCAATCTGCTCCAGCAGCAGGCTGGCCCAGCTGCCGGCCGGTCGACGCTGGATGTAGGCCGGTCCCAACCGGCCGAGGCGGGTGAGTACCAGCTCGCGGATGGCCTGGCGCACCGCGCTGCCAGCCTTGAAGCTGGCTACTTCACGGCCATAGGCCAGCACCGCCTTGCCGAGGGTGACCAGCAGCAGGGCGATGAAGAGGGGAATGGATTGCGCCGGCGTGGTGCCCTCGATGATGAAACCGTGCAGCAGGGTGGCCAGCAGCCAGGCCTGCGCCACCATCAGGATGCCCTGCCCCAGGCCAAAGCCGATGGAGAGGCCGATCCAGCGCCGGCCGTGGCTCGATTGATTGCGCAACCAGCCATAGAGTCGTTTTTGCGTTTTTTTATCCATTACCACCATCCTCGCGTCGAGTGGCGCAAGACTATCCTCGCCCCCCAGGCTTGGCAACCTTGTAAATTCCGGCTTGTGAAAACGGTTGATTGAAAAAGCGGCTTGCTGCTCATTAGTTGGTCGAACAGATTGATTTACGGTAAAAAACCGCATCGAGGTGATTGCGCTCGGCGGCAAAATGCATATAGTAGATGCCCTGACGCGGGTGTAGTTCAATGGTAGAACGGTAGCTTCCCAAGCTGCATACGTGGGTTCGATTCCCATCACCCGCTCCAAATTCCAGATAACGGTCAAGGCCGTTGTCACCTCAGCCGAAACGGCTGTCTGTCGTGGGGTTTCCCCATCACACCAAGCAAGTTTTGATGCCAGGCGGGCATCGTATAATGGCTATTACCTCAGCCTTCCAAGCTGATGATGCGGGTTCGATTCCCGCTGCCCGCTCCAGCCTTCATGCAAAAAGCCCACTCCTGCGAGTGGGCTTTTTGTTGTCTGTTTTTTGATGCCGGCGAGAGTGCCAGCTTGACCAAGCTGGATGGCGCAGAAATGGAAAAGGCGCCATCGGCGCCTTTTCAACTCGGGGAGAGGGAGGATTACTCCTGCTCCAGCTCGCCGCAGAAGCGATAGCCTTCGCCGTGGATGGTGGCGATGATCTCGGGGGTGTCGTTGACGCTCTCGAAGTGCTTGCGGATGCGGCGGATGGTGACATCCACGGTACGGTCGTGGGGCTTGAGCTCACGGCCGGTCATCTTCTTGAGCAGCTCGGCGCGGGTCTGGATCTGGCCCGGGTTTTCGCAGAAGTGCAGCATGGCGCGGAATTCGGAGCGCGGCAGCTTGAACATGTCGCCAGCCGGACTGACCAAGGCGCGGCTGTTGATGTCCAGAGCCCAGCCGTTGAACAGGTAACGCTCCACCAGTTTCTTCTCTTCGCCACCGGCGGCCACGTTCATGGTGCGGCTCAGCAGGTTGCGGGCACGGATGGTCAGCTCACGGGGGTTGAACGGCTTGGTGATGTAATCGTCGGCACCGATCTCCAGACCCAGGATCTTGTCCACTTCGTTGTCACGACCGGTCAGGAACATCAGGGCGATGTTGTCGTCCTCACGCAGCTCGCGTGCCAGCAGCAGGCCATTCTTGCCCGGCAGGTTGATGTCCATGATCACCAGATTGATGGTGTGGGAAGTCAGAGCCTGATGCATCTCGTCGCCATTGTTGGCTTCGAGCACGATATAGCCCTCTGCCTCGAAGATGCTTTTCAGGGTATTGCGAGTGACCAGTTCGTCTTCGACGATCAGAATGTGTGGTGTTTGCATGAGTATTCCCAGATTCTTATCAGTTAGTTATCTAAATTTTAACACTCTTTGGCGTTACCCGACCGGTCCTGAAAATTTATTACGTCATCCTGGGTATGAATGTCAGGTCGGATTATCGCGAATTTGGCATCAGCGTTGGCAAACATCCCTGTGCCACACATAGGCTCTCAATAAGTCTGATCGAGAGAAGCCTGGAAAGGTAGTCCATTACAAAAGTGGCTGCATTTTATCAGTTAACAGGCGCATAACAACACTCTTTGCCGTCAGATAGCAACTTTTTAACTCTGGTTTGATATAGGTCAAACCCTGAGTTCACAGCATGATACTTGGGGTTGCCCCCATTTTCGCCCCTATAAAATGTAATGGAATGTAACATGTGGTTGACATGAATTTGTGGGAAAACTACAGAAAAATCTGCTTTATTGCACCCTTTTCGGCGCCGAAATGGCCTGCCTACGCCATTGTGACGGCCTGGAATCCTGCCAGCCGCCAGCTGGGAATGCGTCGCAATACCCACCGTCAGCGGGCCCTGTGGCGGGCCATTGCGGCGGTTCCTCGCTGGCTGGTGATGGGGCCCTGCCGGGGCAGTTCGCTGGATGAAAGCTGGCAGGAGTCGTCGCTGCTGCTGGCCTCCACGCGCAGCGAGGCCATCCGGCTGGCGGCCCGCTTTGGCCAGAATGCCATCTACTGGGTGGATCAGGGGGAGCTCTGGCTGTTGCCGGTGTTGCTGGAGGGGGAGCCACACCATCTGGGCAGAATTGAATCCCACTGGATTGTCAGGGACTCTGCTTGATGAAAGAATGAGCGAATTCATGTCCATGGAAGGAGACTTATGATGCTGGATCTACTGCCCGATCTCTGTGACGAGTACGGCGATGCTCTGCAGGTGGCGGAGCCGCTGTTTCAAAATTTTGGTGGCAAGGCGCTGTTTCACGGCCAGGCGGTCACTCTCTCCTGCTATGAGGACAACAGCCTGGTGCGGGAGCTGGTCAACCGGCCCGGGCAGGGGCGGGTGATGGTGATCGATGGCGGTGGCTCCCTGCGCCGCGCCCTGCTCGGCGATCAGCTGGCGATCAAGGCGGCGGAGCAGGGCTGGGAAGGCATCGTGATCTACGGCGCCGTGCGCGACGTGGGCACGCTGGCGACACTGGCGCTGGGGGTCAAGGCATTGGCGCCCTGTCCGGTCAAAACCGAGAAGCGGGGACAAGGGGAACTGGATGCCGTGGTGTCGTTTGCCGGGGTGACCATACATCCGGGTGACTACGTCTACGCCGATCTCAACGGCGTGCTGGTGAGCGCCACCCGGCTGATCTGATCCCGCTAGAAGTTGAAGCCGACCCCGACGCTGAGGGATTGTTCGGTGCTAAAGGCGCTGACACCGTAATTGGCGGTGATGGCCAGTTGCGGGGTCAGCAGCAGGCTGGTGTTGAGCTCCAGCAGGGTGCTGGGTTTGTTCACTTCCAGCTGTTTGAGCTGGCTGCCGATGTTGAGCATGGGGGAGAGCTGATAGCGCACCCCCGAGCTCAGGTTGTAGCCGGATTGCTCGCTGCTGGGGCCGATGGCCGGGCCTGCTTCCATGTAGAGGCTGACGCCATCGTGCAGCGGATACTGATAGCCGGTATTGATGAGCCAGAGATCGAAACTGTCGTTGTGATGAGTCTGATTGTCGAGCAGCACGCCGGAGTAACTCTTGACGTAGAGCTGGCTGTTGGCGTCGTTCTTGAGGAAATCCCAGTCGGCGGCCTGGGCGGTAAGGCTGAGGCATGAGACGAGTGCGATGACGGATGATTTGACCATTCTTTTCCCCTCCCTGGGTCCGGAACAGGAATACAAGCATGGCACATGCCAGCTGGTAGTAAAGGGAACCCCGATCACAATAAAACAGTTTTGATTTGCTCCGCTCTCATGATACACAGGCCCCCATCACCATGTTTCTTCCCCTATTTTGCTGATATCAAGAGGTGAACCCATGAACAAAAAACTGACTCTGCTGGCCGTACTGGCCCTGGGAGGCTGCGCCATGGCAACTGGTTCCAAGCTGACTCAACTGCAAGCTTCCACCTGGCAACTGCAAGGGGCGAGCGGCGACACCTTTACCCTGCAAGTCGCCGGTGACAAGGTGGCGGGCAAGGGCGGCTGCAACCGCTATTTCGGCGCCATCACCCAGCAGGGTGACGGCGTGCTGGCGCTGGGCCCCATGGGTTCGACCCGCATGATGTGCATGGGCGATCTGGCCGGCAAGGAGATGCTCTATCTGCAGAAGCTGGAGAAAGTGGCGAGCTTCCAGATCAGCGGTCAGCAGTTGGTATTGAGCGACGCCAACAAGGCGGCGCTGCTCACCTTCGATGCCATGCCTGCCGCCAAGTAACTGACGGTTTTGTCAGGGGCTGTCGTAGCGCGAGCTGACGGCCCAACGCAAAAGGGACGCTACGGCGTCCCTTTTGCTATTTGCACTCCCTTTTGCAACTGGGCTCCCGGACAGGCTAGCCCCCCCGTTGAAACTTGAAGCGCTTCTTGCGCCGATAGGGATAGACATCCTCGAATACCCCCTCCTTGATGTTGCTCTGCAGCATCTTCCAGTAGTTGGCATCGAACAGCTCCTTGTGCAGCTGCATCATGATGTCGCGCACCTGGGGTTTTTGCAGCAAGAAGGTGGCGAACTCCTCGGGGAAGATGTCGTTGGGGGCCACCGAATACCAGGGCTCTGCGCTCCACTCGTCCTCGGGGTAGCGGGGCGGCGGGATCTGGCGGAAGTTGCACTCCGTCATGTAGCAGATCTCGTCGTAGTCGTAGAACACCACCCGGCCGTGACGGGTGACCCCGAAGTTCTTGAACAGCATGTCGCCCGGGAAGATGTTGGCCGCCGCCAGCTGCTTGATGGCGTTGCCATACTCCTCCAGCGCGAGCCGGGTCTGCTGCTCGTCCGCCTTGTCCAGATAGAGGTTGAGCGGGATCATCTTGCGCTCGGTGTAGAGGTGCTTGATCACCAGCTTGTCGTCGGTGAGGGTCAACGCAGACGGGGCCACCGTCTTGAGCTCGGCCAACAGCTCCGGCGAGATGCGATCGAGGGGAAACTCGAAGTTGGTGAACTCCTGGGTATCGGCCATGCGGCCAACCCGGTCGTGCTGTTTTACCAGCCGGTATTTCGCCTTCACCTGCTCGTGGCTCACATCCTTGGGCGGCGTGAACTCGTCTTTGATCACCTTGAACACCACGTCATAGGAGGGGAGGGTAAACACGCTCATCACCATCCCCTTGATGCCGGGGGCGATGACGAACTGCTCCCGGCTCTGGGCCAGGTGCTGCTGATAGTGGCGATAGAGCTCGGTCTTGCCGTGCTTCTGGCAACCGATGGCGTTGTAGATCTCGTAGTCCGGCTTGTGGGGCATGATCTGGCGCAGGAACAGCACGAACAGCGCCGGCACGGGGGCATAGACCATGAAGTAGGCGCGGGCGAAGCCGAACACGATGGAGGCCAGCTCAGGCTCGAAGATGACGGTGTCCACATAGATGCTCTGACCGGTGCTGAGCAGCGGCAGGATGAAGGGGAAGACCTGCCCCTTGACCCGGATCAGCCCCACCAGATAGGCCCCCTTGTTGCGGTAGAACACCTCCTTGAGGAGCTCGATGGCGAACGGCTCATCGTGCAGGATGGCCGGCCCGTTCTCGGCAAGATGGCGCTGGATGTCGACAATATCCCGCTGTTTGTCCTCATAGGGCAGGGTAAAGCTGTAATCCCCCAGCAGCTGGCTCAGGGTCTGCGGCAGGTGGGCGAGGTCGGTGCGATAGATGCGCAGCAGGGCGCTCAGGTCGGGGTGTTCTCCCCGGCTGCGAAATGGATGGATGTAGAGGTTCTCGTCGCGAATGTTGCGATGGCGGAAGATGCGGCGATAGACGGAGTTGAAGAAGGACTCCGCCACCTCGAAGTTCTCGCACTTGGGCAGCAGATCGCTGAACGCCCCCTTCACCTGCTTGAGCAGGGCCTGGCTTGGCAGGGTTGCCCCCATCATCTGCTTGATCAGCGCCGTGGTGGCGCCGACGTGATGATCATAAAGGCGAATGCGCTCGCGCCCGGCGAGCTGCACCCCCAGCCAGTCGCTGTTCTCGAAGCGACTCTTGCTGCCCTGGGTGATTTCGAGAAACCGGCTGTAAAACGACTCGAAGCGTTGCAGAATCGTCTCGGCGACGGCCTGTTCCAATGGCTGCTGCATCTCTCTCTTCCTTGTGATCTGTCGGGCCGATGGCGCCTGGGATTGGCTGCAATTTGTTCACATTCCCGGCCACTATGGCAACATTCAAACGTCTGTTCAAGTGGCAATTTCCGGGTGAAAACGGTAGATTGCGCCCCTGTTTTGCCGATATTCCGCTGTTGTTTGCGCGTTCGGCCCTGCCCAGGAGAAAACCCGATGAAACTCTATTTTGTGCTGGTGGCCCCCGCCCGCCCGGCCAACGTGGGCGCTGCCGCCCGCGCCATGAAAACCATGGGCTTTGATGCCATGCGACTGGTGGCAAGCCGGGTGCACGAAGAGGAGGAGGCGAGCTGGGTGGCCCATGGTGCGCAGGAGGTCCTGACCCAGGCCGAGGCGTTCGACACCCTGGAAGAGGCGCTGGCCGACATGGAGCTGGTGGTGGCTACCACTGCCCGCCAGCGCGGCCGTTATCAGCACTACCTCACTCCGGCCGAGATCCGCGACCAGATCAAGGCCAAGCCATCGCTGGACAAGGTCGCCATCGTGTTTGGCTGCGAGGAGTCGGGGCTCTCCAACGAGCAGCTGGCCCAGGTCGACCTCATCAGCTATCTGCCGCTCAAGGTGAGCTACCCGTCCCTGAACTTGGGACAGGCGATCATGCTGTACGCCTACGAGTTGAGCCAGTTGCTCGATGAGCCCGAGGTGCTAGCAGAAAATGTTGATAACGCCGGACAGGTTCGGGTGCTGAAAAGCAAAACAGCAGAAATTCTCGGTGAACTCGGAGTTTCGCAGGATGAAAAACTGCATCAATGGGTGATGGACCGAGTGCCCATGCTGCCGCAGCGGGATTTGAATATGCTCCACCTGCTCTGCAAAGACCTTGCCCGCAAACTTGGCAAAGAGGTTTAGGTTGACAGCCCTGCGCCCGGCGCGGTATTGCTAAAAGCCAGCTTCGTTCAAGAGTGTTCGTCATGCAGTTATTCACCAACGTCATCACCACCACCATTATTACCGGTACCACCACAGGTGGCACTGGGGCCGGTTGATGCGCTGACGAACAAGCACAGAAATCAGAAAAGGCCCGTACCCACCCAGTACGGGCCTTTTTGTTGGATGATTTTCAGAACCATTTTCGGGCAAATTTGCAAGGATCACAGGGAGAGAAAGCGATGAGAGTGTTGAAGTTTGGCGGGTCGTCACTGGCCGATGCAGAGCGTTTTTTACGGGTCGCCGATATCGCGGTGAATACCCACGGCCAATCCCAGGTTGCCCTGGTGCTGTCGGCACCGGCCAAGGTGACCAACCACCTGGTGGCTCTGGTGGAGCAGACCAGCCGCGGCATGGATGCCAGCAGCACATTGTTCGAGATCAACGGTATCTTCTCCCGCCTGCTGGCTGGCTTGAAGGCAGCCTATCCGGCGCTGGATGACAAGGCGCTGCAGTCTCGTCTCACCAGCGAACTGGATCAGGTGGAGCGGCTGATGCAGGGCATCCGTCTACTGGGGCTCTGCCCGGACAACGTGCAGGCCCGCATCCTGAGCCGGGGCGAGAATCTCTCCATCGCCTTCATGCTCGAGCTGCTGCGGGTGCGTGGCCTCGAGCTGGACATCATAGTGCCGGAGCAGCTGCTGGTGACCGACGGCGGTTATCTGGAGGCTCACGTCGACATCGAAGCCTCCCGCCTGCGCTTCGCCGCCAAGGGCCTGCGCTCCGATTGCCTCTACCTGATGCCGGGCTTCACCGGTGGCAGCGACAAGGGGGAAACCGTGCTGCTGGGTCGTAACGGGTCGGATTACTCCGCCGCCGTGCTGGCCGCCTGCGTCGATGCCGAGTGCTGCGAGATCTGGACCGATGTCGAGGGCTGCTACAACTGCGACCCGCGCCTGGTGCCGGACGCCTATCTGCTGAAAACCCTCTCCTACAAGGAGGCGATGGAGCTCTCCTACTTCGGTGCCAAGGTACTGCACCCGAAAACCATCGCGCCGGTGGCCCAGTTCCACATCCCCTGCCTCATCAAGAACAGCTTCAACCCGCAGGGGCCGGGCACCTTGATTGGTGTCGAGCAGGGGGATGACGACCTGAAGGTGAAGGCCATTTCAGATCTCTCCGGCATGTGCATGTTCAACGTCTCCGGCCCTGGCATGAAGGGCATGGTGGGCATGGCCGGCCGCATCTTCTCCGCCGTCTCCCGCGCCGGGGTCAGCATCGTCCTCATCACCCAGTCATCCTCCGAGTACAGCGTCAGCTTCTGTATCCACAGCTATGACTGCGACAAGACCCGCAAGGTGCTGGAGCGCGAGTTCGAGCTCGAATTCAAGAACCAGCTGCTGGATCCGCTCGAGATCATGCAGGATCTGGCGATCATCTCCCTCATCGGTGACGGCATGCGTACCAGCAAGGGGATGGCGGCCCGCTTCTTCACCTCGCTGGCACAAGCCTCCATCAACATAGTCGCCATCGCCCAGGGCTCGAGCGAGCGCTCCATCTCTGCGGTGGTGCGGGATCGCAAGGTGGCCGAAGCCATCAAGGCCTGCCACCAGAACTTCTTCGGCAGCCAGCAGTTCATCGACTTGTTCGTGGTCGGCGTTGGCGGTGTCGGCGCGGCCCTGGTGGATCAGATTGCTCGCCAACAGCCGGTATTGGCCGAGCAGGGCACCGGCCTGCGGGTAGTGGGCATTGCCAACAGCCGTCAGATGGCGGTCAACAAGGATGGGCTGAACCTCGCCAACTGGCGTGAACAGCTGGTGGAGGCCCGTGACAGCTTCAGCCTGGAAGCGGTGCAAAAGCTGGTGGAAGAGAGTCACCTCATCAACCCGGTGATCGTCGATTGCACCTCCAGCGAGGCCATCGCCGTGCAGTATGCCGACTTCCTCGCCGCCGGTTTCCACGTGGTCACCCCGAACAAGAAAGCCAACACCGGGTCGCTGGATTACTACAAGGCGCTGCGCCGCACCGCCCGCCAGACTCGCCGCAAGTTCTTGTATGAAACCAACGTGGGCGCCGGCCTGCCGGTCATCGAGAACCTGCAGAACCTCATCAAGGCCGGCGACAAGCTGCGCGCCTTCGACGGCGTGCTGTCCGGTTCGCTCTCCTTTATCTTTGGCAAGCTGGACGAAGGGATGGCCTTCTCCGATGCCACCAAGATTGCCCGCAGCAACGGCTTTACCGAGCCGGATCCGCGCGACGATCTCAACGGCATGGACGTGGCCCGCAAGCTGCTGATCCTGGCCCGCGAGGCCGGCATGGCGCTGGAGCTCTCCGATGTGGAAGTGGAGCAGGCGCTGCCGCCAGGCTTTGATGTGAGCGGCGATGTGGAAGCCTTCATGGCCCGCCTGCCGGAGGCTGATGGCTGGTTCCGCGACCAGTTCGCGGCGGCCCAGCGTGACGGCAAGGTGCTGCGCTACGTGGGTTCCATCGAGGGTGGCAAGTGCAAGGTCGCCATCAAGGCGGTCGGTGCCGACGAGCCGCTGTTCAAGGTCAAAGACGGGGAGAATGCGCTCGCCTTCTTCTCTACCTACTACCAGCCGATCCCGCTGGTGCTGCGCGGCTATGGCGCCGGTACCGAAGTGACCGCCGCGGGCGTCTTTGCCGACGTGCTGCGCACCCAGAACTGGAAGCAGGAGTTGTAAGCATGAGTTCAGACATGTACCAGAGCGGCAGCGTGGTGGCCTATGCCCCCGCCTCCAGCGCCAACCTGAGCGTGGGATTCGATGTACTGGGGGCGGCGCTCGCCCCCGTGGATGGCTCTCTGCTTGGGGATCGCGTCCAGGTCAAGGCGGCCGATACGGCATTTGCCCTCTCTAGCGTGGGCCGTTACGCCCACAAGTTGCCGGCTGACCCGAAAAAGAACATCCTCCATGACTGCTGGCTCGCCTATGGCGAAGCGCTGGAGAAGCGCGGCATCAAACTCAAGCCGCTCGAAATGGTGCTGGAGAAGAACCTGCCGGTGGGCTCGGGCCTGGGTTCCAGCGCCTGCAGCGTGGTGGCGGCACTCGAAGGGCTCAACGCTTTTCACGGCGCGCCCCTCAATGAACATGACCTGCTGCTGCTGATGGGGGAGATGGAAGGCAAGATCTCCGGCTCCGTCCACTACGACAACGTCGCCCCCTGTTATCTGGGCGGCATGCAGTTGGTGCTGGAAGAGCACGGCGTCATCAGCCAGGGCATTCCGGTGTTCGACGAGTGGTACTGGGTGGTCTGCTACCCGGGCACAGTGGTCTCCACCGCCGCTGCCCGCGCTATTTTGCCGGCCCAGTATCGCCGGCAGGATTGCCTCACCTATGGCCGCCGGCTGGCCGCCTTCGTGCACGCCAGCTACACCGGGCAGGAGGGGCTGGCGGCGAGCGTATTGAAAGACGTGATTGCCGAGCCTTACCGCGCGGCGTTGATTGAAGGCTTTGCCGAAGTGCGGGCCCAGGCTGCCCAGAACGGGGCGCTGGCCACCGGCATCTCGGGCTCCGGCCCCAGCGTGTTCGTGGTGATGAAGGATCTGGCCCAGGCCGAGCGGATGAAAGATTGGATGGATGCACATTTCGTGCAGAACGAAGATGGATTTGCCCGGGTTTGCAAACTCGACATGGCCGGGGCACGGGTAACAGGAAGCGAGCTATGAATCTTTACAATATCAAGGACAAGAGTGAACAGGTGAGCTTCGCCCAGGCGGTGCGTCAGGGTCTGGGCCGCGAACAGGGTCTGTTCTTCCCCGAGCGGCTCGAGCCGCTGGCCGACGTCGATGCCCTGCTGGAGCTGCCGCTGGTGGAGCGCTCCGCCCGCATCCTCAGCCAGCTGCTGGGGGACGAAGTGCCCGCGCCTAAGGTGCACGAGCTGGTCAAGGCCGCCTTCACCTTCCCGGCGCCGCTGGTCAAGCTCAAAGATGGTACCTATGCCCTCGAGCTGTTCCACGGCCCGACCCTGGCGTTCAAGGATTTCGGTGGCCGCTTTATGGCCCAGTGTTTGGCTGCGTTCAGAACCAACGACAAGATCACTATCCTCACCGCCACCTCCGGCGACACCGGCGCCGCCGTGGCCCACGCCTTCTACGGGCTGGAGGGGATCGAGGTGGTGATCCTCTACCCCAAGGGCAAGATAAGCCCGCTGCAGGAGGCGCTGTTCTGCACCTTAGGGGGCAACATCCGCACCATCGCCATCGACGGCGACTTCGATGCCTGCCAGGCGTTGGTGAAGCAGTCCTTCGATGACGAAGAGCTGAAAAAGGCGATTGGCCTGAACTCCGCCAACTCCATCAACATCAGCCGCTTGCTGGCCCAGGTTTGCTACTACTTCGAGGCGCTGGCCCAGCTGCCGAAAGCCGATCGTGCCAAGGCGGTCATCAGCGTGCCGTCCGGCAACTTTGGCAACCTCACCGCGGGTCTTATCGCCAAGGCGCTGGGGCTGCCGGTGAAGCGCTTTATCGCCGCCACCAATGCCAACGATACCGTGCCGCGCTACCTGAAATCCGGTCAGTGGGAGCCGCACCAGACGGTCGCTACTCTGTCGAACGCCATGGACGTGAGCCGCCCCAACAACTGGCCGCGGGTGGAAGAGCTGTGCCGCCGCAACGGCTGGGCGCTGGAGACCTTAGGGTCTGGCATGCGCAGCGATGCCCAGACTCGAGACGCCCTCAAACGCCTGCATGAGCTGGATTACCTGTGCGAACCCCACGGGGCGATTGCCTGGGATCTGCTGGGCGAACAGCTGGGTGAGGACGAAGTGGGGGTGTTCCTCTGCACCGCTCATCCGGCCAAGTTCAAGGAGTCGGTGGACGAGATCCTGGGGCTGGACGTGCCGCTGCCCGGCCCGCTCGCCAAGCACGCCGTGCTGCCGCTCTTGTCCCATAACCTGCCGGCGGAGTTTGCCCCGCTAAGGGCCTTCCTGCTCGGTTAAGTTGACTGCCAATCCCCCGACCTCGGGGGATTTTTCTATCCATTGCTTTCTATCCGTGGCAGGGCGGGCAGGCCGCCCCATAAGGAGTGAAGATGAGTCAGCATCCCCTTCGTGCTCTTATCGAGACCTGCGACGCCGCCATCTCCCGGCGCGATTTCGACGCCCTGATGGCCTTCTACGCCGAGGACGCCGCCCTGGTGGTCAAGCCCGGCATGGTGGTGCGCGGCATTCCCGCCATCCGCCGTGCCTTCACTGCCATCTCGGATTACTTTCAGGGGCAGCTCAAGGTGGATCAGGGGGTAATGGAGGTGATTGAGGGGGCCGACAATGCGCTGGTGATCATGGAGACCCGGCTCAATTACCCGGATGGTCAGGGAGGCCTGACTGATGAAACCCGCCGTGCCACCTATGTGTTTCGCAAAGAAGCCGATGGGCAGTGGCGCTGCACCATAGACAACTCCTATGGCACTGCGCTGCTGGCAGCGGTGGACCCCGAGCCTTCTGCCTGAACGCTCCCAGGGGCTATCCCAGAGTGGGGACTGCTACAAGCCCCCGAATGGCAGGTAATCAATAAGCTGCTGATATATAAACACTTGTTAGACATTGCTGTGACCGTGATGGTGAGCAGCCCATCCCTGCCTGCCGGCGCAGATAGTGACTCGCCAAACTGGGTGAACGGGAAACAAAAATCCCCCGAGTGCGGGGGATTTTTATTGCTTCGATAACGGGCTGCTTAATTGGCTTTGCCAATCACCTGAGGGCTCGCTTCGCAGAAGTCGTAATCGTCGCAGTACTGCACCTGATAGGCATACTCCTTGCCGGAGATCAGAGGATTCTGGTCGCCATTGATGTCGATATAGCGGTCGTCGTTGATGCCGAGTTTGGCCAGTTCGACAAATTTCTGATCTTGCGGCTTGTCGAGTTTCTCGGCACGGGAGATGCGGGTGTATTTATGCTGACGGGTCGTGATGGCGCTGTTGTCGGCATTGCTCCAGGCGAGCTGGACTTCGCTGACCAGATCATTGCTGGCCTTGATCCCGGCAGGCTGGTTGAATCTTGGGTACTGCACCTTGATGGTGGAGCTGGCGATGCGCAGTCTCAGGCTGGTCAATGAGTCGAAGGAGGCAATATTGCTGCCGCACAGCGAGAGATATTTCGGCATCGCCTTGTCATATTTCGGCTGATCCTGTCCGTCGTAGAAATGCATCGAGAGCTGGGTATCGCCGCTGGAGTAAGAGGTCGCCCGTTCGATGTTCTTGCGCTGGGACAACATGAAGTTGTCGGGTGATCTGCCGGCCCCGACGGAAAGGGTCATGAAGGTATAAGAGTCGCTGGTGGAGGGCTGATAGAGATTATTGGTGCCCCGCAGGGAGTAGCTGCGATATTTCGGGTCCGAATACATGTAGGAGTAGAGATCCATGGTGCCGGCAGAGGCACCTCCTTCCGCATTGACGCCGGTGTCATTGAAGTTGTGTCCGAACAGCAGGGTGGCGCCTTGCGGGGTATTGAGGCGATACATCTGGCAGCCATCGATGATCCGCTGGTATTCCAGTGTGGCGAAGTGGTGGGCAACAGTCTGTTCGGCCATGGCAGGTGCAGCCAGCATGGTCAGAGCGGCGAAGAAAGCGCGTTTCATATAATCGAATCCCGAATAAAAAAAGAGCGCACATTCTAGATCATGTCATTCGTCAGTTGTGCTCCATATGGGTATTGAACTATCCCTCAAGGAGTGGTTTTCGTACGAGCCTTTATGGCGACTGAGATTGGCCGACAACAGGATCTGAGCCAGATGATGTGTGTTGACCTGCCCGCATACGTCGGGTTAGCCTCTTGGCTCCTTTGATATATGAGTACTTCCTCCGATGCGCATTTAACCTGTCCGCACCCCGCTTTTGATTCCTCTCCCGCCAGGGAGATCGGGTGCGTCTTACCGTGACAGGTTGATGCTGATTCCTCTGCTTTTTTCCACTTGTGGACACGTGTCCCTGTCATTTGGCTTGGCTCTTGGCCTGCGGCTCCCGCATTGGCCCACAGGAGTTCAGATGACCCATATCGCATGTCATATCAACGCCTTGCAGCTGCCCTTCGGCGCCTGCACTGTGCCCCTTACCTTCACTTTGCCCGCTGCGGGCTGCACCCTGATCGGCCACAACGGCATCGGCAAGAGCCTGCTGCTGGAATTGCTGGCGGGCCAGCGCCGCGCGGCTTCTGGCAAGATCGAGTGGTTGACCCCCATCAGCTGGTTGTCCCAGTTTGCACCCGCGCAGGCTCATGACGGTGCAGCCAGCGTGGCCGACCTTATCGGCTGGGGCGAGCCGCTGCGGGCCCTTGAGCGCATCGAACAGGGGAGCTGCGCCCTGGACGATTTCGAGCGGCTGGCTGATCGCTGGAACCTGCGCAGCGATCTTGCCGACCTGCTGGCAGAGGCTGGCCTCAGACTCGATGCCCATGCCCCGGTCAGCACCTTGAGCAGCGGCCAGCTCACCCGTTTGCGCCTGCTGGCGCTGTTTGCGAGGCCTGCTCACTTTCTGCTGCTCGATGAGCCGGACAACCACCTGGATGCCAGTGGCATCGCGTGGCTGAGCCAGCGATTGGCCAGCCACAGCGGTGGCTATCTGCTGGTAAGTCACGACCGGCGCCTGCTCAATCAGGGGAGCCAGATACTGGAGCTGGGCGAGCAGGGGCTGCAGAGTGCCAGCCTCTCGTTTGAGGCATTTTTGGCGCAGCAGGCGGAGCTGCAGGCTGCCCGCAGCGCCCGGTTGGCGCAGGCGATGCGTAGTGAGAAGGCGGCGGCGCGCAGCGTGCAAAAGGTGCGCGAACAGGCGGCCAGACGGGCCAGTCAGGGGCGGCGCGAGCGCGGCTCCCAGGCCAAGATCCTGCTCGATTTTAAAGCGGAACAGGCGGGCAAATCCCTTGGCAAGGTGCTGGATCGCCACGAGCGGGGCCACAGTGCCCAAGTGGAGGCGCGCGCCGAGGCGGCAGCCGCGCTGGCGGCGGTGCAGCCGCTTGTCATGAAATGGCCGGCGAAAAGCGATCGCAAGGGGGCGGCCCAGCCGCTGGTGATCACGGCGGCGCGCCACAGACGCTGGCATGATCAGCAGGTAGATCTGGTGCTGCAACGGGGGGAGCGCTGTCTGTTGGCCGGTGGCAACGGCAGCGGCAAGTCGAGTCTGCTGCAGATGCTGCGCGGTGAGTTGGCGCCCGAGGCGGGCAGCTTCCGCATCAATGGCCGGCTGGCCTGTCTCGATCAGGGGCTGAGCTTGATTGCGCGAGATCTCAGTCCGCTCGCCAACCTGCTGGCAGTGGCGCTGACACTTTCCGAGAGTGACGCAAGAACCCGGCTGGCGGGTATCGCACTGCGCGGCGATCGCGCCCTGGCGCCCTGCCATGGGCTGAGCGGTGGCGAGCGGTTAAAGCTGGGCCTCTTGATGGTGCTGGCGCAACTGCCCGACTTGCTGCTGCTGGACGAGCCGGACAACCATCTGGATCACCCCTCGCGCCAGTTGCTTATTCAAGTGCTGGCCGACTATCCGGGCTCCCTGCTGCTGGTTTCTCATGATCCCGAGTTTGTGGCTGGGGTAGGGGTTGAAAGGGAGTATTGGTTGGAGAGAGAGAAACAGATGCTGACAAACGTATAAGCCTCTGCACAAGTTCAAGGGGCCGGTGGACGAGATCCTGAATCTCAATGTGCCGCTACCCGGCCCGCTGGCCAAGCATGCCGAACTGTCGCTGCTCTCTCATAACCTGCCTGCCGAGTTTGCCCGGTTAAGGGCGTTTTTGGTGGGTTAAGCCGCTGAGCTTAGATAACCGATAGAAATAAAAATCCCCCGGCAACGGGGGATTTTTATTTCTGGATGGGGAAAGGGTACTCAAGCTCGATCTACGGTTTTATAGTGGGATGACTATTTGGAGCATGCATCGTTCCTGTTGCTTAGAATACTAAGGACTTTTATGGGCTCGACTTTGTGACCGGAGTCTGGTGATCACTAGCTCTGAGCACTAGTTCTTTATGTCAACATGGTCATTTTTCTTAAGAAACATTAAATGGTCCTCTCCGGGGAATTTTGGGTTCCATTCCACATCATGCTGGTCACCAGAGTAGTGATACTCAGTTGTGGAAAAGATGATTTGAATATTATTTTGTTTAGAGAGGGATTTTAATGATTTTATATATCCGTCTAAATCTTTGTTTTCTATGTCATGTTGCTTTGGCGTGTCGAGTATCATAAAGCGCAGGTTTTTTTCACTTTCTTCTGAAATTAACTCCACTAAAGCAGCATGATATGCAAGCACACTCCTTATACGTGTGCTTCCTTTTAGTTGTGTGATGGTTTCGACCCCTAAAATAGGAACAAACTCATCCGTGTATGTTATGTCTTTGCTGATGTTTGTTGTGTGTATTGAGTCAAGCCAATAAACAAAAAGATCTTTTAACTTTAGTCTTATCTTAATTATTTCAGGTAGTCTACTTTTAGTTTCAGATAGTCCTCTGTATTCATCATACACCCTATTTCTCACAGTGACCTTATCAAAGAGAATACTTTCAATACGTTCAATGTTTTCAAGTTCACTAAGTTGGGATTGAAGTTCAAAAACTTGATTTTTAATTCTAGATATAGCATCTACTAAAGTTGCTAATTCAGGTTTGTTTATTGATTCATTTCTCTCTTCGACAATGGTTTTTATTGACCACTCAAGATTTTCCTTGGATGTTATCAGCATGTCTAGAGTCGATAACTCTGTGACTCTATTTCTTTCTAGATCTTTTAGTTGATCTTTTAAATAGAGAAGGTTTTTACTATATGCATTTGAACTTTGAGAAAAAAGTTGGCAGTTTGACGAACCACATATTTCATCAAACGAAATAAATATTCTTCTGGCGCCTTCATTTAGACTTAATGTTTCTATCTCTGTGTTTATGTCTGAGATGATTTTTTGTAATCCATTACCTCTCTGGGTTATGACTTCTATTTGCTCATCCAAAAGTATTATCTCCTTTTTATGTCTAGATATAACTTTATCATAGATATTTATGGAGTCATCATAGCTATTACCAACGTTTTTTAATTGTTCCAGTTCACTTTCAAACCCTTGGATTTCTCTTCTTAAATCCTCTGGCTGTTTAGTTATGTAAATTGTTTTTGTTTTTTCGATAGTTAATTTTTTGGATATATCTTGGTGTTCTCTATCTAATCTATCTAACTTGTCCTTTAGATCTTTCCTTGCTTTTTTTTCATCCACGGAATTTTTAGGTGGAAGGCGGAATGCCAATCTTATCATTTCAGAAAACTGATCTTTGATAAAGTTACTTGGTGGGGAATATAATTTTCCGTATCCTTCGTCTTGGTCTAAATAAAAGATAGGTAAAAGAGATGAGAAATATGGTGGAGTTGCTTTGCTTTGCACGGTTACAAGCTGTTTTAAACTAAAGCCAAGCAATTCAAAGATAAATGCTGAATGTGATGCTTCATCATAAAATGTCTGCGTTACTCCATTGGGCTCAATAACATGGATATGTATTTCTTCTTTACTATAAAATCTCTTAAATTGATATTTTTTATCTTCGATTTCCACATGCAAAATGGCATAGTTGCATCGGTCATAGATATCATTTCTAAAAACATTTGGATAACCTAAGCAGTACGAAATAGATTGAACTATTGGTGTCTTACCACTGCCATTTGGACCATATATTTGAGTTATGTGCTCTCCGAAAAATAATTCTTCAGATATCCAGCCATCTTTTCCCTTAGGGAAAATCTGTATTTTTATGAGCTTCATTCTAACTCCGAGTCTAATTGGCGTGAAACACAAATGTTCCGGTATGAACGGGATATCAAGCTGAGATTATATTCAAGATTTTCATCCCAAGCGTTCGCTCTATCAATAACTTTCTTGCCCAGCTCTGTTATCTGCAACCGATCTTTTCTATTATTGATAGTAATCAAACCGGCATTTTCTAAAAAGCTCATTGATTTTACAGTTCGAATTCTTAGATTGGCTGACCAACCAATATGTTGGGTTGATCCTTTAAATCCTAAAAAGCTACTTTCAATACATTCACCAACCAATTGTCCAACCTCGGCTACCTTCGGCTTTCTCTTATCTTTAGCTAGCACTAATATTATTATGCTTATAAGTGGGAGTTGAAATAATGCTTCGTTGTCAAGGAGGTTGTACTGTTCTGATTTTTCTTGGGAGGATAGTGGCAGTGTTATGACATTATTTTGGAGGCGATGGAAAAAACTCTCAAAGTTCATATGCCACCTTTTATTATTTCAGAGAAAACAGCTCCCAGCAACATTTCTTCCGTAAGCCCATACAATCTGGCTTCACTTTTTAAGTTAGCATGAAACTGTTTTAATGGTGCATGAAGGCGTGATACGGTTAGTGAATTATTATTTTTTGCGGAAACAGCATTAATTATATCTCTTACAGAGCTGATAATATATCTCAGTTCAAGTTCGGATATGTTATGTCGAATGTTTCGATACCATATATCCCACTCAGTCTTGCATTTTGAGCAGAAGGTTACATCATCTAAACTGGCTCCAGAGGATAATAAGGTTCTTTGTATTATTGATAATGATTTTATTGCTTGGGGATCTTCGCCTCTGAGAATTTGCTCATAGGCCTCTTTAGATAAGCTGAGTAATGGTAGAAGGTCATTTATAGATACTGAAGAGGACTTTTCAATATTTTCCTCTGTAAATGGTTTAATTACTCCAGAGGATTTTGTGGATATTAACTCAAGTAATTTTATTATTATGTCTGTTGATTCATTGTGAGTTAAATCTATCTCGCTGTATTCATATATTTTCGCTCGTGCAAGTGGTCCAAAAAATGAGGCATCATCTTTTAGATGGTAGACGTCATTTTCAAATTTCAACTTTGATAGTCGAGCCTTTATATCTTCGTTAGACAGAGGAAGTTTTAGTTCATCCTTATAAATGTCATTGAATTTTTCAAGAAGAACTTTACTAAATTTACCAGTGAATTTTCCATCTTCAATATCAGAAAGTAGATTATCAATATCATCCTCATTGTTTATATTTGTTTGAAATATTACAGAGTTACGGTTCTGATTGAAAGTGATAGTGTGAATCAACATTTTACCTACAAAGCTTTTCTTTATTTCATCAGCGGATATGGCACCTCTTTTTTTCATCCCAAAAACTTCTAATAAAGTCCAGTTTTGGTTTTTCTTTGCTCTGGTTTTTACTTGGTAGAAAATGTATTTAACGTTGTCGCCATCTTTTTTCCTGATCACGATATCATCGTGAAGATCACAATAAATGCGATCGAAATCTCCACCGGATAAAACTTGTAATGCTGCGATGGCTGCTGAACGTACTTGTGCTCGATACCTAGAAAAAGAGTCTCTTCCTGATTGCTCTCTGGGGGGAATACTTTCTAGTAACATATTAAAGTTCCATAAAAACGAATCTCGTTTATTTGCGGGCTTTGCACATTATTATTTCTTACTTCAGATGGACAATAATAAAGTCATGGAGTGTTCATCTGCGAATTCAGCCAGACAATGTGCAATATGAAAAAACTGATGCCGCCGAGCCGATTTTTATCATGCAACACTGGAGATAATTAGACTGAATATCCGAAAATACGCTACCGCCCTTGGATTGCAGCTTCCAATGTGCTCCATCGACCAGCAGGAGGAGCCCGGATGGTGCTGTAGGCGCCGAATGACCAGCATATCCCCAAGCCTCATACGCAAACCAGTCAAAAATTGACGTAACTATCAGGAATATCTGCGTTTTATGCGCTGGCTCAAGAAATTGCTGTAGCGGGGGCTGGATTCCCATGGCCCTTGATTTTATTGGGGTTGGCGAGCGTCGTGGAGAAGAGGGGGCTGACTTGCTGTTGAGGCTGAGCTGGCCGGGGAGAGTCCCGCTTGGCCAATCGGCGCTATAGTGCGGCTATGGTGCCCTGTGCCCTGTGCCCTGTGCCCTGTGCTCCGTGGCCCTGGCTGGCGAGGCGGGGGATCTGCGGCAACAATCAGCTGTTGCAATAACCGCTATTTGCAAACCATCACTGTGCAAACAGGTCACCATGTCAACACATCACAATAAGGAACGTCATATGAAGCGTATTGCCATCCTGTTCGGCCTGCTCTGCGGCAGCGTGCTGCTGGCCAACCCGGTCTTTGCCAACGACTCGGCCCAGTTGCAGTGCGAGGCGCAGGCCGCGGCCAAAAAACTGGCGGGCGCCGCCAAGACCAGCTTTGTCGGCAAGTGCGTGAAAGATGCCGCCGGCGCCGCGACCGGCGAGTGCGAGAAAGCCGCAGCCGACAAGAAGCTGGCCGGTGCGGCCAAGAACAGCTTTATCCAGAAGTGCGTGAAGACTGGCGCGGCAGTGGATCCGGCGGCCAAGTGCGAGAAGGCGGCGGTCGACAAGAAGCTGGCTGGCGCGGCCAAGAACAGTTTTGTCCAGAAGTGCGTGAAGGATAGCGCCGCCAAGTAAGGGGTTTTCTTGTCCGGTGTGTTTGCGGGGGGCCTGATGGCCCCCCGCGCTTTTTGGGGGGCAGGGGCGTTATCGCTAAGCGGGTAACGCAGCGTATGCCGCAGGGGCAGGACTGATTAAGAGCCGATAAGCGGCGGTGAAGGGGGCAAGCGGGGGCGGCCTGGGAGAAGTTGCCGGAACTGGGATCTCGATCGGCGCAACAGGACTTTTGTCCTGCAAGGGGCAAGGGGGTGGGGGCTAGGATGCGCTCATCCACACGAGTCAAACTGGAGCACAACAACAATGACCGCTCATATCAATGCCAACCCGGGCGATTTCGCCGAGACCGTCATCATGCCGGGGGACCCGCTGCGGGCCCGCTATATCGCCGAGACCTTTCTGACCGATGCGCGCGAGGTGACCAATGTGCGCAATATGCTGGGCTACACCGGCTACTACCACGGCCAGCGTATCTCGGTGATGGGCCACGGCATGGGGATCCCCTCCATGGTGCTCTACGCCCACGAGCTGGTGAACGACTTTGGGGTCAAGCGGATCATCCGCATCGGCAGTCTGGGGGCGACCCAGCGCCACGTGCAGATGCGTGACGTCATTCTGGCGCAGGCGGCGGGCACCGACTCCCCGACCAACGCCAAGCGCAGCGCCGGCTACCAGATGGCCACCTCGGCCGACTTCGCCCTGCTGCACAAGGCGTTTACCAAGGCGCAGGAGAAGGCGATTCCGGTCAAGGTGGGCAATATCTTCACCGGCGACCTCTATTACGATCCGGACGAAAACCTCATTCCGGCGCTGGAGAAGTTCGGCGTGCTCGGCATCGACATGGAGGTGGCCGGTCTCTACGGGCTGGCCCATCAGCAGGGGATCGAGGCGCTCGCCATCCTGACTGTCTCCGACCACTGCCTGACCGGAGAAGAGACCACTGCCGAAGAGCGGCAGCTCTCCTTCAACCAGATGATCGAGCTGGCGCTGCACACCGCGCTGTAAGCGCCGCAGCCCCGCCCAACCCTGCACGCACCCTGACCCCAAGAGAGATCCAATATGAACAATAAGCTCTCCCTCACTGCCATCAGCTTCCTGGCCAACTTCGTGATGGCCGGTTTTGCGACCCAGTTCGGCATGCTGATCGACCCCATCGCCGCCAAGTTCGGCGCCGACGTCAATCAGGTGGCCTCCATCTTCTCCCTGCTCAACGGCGGGGCGCTGGCGGGCACCATTGCCGCCTTCTTCCTCATCGAGAAGGTGGGCCTCAAGCGGATGACGCTGCTCTGTTACGGCCTGATCGCGCTGGCGGCGGCTTCGCTCCATCTGACCGGCTCGCTCTATGTAGTGATGGCGGCCATGACGGTGATTGGCCTGTGCGGCGGGGTGGGGCTCTGCATTGCAGGGACCCTGGTGGTGAGCGTCTGGCAGGCACGGATGCAGAGCACCATGCTGGTGGTGCAGGATGCCACCTTCAACGTGGCCGGGGTGGTCTTCCCGCTTATCACTACCTACACCCTGACCCACGCCATGGCGTGGAGCTGGAGTTATCTGGCGGTGGGCGTGGTGGCGCTGGCGACCATGCTGGTGGCGGTGCTGACCAACTTCCGCAGCTGCGAGGCGGGCGGCGAGAGCGCCGGCAACGAGCACTCGGAGTGGAACCTCGGCATCATCAGCGGCGGATTGGGGCTCTTTCTCGGCATGCTGGCGCTCTACACCTTCCTCACCTGGGCGCCCATGTTCGTGAAGAACAAGTTCGGCATCCCCTTCGAGGAGGCGGGCAACATCATCACCCAGTACTGGACGGCGGCCCTGCTCGGCGCGCTGGTCTCGACCGCCATCGTGACCCGCATTGCGATCCGCACCTTCCTCTTGGTGATCATCACGCTGGCGATGGGGATGACGGCGCTTATCGTCACCACCGACAACCTGAGCCAGCTGCCTTACCTCACCTACGGTTACGGCTTTGTCTGCGCGGCCCTCTACAACGCCTTTATCGCCTACGGGGTGTCGTTTGTGCGCCAGGCATCGAGCAAGAACGTTTCCTACATCCTGATCAGCGGCAGCGCGGGGGCCATGTTCAGCCCGGCCATCAGTGCCATGTTCGAGCAGGTGATCGGCCTGCAGGCGGTGATGTACGCCATCCCGCTTATCTACGGCGTGATCCTCGCCATGCTGGTGGCCTCGCTGAAAATGGCGCGTCCCCAACCCTGTCTCGCCTGAGCGGGAGAGTAAACAGCAAGAGGGGCGGTATAAACCGCCCCTCTTTTTTGTCTTTAACCGGCAACTGATGCCTGCGACTTATGGCTGCTCCAGAAAGGCCTTGAGCCCCGCCAGATCGCGGATCTGCAACCCCTCCTCGCCGCGCTCCACCAATCCTTTATCCATCAACTCTTTCACCGCCCGCCGGTAGACCCGGTCGGTGGTGCCGAAGCGTTCCGCCTCCTGATACCCCTTGCGAAAGCCGCTCACCGGGTTGTGGTGGCAGTGGCTGTGATAGAGGTCGAGGGCGATGTTGTAGCTGATGGGGTAGAGCATGCGGCAGGTGAAGATATCCACCGTGTCCTGATAGTCGATGGCAATGGCGGTGGCAAAGAAGAGCGCCACCTTGGGGTGGGCGACCAGCGCCTGCTCCAGCTGCTCGCCGTCGATGCGGGCCACCTCCAGCGGCTCCTCGGCGATGATGTCGAGCTGGCAGCGGTAGCCGGTGAAGAACTCCATCTCGCCAAACAGCTGGTGGTCGCACTCCAGGGTGCCGAGCTGAAAGCGGCGGCCATTCATGGCGGTGTGGCCCATGGCGATGCGGCCGCTCTTGACCAGCACCAGATCCCGCAGCGGTTCACCCTGGCGCATCAGGGGCTCTCCCTCGGGGATGAGACGCTGCTCCGTGATGCAGGAGCTGACCACCTGTTCGATGAGATGGTGGCCGGCCTGCCAGTGGGGCTGAAAGCGCCCCTTGAGAAGGGGTTTGAGTTGCATGGGGTTCCGGGTCGTCGCCAAACACAAACGGCTATTACACACCCTGCCGCTGGCAGACTCCAGCCCGAAGGCGCTGAGGGCCGGCGTGAGCATGCGAGGGTGTGACGGGGATCGGGCTGGCAGGACTGGGGCGGACACGGCTGGAGCGGATAGGGTGGGAGCACAGCCCAGCGCAAGCTGGCTCAGATTATCAGACCGGACTCAGGGCGCTGGCGCTGTTCTGCTCCAGGCTGGCGAGGGCCGTGCGCAGCCGGGCCAGGCCGATGGGCTTGTAGAGGCACTCGTCCATGCCGGCGGCCAGGCAGCGCTCCCGCTCGCGCGCGGTGGCGTGGGCGGTAAAGCCCCAGATAGGCAGGGTATGGCCGCGGGCGCGCAGGCGGCGGGTCAGCTCGAAGCCATCCATCAGCGGCATCTGGCAGTCGGTGATGACCAGATCGAAGGGGTGGCTCTGGATGGCTCGCAGCGCCTCGACCCCATTGCCGCGCACGCTCACCTCGTGGCCCAGGTGCTTGAGCTGCTGGCGCAGCAGCACCTGGTTGGCGTGGTTGTCGTCCACCACCAGCACCCGCAGCCGGCCGGAGGCGGCAGGGGGGGATGGCCGCTTGGGGGAGGGCACCATGGCCGACGCGGTGTCGAGCGGCGCAGGCAAGGGTTCGCACTCTAGCTTTGGCTCTGGCGCTGGCGCCAGCGGGGTGAGCGGCAGCCGGATCCTGAGCTCGGTGCCGGCGCCAAGCTCGCTGCTGACCGCTATCTTGCCCCCCATCAGCTGGCACAGCATGCGGGCGATGTTGAGGCCAAGACCCGTGCCGGCGAACTGGTAGGGGTCGTGGGCGCGGTAGAAGGGGTTGAACAGCCCGGGCAGCTTGTCGGGCGCTATGCCCACCCCGCTGTCGCGGATGAGCAGGTGCAGCTGGGGTTGCTCCGCGCTCCCCGCGAGGCTGGCCTGCAGGCTCACTTCCCCCTGCTCGGTGAACTTGATGGCGTTGCCGAGCAGGTTGAAGACGATCTGGCGCAGGCGCGGCCCGTCGATCAGCACCCGTGGCAGGGGATCCAGCTCGACCCGGTAGCTGAGCCCCTTCTGCTCGGCCATGCCCGCAAAGGCGCGGGCCACCGATTGCAGCAGCGGCGCCAGCTCGCACGGCTCGGGGGCCAGGGTCAGCTGGCCCGACTCGATGCTGGAGATGTCCAGCACGTCGCCGATGAGATCCAGCAGGCCGTTGGCGGATTCGGAGGCGATGCGCAGCTGCTCGCCGGTGTAGGGGGCCAGAGCGGGATCCTGGCTCGCCAGTTCCAGCATGCCGAGGATGGCGTTCATGGGGGTGCGGATCTCGTGGCTCATGGTGGCCAGAAAGTCGCTCTTGGCGCGGCTGGCGCGGTCGGCCTGCTCCTTGGCGCGGCGCAGCGCCTCCTCCATGGTCTTGCGCTCGGTGATGTCTATCCAGCCGTTGATCACCCCGCTGATGGCGCCGCGGTAGTCAAAGTAGGGCACCATCCAGTGGTAGACGAACTGGCGCGGGCCGCGCTGACTGAAGATGCGATCCGACAAGATGGGGCTGCCGCTTTGCAGCACCTGCTGAAAATCCTGCTCCAGGGTAGTGATGGCCTCGGCACCCAGCAGCCCCTTGAGCCCTTCAGCAAACGAGGTGCCGAGCACCCGCTCGATGGGGGCGTTGAGGATGGCCAGGTACTTGCTGTTGCAGAGGATCACCTTGCCGCCCTTGTCGCGCACCACGATGGGGTGGGGCAGGCTCTCGCCGAGCGCCTCGATGAAGCGCACATGCTCTTCCAGCTGGCGGCGGGAGGCCTGCTCCGAGCGGGCCAGCCGGTTGAGCATGCGGTTGCGATAGAGCAGCAGCAGGGCGACGGCGAACAGGCCGGCCAGCAGCAGGTAGAAGTAGGGGGCGTTGCGCTCCATGAAGGTGGGGGCCGGCAGTTTGCGGTTGCGCCACTGGTAGCTCATGGTGGCCAGCTCGTTGGGGGCGATGGAGAGGATGGTCTTGTCGATGACATCCATCAGCATCTGGTTGCCGGGCAGGCTGGCAAAGCCCATCCGGATGGGCTGGTTGTCGGCGGGGCCGGCGATGCGGATCTGGCTGAGCCGGCCGCACTCCACCGCGTGCTGGGCAAAATAGAGCGGCACGATGGCGGCGTCGAGCCGGCCGTCGTCGACTGCCGCCATCGCCTCGTCGGCGCTTTCCAGATAGCTCACCCGGCTGCTGTCGAGCCGCCGGGCGATGGGGTTGTAGTGGGTGCTGCCCACCCGCTTGCCGGCGAGCTGCGCCAGATCGCCGCTCAAGGCATCCCCCTTGCGGGCCACCAGTACATAGATGTCGTCGGTGGCATAGGGCAGGGAGGGGCGCAGCCGGTAGCTCTCGGCCACCGGGCGGGAGATGGCGCCGATGAGATCCAGCTCGCCCCTGAGCAGGGCCTCGTTGCGCGCCAGCTCCGAGCCATAACTGACGAACTCGAAGCGCAGGCCGGAGCGCCGGCTGATCTTCTCCAGCATCTCCACCGACATGCCGGTGAGCTGGTTGTCGTAGTCGCGCACCCCGTAGGGGTAGAGATCGTCCATCAACCACACCCTGACTGGGCCGGCCGTCGCCAGCCAGGCGCGCTCCTCTGCGCTGTAGAGCTCGCTGGGGCGCTCGACGATGTCGCGGATGGGGCCGTTCCACTGGCTGAAGATGAGGCTGTGGGTGATGTCGCTCACCCCGGCCAGGGCGTGATTGAGCAGCGCCAGCAGCCGGGGGCTGTCGGCCGAGACCGCAAAGCGAAAGCCGTCTGCCGCGATGGCGGGTTGCGCCTGGCTGCGCTGCCGGATCTTGTCGAAGCGCTCGCTGTTGAGGTAGTGCAGGGAGTGGGGATCGCTTAGCAGCAGCGGCTCGCGGCCGAAGAAGACCGCATCGAAGGCCGCCACGTTGGAGGGGTAGTTGACCAGCACCAGATCCGGGTAGTAGCGCTTGAAGGCGGCCTCGTCCACATAGCCCTGCACGGTGGCGACCCGCTGGCCCGGCAGCAGCAGCGGGCCCTGTTCGGCGGCGAGCGCCGAGAAGACGGGGGCACTGCTGAAATAGCGCTGGCTGAGGGCGATGCCCGCCTGGTCGGGGCCGCTCAGGCTGAGGTTGCCGAGATTGACGAGGTCAAGCTCCCCCGCCCGCAGCGCCGCCAGTGCGCTGCGCTTGTCGTCGAACACCCGCAGTTCGACCGGCTTTTGCAGGGTCTTGGCGACGATGTCGAGATAGTCGGCGGAGATCCCCTCGAAGTGCTCGTCCAGTCCGGTCATGGTGAACGGGCGGTAGTCGTGGCGCAGCACGCCGACGCGCAGCAGCTGGTGCCGGGCCAGCCACTGCTGTTCGGCCGCCTGCGTGGGGGCCGGGCTGCTCTGCAGATAGTGACGGCTGTGCAGGGTGAGCGCCTGGGCGCAGAGGGGAAACAGCAGGCAGAGCAGCAGCAGGGGTCGAATAAGGTTCATTGCCGGCTTGCGCCCCTCCCGCTGGTCAGATGGTGATCGAAAGCGGCGATTCTACCGAAGAGCGGCGGACAATGAACCTCTATTCAGCAGTTTGTCAGTGCCGGCGCCATAAAAAATGGCGGGAAGCGACCCGCCATCTTGCGCTGTCTGGCACTGCCAGGGCTCAACCGAAGCGGTAGGAACCCATGTAGAGGCTGCCGCCATCCCAGCTGTCGTGCAGCTTGACCGGCTTGTCCTGGCCGGCGGCGCCGAGTGCCACAAACAGCGGACGCAGGTGATCGTCGTGGGGATGGGATTCCACCGCCCCCGGCGCGCGCGCCCGGTAATCTTCCAGCGCGGTCCGATCGCCCTCGCTCATGGTCAGCTCCAGCCAGTTGACGAAGCTGCGGGCCCAGCCCGGCACCGGCGAGTTTTCCGGCCCCAGTGCCCGCAGGTTGTGGGTGATGGCGCCGGAGGCCAGGATGCCGATCCCCTGGGCGCGCAGCTGTTGCAACGCCTCCCCCAGTTGCCACAGCTGGCGCGGGGTGAAGCTGGCCGGGATGGAGAGCTGCACCAGCGGGACGCTGCTGGCGGGATCCATCAGCGAGAGCGGCGACCAGACCCCGTGATCCAGCTCGCGGCGCACCGGTTCGGCGGGCAGGCCCGCCAGCAGCAGCTGATCGCTCACCGCCTCCTGCAGCCAGAGCGGGCTGCTGGCCGGCCAGCGGATGTGGTAGAGCGGCTCGGGGAAGCCGTAGAAGTCGTACATCAAGGCCGGGTTGGGCTCGACGTTGATCTGCAGCTCGCTGCGGGTAAACCAGTGGGCCGAGATGACCACCAGCCCCTTGAGATCGCCAAGGCGCAAATTTTTGAGGAAATGGGTCGCCGGCTGGTCGCGCAGAACCAGATCCGGGGCGCCATGGGAGATGAACCAGACGGGGGCGATAGACATGACAGACTCCATATGCGTTGTGCCGGTGCGCGGCGCACCGAAAACTGTGGGCCAGGGCGACATGCCACTGACGATATGGTCATTATCTGCCCCGACAATGAAGTTAACAATCCAGCTTGATGAATAAGCACTGTTCACTATTGGTTGATAGTGATGGAGGGAGGGTAGGCGGTTTTACTCATGACAAGGCCGGCGCAGTGGCCGGCCCTGGGGGATCAAACAGGCGCTGAATTGGGTCTGACTGTTATTGAATACCCAGCAGTTCCACGTCGAAGATCAGCACGGATCCCGGCGGGATCTTGCCGGCGGCGCGATCGCCGTAGGCCAGGTTGGCGGGGATGTAGAAGCGGGTCTTCTCCCCTTCCACCATCAGCTGCACCCCTTCGGTCCAGCCGGCGATCACCTGGTTGAGGCCAAACTCGATGGGCTCGCCGCGGGCGACCGAGCTGTCGAAGACGGTGCCATCCAGCAGCTTGCCCTCGTAGTGCACCTTCACCTTGCTGGTGGCGGTAGGGTGAACGGTGCCGGTGCCCGGGGTCAGCACTTCATACTGCAGGCCGGAGGCGGTGGTGGTCACCAGGGGTTTTTCCTTGTTGGCGGCGAGGAACTCGGCGCCCTTGCGCACGTTTTCCACGGCCTGCTTCTTGTTGTTGCTGCTCGAGTAGAAGTAGTAGGCGACGCCGGCAACCAGCAGCGCGATCAAAACGAATTTCATCGGGTATCCCTATGTCGTGAAATGCCGAGAGGGCAGTGAGAGCGGCATCTTATCCCAGCCGGGGGGCGAGGGCGAGCCGGCGGGCGGCAAGATGTGACTGGACGGGCAAAGCCTGAGCCAGAGTCAGAGTCGAGGGACGCAGCGCATCCCCCGGCCTCTGTCGTTACTTGGCGGCCACCATCATCAGGGCGGGCAGGGCGAAGAAGAGGCCCGCCACGTAACCGAGCGCCAGCAGCTTGTTCTCGCTGCCGACCCGGGCCAGCCCCTCGGCCGCCTTGACCGGCAGCTCGCGCAGGAAGGGCACCCCGTAGATGAGCACCACGGCGAACAGGTTGAACAGCACGTGCACCAGGGCGATGGTCAGCGCCAGCTTGGCACCGGCGCCGCTGATGGCGGTGGCGGCCAGCAGGGCGGTGATGGTGGTGCCGATGTTGGCGCCCAGGGTGAAGGGGTAGAGCTGTCGGGTGCTGAACACGCCGCCGCCGGCCAGCGGGATCATCAGGCTGGTGGTGGTGGAAGAGGACTGCACCATCACGGTGACCAGGGTGCCGGAGGCGATGCCGGTCAGCGGGCCGCGGCCCAGCGCCCGGTGCAGCAGATCCCTGGCACGGCCCACCAGCACTTTCTGCAGCACCTTGCCGAGCCAGGTGACGCAGCCGAGGATCAGCAGGATGCCGATGCAGATGGTGGCGATGGCGGGCCCTTTGCCCGGCAGGAAGGCCACCAGGCCGTCGATGAAGGTGAGGGCCGGGGAGAGCAGCGGCTTCATGAAGTCCATCCCCTGCATCGACATGTCGGCGGAGCCCGCCAGCAGGTCGGCCAGCGCCTCGGCGCTCTTTTGCAGCAGGCCGAACATCAGTTCCAGCGGCAGGAAGATGAACACCGCCAGCAGGTTGAAGAAGTCGTGCACGGTGGCGGCGGCAAAGGCGCGGCGAAACTCGCCCCGATCCCGGATATGGCCGAGGGAGACGATGGTGTTGGTGATGGTGGTGCCGAGGTTGGCGCCCATCACCATGGGGATGGCCATGCCGATGGGCAGGCCGCCGGCCACCAGGCCGACGATGACCGAGGTCACCGTGCTGGAGGATTGCACCAGGGCGGTGGCCAGGATGCCGAGCAGCAGGGCGACGAAGGGGTTGCTGGCGAAGGCGAAGATCTGGGCCGCGCCCTCGGCGCCGCCGGAGAAGCCCTTGAAGCCGTGGGAGACGGCGCCGACGGCAACCAGGATCAGGTAGATCAGAGTGATGACAGCGAGCCAGTTGAACAGTGGGCCGGTACGACGGGTCTGCTGTTGTGCGAAAGATGGGGTGCTGTGCATGAAGCCTCTTGGGACAGTCTGCGTGAAAATGGACGGGCGCATTAGACCAAGGCTCCATGACAGAAATATGACAAAGTGACACTTTTGTGATGCTTTGATGACATGGACGGCGGGGCTCATTGGACAGGAGGTGTCGGAGCTGGCCGGGATCCCGGCCGGTTTGGCCACAGATCCCCCGCGCGGCTTGCAGCCGGGAGTCAGGGCGCTATGCTGCCCCCTTTCCTTCCCTCAACGAGAGTGATGTTGTTATGCGTGCATGGGTGCTGTGTCTGTCCCTGTCCCTGGGTCTGTTGTCTGCCGGTGCGCAGGCGAGCGTGTTCAAATCCGAGTGCAACCTCGACAAGGCGGTGAAGAACGAGGCGCTCAACGCGACCCTGGGGGTCAAGGGCAACTGCGATACCGACAAGCTGGTGCGCCAGCAGAAAGAGAAGGCCAAGGCCGAGGTGAAGAAGAACACCACGGACATGCTGGACCAGAAAACTGCTGGCCTCAAAGAGGGCAAGAGCCAGCTGCAGGGGACCCAGCAGAAGGTCAATCAGGCCGGTCAGCAGCTCAAGCAGACCCAGCAGGATGTGAAGGCGGTGGCCAAGGATCCGCTCAAGGCGGCCGCCACTGCGGTGATCAATCAGGGCTGATCTGCCTGCCCGCTTTGGGCGGGGCCGCGAGCGCGGCGTGCACAGCAAGAAGGGGAGCCATGGCTCCCCTTCTGCATTTGTGCGTCTGCTCGTCGTCCTTACTGGGTGTCGGCCGCCTCTTCGTACTGACGGAAGGGGATGCGGAACACCGCGAGGCGCAGAAACAGGTAGGTGACACCAAGGCCGGCCCAGATCAGGCCCAGCTCCAGCGAGCTCTGCTCCAGGTTGATCCAGAGCGCGCCTATGGTGGCGGCGCCCAGCAGCGGCAGCACCAGGAACAGCAGGTGCTCCTTGAGGCTCTTGTTGCGCTTCTCGCGCACCCAGAACTGGCCGATGACCGACAGGTTGACGAAGGTGAAGGCCACCAGGGCACCGAAGTTCACCAGCGCCAGCGCCATGTCCAGATCGAACGACACCGCGGAGAGCGCCAGGGCACCCACCATCAGCACGTTGATGGCCGGGGTGCGGAATTTCGGGTGGATGTAGCCGAACACCCGCTCCGGGATCATGCGATCGCGCCCCATCACGTAGAGGATGCGCGACACGCCGGCGTGGGCGGCCATGCCGGAGGCCAGCACCGCGACCGTGGTGCACACCAGCACCACGCTCTGGAACAGGGTGCCGCCGACGTAGAGGGCGATCTCCGGCAGCACGGCGTCCGGCTCCTTGAAGCGGGCCAGATCCGGGAAGTAGAGCTGCAGGAAGTAGGAGACGGCCACGAAGATGATGCCGCCGATCAGCGCGGTCAGCACGATGGCGCGCGGGATCACCTTGCCGGCGTTGGGGGTCTCTTCGGAGAGCGAGCTCAAGCCGTCGAAGCCCAGGAACGAGAAGCAGAGGATGGTGGCGCCGGTAAACAGCGGCACCATGCCGGCCGACTCGAAGTGGAACGGCCGGCTGCTCAGCAGGGTCGCCGCCCCTTCACCGTGATAGATGCCCCAGCCCATCAGGCCGAGGAAGACGGTGATGATGGCGAGCTGGATGAAGACGATGACGCCGTTGAAGTTGGCCACCAGGTTGATGCCGCGCAGGTTGAGGAAGGTCATCACGGTCACCAGACCGAAGATGAAGATCCAGGGCTCGACGCCGGGGAACATGGCGGTCAGGTAGATCTTGGCCAGCAGGATGTTGATCATCGGCATGAACATATAGTCGAGCAGGGAGGACCAGCCGACCATGAAACCGATGTAGGGGTTGAACACCTTCTGGGCATAGGTATAAGCCGAGCCCGCCGAGGGGAAGCGGCGCACCAGATGGCCGTAGCTGAAGGCGGTCAGCAGGATGCCGCCGAGCGCCAGCAGATAGGCGGTGGCGACGCGGCCTTCGGTAATGTCACCGACGATGGCAAAGGTATCGAATACCGCCATGGGTGTGAGGTAAGCCAGACCCATCACCACTACCTGGAAGAGGGTGAGCGTCTTGAGCAGCTTGGCACCGGCCATCACGCTTTCTCCTCTGCGATCGCCAGGTCGGCGAAGGGGGACGGGATCAGGGACGCAGCGCGTCGCTGGACACAGGGGACGCCGGTCTGCGGCACAGACGGGTGGCGTACGCCGGCGGGCACCGGCAGGAAAGCAGTGAAATGCCCCATGTTTTTCCTCACAACGTCGGGAGATTGCCTGGCAATCTCGATATCAATTCCGGTACAAAGTCCGGCCTCTTGGTGAATGTGGTTTTCCCCTAAAAAACGAAGAACCGATGCTGCAAAAAACATCGGCTCTCAGGGGCGGCGTATTGTGCCCTCAGGGGGGGGAGGACACAAGCAAAAAAGCCCCGGTCGGGGGATTTTGTTGACCTGGGTCAGGTCGGGCTGTGGCTCCGGGCTGGCAGCCAGTGTTGACGGGGGCTGCAGCGACGCAGGTCACGCGCGAAAATGGCTGTTGCGCAGGGCTGACAGGGGTAAAAAAAGCGCCCGCAGAGGGCGGGCGCAGTGAACGCAAAGGAGGCTCAGGAGGCGTCGGTTTCGGGCCGGCGCAGCTGGACCCGGAACACGGTGAGCCGCAGCAGCAGATAGAGGGCGCCGAGTGCGGCCCAAATCAGCCCCAGTTCGAAGGAGGCCGGCTCCAGGTTGAGCCAGAGCACGCCGATGCAGGCGGCCCCGCACAGGGGCAGCAGCAGGAACACCAGATGGTCCCGCAGCGTCTTGTTGTGACCGAGCTTGACGTAGAAGTGGGCGATCACCGCCAGGTTGACGAAGGTGAAGGCCACCAGAGCACCGAAGTTGATCAGCGCCAGCGCCATCTCCAGGTCGAACGACACCGCCGAGAGGGCCAGTACCCCCACCAGCAGCACGTTCAGGGCCGGGGTCTGCCAGGTCGGGTGAACGTAGGCGAAGAAGCGGCTCGGCAGGGCGCGATCCCGCCCCATCACGTAGAGCAGGCGCGACACGCCGGCGTGGGAGGCGAGCCCGGAGGCCAGCACCGCCACAGTGGTGCAGACCAGTACCACCGCCTGGAACAGCTTGCCGCCCACATAGAGGGCGATCTCTGGCAGCACCGCATCCGGTTGCTGGAAGCGGGAGATGTCCGGGAAGAACAGTTGCAGGAAGTAGGAGACGGAGATGAACAGCACGCCGCCGATCAGCGCCGTCAGCACGATGGCGCGGGGGATCACGCGGGAGGCGTCCGGGGTCTCTTCGCTCAATGTGGTGATGGCGTCAAAGCCGAGGAACGACAAGCAGAGAATGGAGGCGCCGGTGAGCAGAGGGGCCACATTCATGTGCTCGGAGAAGAAGGGACGGCTGCTCGCCACCGTGCCGAGCCCCTCGCCATGGTAGACACCCCAGGCGATGAGGCCGATGAAGACGGCGATGATGCTGAACTGCATGATGACGATCAGGCTGTTGAAGTTGGCCACCAGCTTGATGCCGCGCAGGTTGAGCAGGGTCATGACGGTGGCCAGACCGAGAATGTAGGTCCAGGGTTCCACGCTCGGGAACAGGGCCTCCATGTAGATCTTGGCCAGCAACATGTTGATCATCGGCATGAACATGTAGTCGAGCAGGGAGACCCAGCCCACCATGAAACCCACGTAAGGGTGAAACACCTTCTGGGCATAGGTATAGGCCGAGCCTGCCGAGGGAAACTTGCGTACCAGGTGGCCGTAGCTCATGGCGGTGAACAGCATGCCGATGAGGGCGAACAGGTAGGCGGTGGGCACATGGCCTTCGGTGATCTCGGTGACGATGCCGAAGGTGTCAAACACGGCCATGGGGGTCAGGTAAGCCAGCCCCATGATGACCACGTGCCACAGTTTGAGGCTTTTTTTCAGGCCGACGGGTTGGGCATTCATTGTGCTTTCCCCTCAATCCGGGCCGAAGGGATCAGGCTGACGGTATCAACCTGGGCATAGGGGGCGCCAGAGAGGCGGCGCAGACCGGCGTGGGCCGGCAGGAAAGCAGTGAAATACCCCATGGTGTTCCTCACTAGAGAAGCGGGTGTCGTGAGATGGCAACCCATCTCGCTATCATTTCCGGTCGGTTCCGGCCTCGTTGTGGATTTGTTTGCCGTAAAAAAAGAACCTGACTCAGCAAGTGGTCGGTCCTTTGTTGCGGCGGCGCATTGTGCATTCGTGTTGCCCCCTTGACAAGCATATCAAGGGGGCAAAAACGCATTTTTTTGCACTGATGAGCGGATGTTGCGGTTCTGATCAGCCCTGGGCTGCCAGCAGGGCCTGCTCGAGCAGATCCAGCCCCTCGTCGATGAGGGCCGGAGAGGCCGTCAGCGGCGCCAGGAAGCGGATGACGTTGGCGCGCACGCCGCAGGCCAGCAGCACCAGCCCACGCTTGCCCGCCTCGGCCACCAGCCGCTTGGTGAGGTCGGCATCCGGTCTGGCCGCATCGCGCTGCTTGACCAGCTCCATGGCCACCATGGCGCCGGGGCCGCGGATGTCGCCGATGCAGTCAAAACGCTCCGCCAGCTGCTGCAGGCGGGCCTTGATCTGCTCGCCCTGAGCGTTGGCACGTTGGTTGAGCTGCTCCTCTTCGATCACCTCCAGCACCGCCAGGGCAGCGGCGCAGGCGATGGGGGAGCCGGCATAGGTACCGCCCAGACCACCCGGTTTGGCGGCGTTCATCACCTCCGCCTTGCCCACCACGGCGGAGAGCGGGAAGCCGCCGGCCAGGCTCTTGGCCAGGGTCATGATGTCCGGCTCGATACCGGCATATTCGGTGGCGAAGGTCTTGCCGGTGCGACAGAAACCGCTCTGGATCTCGTCGCAGATGAGCAGGATGCCGTGCAGATCGCACAGCTGGCGCAGGCGCTGCATGAAGCTGGCGGAGGCGGGGTAGAAGCCCCCTTCACCCTGCACCGGTTCGATGATGATGGCGGCCACCCGGGTCGGTTCGATATCCGAGCTGAAGCAGAGATCCAGCGCGGCCAGCGCATCGGCCTCGCTCACCCCCAGGTAGTCGCTCGGGAAGGGCAGGTGATAGACCTCTCCCGGGAAGGGGCCGAAGCCGGTCTTGTAGGGCACCACCTTGCCGGTGAGCGCCATCCCCATCATGGTGCGGCCGTGAAAGCCCCCCTTGAAGGCGATGGTGCCGCTGCGACCGGTGTGGGCACGGGCGATCTTGATGGCGTTCTCCACCGCCTCGGCGCCGGTGGAGAGAAACAGGGTGCGCTTCGGGGTGGGGCCGGGCACCAGGGCATTCAACTTTTCTGCCAGCTCGATATAGCCGGGGTAGGGGGTGACCTGGAAGCAGGTGTGGCTGAATTTTTCCAGCTGTGCGCGCACCGCGGCCACCACTTTCGGGTGGTTGTGGCCGGTGTTGAGCACGGCGATGCCGGAAGCAAAATCGATGTAGCGGTTGCCCTCCACATCCCATAGCTCGGCATTTTGCGCCCGCTCGATAAACACCGGCAGCAGGGTGCCGACACCGTTGACCACGGCCGCTTCACGGCGCGCTTGCCACGCCTTGTTTGATGCTGACTGACTCATCTTTCCTCCCTGAGGGGCCGGGGGCCCCTGTCTCAATGTGGCGAGGCCCCCTTGGGAGCACTCACTTCGTCCTTGTGAACTGATATGGCTGCGCTGGCGGGTGGCGGGCCCCTGTTGCAGGCCCGGCCGCCGGCGCAAGATGTGACTGACTAGCGGATGCCGCCGAAGCAGAGGTATTTGGTCTCGAGGTACTCCTCCAGCCCCTCGGCCGCCCCTTCACGACCGAGGCCTGACTCCTTGATGCCGCCAAAGGGGGCCAATTCGGTCGAGATGATCCCCTCGTTGATGCCGACCATGCCGTATTCAAGCTGCTCGGCCACCCGCCAGACGCGGGCGATGTCGCGGCCATAGAAGTAGGCGGCGAGGCCATATGGGGTGTCGTTGGCCAGGGCGATGGCCTCGGCTTCGGTCTCGAAGCGCACCAGCGGCGCCACCGGGCCGAAGATCTCCTCCTGCAGGATGGGGTTGGCTTTATCGACCTTGCCCAGAATGGTGGGCTGGTAGAAGAGCGGGCCGGCGGGATGGGCTTCGCCCCCGAGCAGCAGCTCGGCGCCGGCGGCGGTGGCCTGTTTGACCAGCTCGGCCACCTTGCTGGCGGCGGCCGGGTTGATGAGCGGGCCTATCTGGGTGCCCTCGCTCATGCCGTCGCCCACCTTGAAGGCTTTGACTGCGGCGGTGAGCTTCTCGGCGAAGGCGTCGTAGATGCCGGCTTGCACCAGGATGCGGTTGGCACAGACACAGGTCTGGCCGGCGTTGCGGTATTTGGAGGCGAGTGCGCCGGCAACGGCGGCGTCGAGGTCGGCGTCGTCAAACACGATGAAGGGGGCGTTGCCACCCAGCTCCAGCGACAGCTTCTTCATGGTGTCGGCGCACTGGCGCATCAACAGCTTGCCGATGCGGGTGGAGCCGGTGAAGGAGAGCTTGCGCACCGTCTTGTTGTTGCACAGCTCGTTGCCCACCGCTGCGGCCTGATGGCTTGTGACGATGTTGATGACTCCGGCCGGGATGCCTGCCTGCTCCGCCAGTGCCGCCAGCGCCAAGGCACAGAGCGGGGTCTCGGCGGCCGGCTTGATGACGATGGTGCAACCGGCTGCCAGCGCCGGGCCCGCCTTGCGGGTGATCATGGCGATGGGGAAGTTCCAGGGAGTGATGGCGGCGACCACCCCCACCGGCTGCTTGATGGTGGCCAGCCGGCGATCGCTGGAGAAGCCCGGAATGGTGCGGCCGTAGGCGCGTTTGCCCTCTTCCGCGAACCACTGGATGAAGCTGGCGCCGTAGGCCACTTCCCCCTTGGCCTCGGCCAGCGGCTTGCCCTGCTCGCAGGTCATGATGCGGGCCAGCTCCTCCTGGTTGGCCATGATGAGCTCGAACCAGGCGTAGAGCCGGTTGCTGCGCTCCTTGGCGGTGAGCGCGGCCCAGCCGGGCTGGGCCGCGTGGGCGGCGGCGATGGCGCGGCGGGTGTCACCCTCGTCCATGTCGGGCACCTGGGTAATGACCTGACCGGTGGCCGGGTTGTGCACCTCGAACCGGCGTCCGCCGCCGGCTTCACACCAGCGGCCATCTATATAGGCAAGGGATTTGATCAGGGAGAGTGCGGGTTGTGATGCTGACATAGATAGCAAGCCTCGATTGTGGGTCAGGGGGCCGGCTCATCCTGTGCCGCCACCGTATAGAATAATAAGCACAGGAAGACCATAAATTGAGCTGAAATGTTTTTCAAGTGTTAAATATATTTGAGTAAACTGTGTCTCGCGTGCTAGAAATGGAGCTGTTGGAGCGATTTTACCGGTTTTTGCGGTGCAGGGTGTGCAAAATAATGAACGGCATGTGCTGTGCAGGATAACAAACAGGCCGGTCAGGTTGACTCGCTATTTTAACCGGGTGCCCAGCTGGCACCTTACAGGCACACAGGGAGGTGGCCGAATGCAGCAATCACAGGGCGAGACGCGCTGGCAGTCCATGACCGACAACCCCATGACGGGCAAAGGGGTGGCGCAGAGCATGGGTGAGCGTCTGGCGGCGACCCGCCGCCGGCTCGGGCTCTCCCAGCGGCGGGTCGCCGAGCTGAGCGGGCTGACCCATGGCGCCATCTGCATGATAGAGCAGGACAAGGTGAGCCCCTCGGTGGCCTCTTTGCAAAAGCTGCTCAGTGTCTATGAACTGCCGCTGTCGCGTTTTTTCGCGGAAGAGGAGGGCGGTACGCCGAGCGTGGTGATCAAGGCCGAGCAGCTGATCGAGCTGGGCAGCCAGGGGGTCTCCATGAAGCTGGTACACAACGGCAACAACCGCCGCCAGCTCGGTTTCATGCTGGAGACCTACGCCCCCGGTACTGACACCGGCGGCCAGGTCACCCATCTGGGGGAGGAAGTGGGCACCGTGCTGGAGGGATCTGTGATCCTGACGGTGGCGGGCCAGGCCTATCCGCTCAGCGCCGGGGACAGCTACGTGATCGACACGGGCGAGCCCCACAGTTTCAGCAATCCGTCGGGGCAGGTGTGTCGCATCGTCAGCGCTCACACCCCGGCCAACTTCTAGTGCCGAGACATCGTCTCGTTTGGGAAAAGAACCGGTAAGGAAACAGGGATCATGACCGAACATGTAAACAGTTACTACGCAGCCAGTGCCAATAAACACGCGCCCTATCCGACGTTGACGGAACAGCTGGAGTGCGACGTCTGCGTCATCGGGGCGGGGTATACCGGCCTCTCCAGCGCGCTGCACCTGGTGGAAAAGGGCTATTCGGTGGTGGTGCTGGAGGCGGCCCGGGTGGGTTTTGGCGCCAGCGGTCGCAACGGCGGCCAGATCGTCAACTCCTACAGCCGCGACATCGACACCATAGAAGCGAACTGCCCGCCGGATCAGGCCAGGCTGCTCGGTTCCATGCTGTTTGAGGGGGGCCAGATCATCCGTGAGCGGATCAAACGCTACAACATCCAGTGTGATCTGCAGGAGGGCGGGGTGTTCGCCGCCGAGACCGAGAAGCAGCTGCACGAGCTCAAGGCGCAGAAGGCGCGCTGGGAGAAGTGGGGCAACGACAAGCTGGAGCTGCTCGATGCCGACGGCGTGCGCGAGGTGGTGGCGAGCGATCGCTACGTCGGCGCCCTGCTCGACAAGAGCGGCGGCCACATCCACCCCCTCAACCTGGCGTTGGGGGAGGCGGAGGCTATCCGCTTGCAGGGTGGCAAGATCTTTGAGCAGTCCGCCGTCACCAGCATCACCCCGGGCACGCCTGCGCTGGTCAAGACCGCCAAGGGGGCGGTAAAGGCGCGCTTCGTGGTGGTGGCCGGCAACGCCTACCTCGGCAATCTGGTGCCCGAGCTCGCCGGCAAGAGCATGCCCTGCGGCACCCAGGTGATCGCCACCGAGGTGCTGGGAGAGGAGCGGGCCCGCTCGCTGCTGCCGCAAAACTACTGCCTGGAAGATTGCAACTATCTGCTCGACTACTACCGTACCTCCGGTGATCACCGGCTGATCTATGGCGGTGGCGTGGTTTATGGGGCGCGAGATCCGGCGGACATCGAGCGGCTGATCATCCCCAAGATGCTGAAAACCTTCCCCCAGTTGGCGGACGTCAAGGTGGAGTACACCTGGACCGGCAACTTCCTGCTCACCCTGTCGCGCCTGCCGCAGTTTGGTCGCATCGGCCCCAACATCTACTACATGCAGGGTTATAGCGGCCACGGTGTTACCTGCACCCATCTGGCGGGCAAGCTGCTCTCCGAGGTGCTGAGCGGTCAGGCGGAGCGCTTCGATGCCTTCGCCAAACTGCCGCACTATCCCTTCCCCGGTGGCCGCCTGTTCCGGATCCCCTTCACCGCCGCCGGCGCCGCTTGGTATACCTTGCGCGACCGGCTGGGGGTATAAGTCAGCGTGCGCCGAGTCTGATCTCCATGAAAAAAGAAACACCGCCAGCTGGCGGTGTTCTTCTTTATATGGGCTCTTATTGAGCCAGGGATTTCAGTTGCTGCTTGTCCGGCGGGTTGTTCCAGTCGATGGGGCCGTGGGTGAAGCGGTATTGCAGGCGGGGCAGGCTGGTTTCCAGCCACTCTTCGCGAAAATAGGCGTAGCCCTGATCCCAGTCCGGGTCGTTGGCCCAGCCGGTTTGCAGGAAGTAGAGCCGGGTGCCCTGGCCTTCCGGCACGAACCGCAGGCTGACCTGAGTCTTCTGCAGGCGGATGTGGGGCAGGGAGGGCGGGAAATTCCAGCTGAAGCTGAGCAGGTCGTGGGGCATGACGGCCATCACCCGGCAACCTTCGCTGCCACGTTCACCCAGCGGGGCATCGGGTCTGAAATAGATTTCGAAGGGACCATTCGGTTCGGGCACCATCAGGCACTCCGGCGCCAGAAAACTGCGCAGGCCACTCTCGGTTGTCCAGGCGCGCCAGACATCGTCGATATGGGCCGGAACAAAGATGTTGCCTTCTATCTGCTTGTTATCCATAAATCAGCGAGCCTCAAACCATCCATACATGGGACTCAGGCAGTATAGTCCCATGGTTCATGAAATGGACAGAGGTGTGTCACACCCCTGCCATCGCCGGGAGACTATTATGCCCGTGCGATTTGACATGGTGCCTGTGTTCCATTGAGAGTGGGGTCAGGCAGTCACAATGACAAGGACGCTTTGATGATCAGAGTCATGCAAGAGACGGATATTCCCCAGTTGGCGCAGCTGTTTCTCAAAGGGCGGCGGCAGACGTTTCACTGGGTCGATCCCGCGCATTTTCGGCTGGAAGATTTTGACGAGCAGACCCGGGGTGAGCAGATCTGGGTAGCCGAGCAGGGGGGAGCGCCTTGCGGGTTTGTCTCCATCTGGGGAGATGAAAGCTTCGTTCATCACCTGTATGTCTCGGCCGACTGGCATGGGCAGGGGATGGGGCGGGCCCTGCTGAGTCACGGGTTGGCCTCTTTTCAAAAGCCCGCCTCGCTCAAGGTGGCGACCCACAACACGGCGGCGCTGGCCTTTTATCATCGACTGGGGTGGCAGAATACGGCAGAAACCGGCCACTGCGAGATCACCGGCCCCTGGCGGCGGTTGATCCTGGAATAGGGCGCCAGCGCCCTGCGAATGATCAGATCATGGTTGCAGAGCTGCATTGCCGGCAGTAACGAGCGGATGCTGCCGGTAATATATAGTGTCAATCGTCTACCTTGAGTCTCATGTGGGTGACTCAGGTTTTAACAGCCGTGGCCAATTGTAAAATAGCGGTCGCAACTGTGATGGAAAATATAACGGGGCACATCTGCGCTATTTGCCATACCCGGTATAGGGAATTGCATGGCAAAAGATGAGCTGGTGTGACGTAATGGGGAATGGCTGAATAAAGTCAGCGGTATATTCAGCCGCACTTTTTTGTTAAGAAAGTGACAGTGGCTATAAAATCATTATGTTGTCATCAAACAGCCGTGCTATTCTCAAGCTGTGTTATCCCTGTGACAAACAAAAATAATTCTGTGAGGAAGTAATGAACGAGTTTCTGAAAGTTCTGCTGAACATTCGCAGCCTGCGCGCTGCCATCCGTGAATTGCCGTTTGAACAGCTGCAAGAAGCAAAAGAAAAGTTCGAGCTGGTATATAACGAGCGTGCCGAGTCTGTTGAACAAGAGCGTGCCGAACAGGAAGAGCGTCAGCGCAAGCTGAGCGAGTTCACTGAAATGCTGCAGCAGGCCGGTATCGACCCCCGTGAGCTGCTGAACAGCGCCGCCGCCCCGGCTGCCGCTGCTGGTGCGACCAAGAGCAAGCGCGCCCCGCGTCCTGCCAAGTACAAGTACCAGGAAGATGGCCAGGAGAAAACCTGGACCGGTCAGGGCCGCATGCCGAAAGCCATTGCCGAACAAGTGGCACTGGGCAAGGATCTGAATGATTTCCTGATCTGATCCACGGGATCAGTCATGAATGATGCCGCCCATGAGGCGGCATTATTATTTGTGCTCACCAAAAATATCTTCTGTCAATTCCCCAACTCCCCTGATACGACCTTGTTGTGTCGCATTCAGACCGGCACTCTGCACGTCAATTGGTCGCCCCATGATGGAATGATTAATTGGATATGGTCGTACCGATGGCTTCCTGTGCACGCTTTTGTTGTCATCGTGATCATCGGAATGTCAGCCATATCTGGACTCATATAGCCCGTCAGGTATTAGCTGGCTGACGATGTGGCAATGGGAAACGCATTAAGCCAGTCGCAAGGCGTGTCTCTTTTTTGCTCCATAACCTGCCGGATTTTACCGCGTGGTTATCCGCCCTGACCGGGGGAGACTGCTGGTTTGCGGCCTGCAGTGGGTAATACCTGAGCCAACTTATTATTAATTCCAGCCGGATCCGAATGTCAGCGTACTTTGCATGGAAAAAGAGTGAGCTGGTCATTTAATCGGTAGACCCGAGCAATCGACAGGGTGGGAATATCGGCAAAATAATAAGGCTCCCGTTGCGGAAGCCTTATTGCTGATGGTAGCTCAACTGGCCAGCTGGGCATGCCAGCGGGCGATGTCCGGTTGTGCCCGACCAGGGTGCTGGCGCCGTGTCTCGACGGCCTCTGCCAGCATGGCGAGCAGGGCCTGGGTATCGTCCCAGCACAGGCAAGCATCGGTGACCGACTGGCCATACACCAGCTCGGCCAGCGGCGCCGGTTTCTGGCTGCCTCCCTGCAGGAAGCTCTCGACCATGACGGCGGCGATGGCGTCGCTGCCTTCCCCCAGCTGGCGGCAGAGCTCTCCTGCCACCCGGATCTGGTTCTTGTGCAACTTCTGGCTGTTGCCGTGGCTGCAATCCACCATCAACCGGGGCGTGAGCCCCTGCCGTGCCAGTCGCTCGGCCGCCTCTTCCACGTCGCTCTGGTGATAATTGGGGCGGGTGCCGCCGCGCAAGATGATGTGGCCGGCCGGGTTGCCCTCACTCTTGATCACCACCATGCCGCCCTGGCTGCCGGGAGCGGTAAACAGGTGGGAGGCTTCACTGGCTTGAATGGCATCGATGGCCACCCGGATGTTGCCATCGGTACCGTTCTTGAAACCGATGGGGCAGGGCAAGGCCGAGGCCAGCTGCCGGTGCACCTGTGACTCCGTGGTCCGGGCACCGATCGCCCCCCAGCTGATGAGATCGGCCAGGTAGAGGAAGCAGGTGGTATCGAGAAACTCGGTGGCGGTGGCCAGCCCCAGCTGGTTGATGTCGAGCAGCAGCTGTCGTGCCAGCAGCAGGCCATGGCCTATGTCGTTGCTGCCATCCAGATGGGGATCGAACACCAACCCCTTCCAGCCCACCGTGGTGCGGGGCTTCTCGAAATAGGTGCGCATCACTATCTGCAGCCGATCCCGATAGTCGTGGGCCAGCACTGCCAGCCGCCGGGCGTAATCGAGGGCGGCGAGGGGATCGTGAATGGAGCAGGGACCGATGACCACCAGCAGGCGATCGTCTTCCCCGCTCAGGATCTGGCGAACCTGCTGACGGTGCTGATCGATCCCGGTTGCCAGATCGGCGGGACAGGGGTGAAGTGCCAACAGGTCGGCAGGAGTGGGGAGAGCCTCCACCGCGAAGGCGCGCATTACCGAGTTCAAGACTGCCATCTGGATTACCTTGCTGTGCAAATGGAGTGAATGACGTGCACTCCACACCGGGACCCGGACGAGGGAGCTGCAATGGGGCGTCATCACCTGTTATTGTTGAGAGTGATTATCATTATCTTGTTGTCGGCCACAAATGCAAGCACAACCGAGTGGCATACCAGAATGGGGGGGGGAGAACAGGCGGGTGGCATTGCACCAATGGCAATCAAGCCCATGGCCGGTAGACCATGAGCTTGATATTTCAGGACAAAATCAGCTGATTCAGCTGTCCATCACGTCGTGACGCGCATGGTGATAGGCCTCTTCATCCTTGCCGTGGCGCCAGTAGGGCACGGCGTAGACCCGGGTGCGATCCACCTCGAGTGTGCGCCGTACGTGGCGGCGCATGGGGACCACCAATCCCTCTTCCCCGCCGAACCAGAAGTAGCTCTGTTGCTCCTCCAGCGGCAGGGCGGTGAAGTACTCCACCAGCGGCGCCGTCTCTTCGGGGGAACCGACAAACCAGCGCAGGGTTACCCCGGCGGGCAGCGACAGATCCTGCACATCTTCCTGATAGGGCACCAGCAGGGCGATGTGGCCGCGGGCATCGGCGGGCATCACCTCGGCCATGGCGCTGATGGCAGGCAGTGCGGTGAGATCCCCCACCATGTAGTAGTGGCTGGCAGGCTGCAGCATGGGGTCCGGACCACCGGGGCCCGAGATGGCCAGCAGGTCGCCTGGCTTGACCTCGTTGGCAAAGCGGCTGGCGGGGCCGCCATCGCCGTGCAGGGCGAAGTCGATATCCAGCTCCAGCGCCTCGCGGCGAAATGCGCGAATGGTGAAGGTGCGCATGATGGGGCGCTGGCTCGGATCTTCCCAGCGCGGCCCCTGCGGGGTGGGGGTGGGCAGTACGGCATGGGCCTGGCCCGGCTGGGGCAGCATGATCTTGATATGGGCGCCGCCACAGGTGAAGGGGTAGTCAGCGAGCTCCGGGCTGGTCAGGCAGATCCGGCGCAGGTGCGGGCTCACATCCTGAATGTGCTTGACCGTGAGCAGACGGGGACGATTGACCGGGACGGACTGGGACATGGGCATACTCCTGACTGATAATGGCGCCCATTTTTCATTAAATGAAAATTATTATCAATTGGTTTGTGTGCCAGCAGTCAGACCCTGGCCGAGGGGACAAGGCACATAACGGGAGAAATAAGGGAGATGCCTCATGCCCTCGCGTGGTGCGAGGGCATGAGGCAAGGCTGGTCAGCTGCGATCGCTCCCCCCCAGTGCCTTGTAGATCCTGGCCATGGTGTTGAGCTGCTCCTTCTGCTGGCCGAGCAGGGCGAGCTCGGCATCCCACAACCGGTTCTGCTCATCCAGCCAGGGTTGTACCCCGGTGGCGCCAGCCTGGTAGCGGGCTCTGGCCAGCCGCTCCGCCTCCTTGGCAAACGCCAGCTGCTCGGCCAGGTAGTTCAGGCGCTGCTCGCCGTGGTGGCGGGCGGCCAGACCATCTTCCACCTCCACCAGCGCGCTGTAGAGCTGCTTGCGAAACTCCGCTTCGGCTATCTGGTAATCGAGCTGGGAGCCCGCGATGGCGAGCCGGGTCTTGTTGTATTCGAGGAAGGGCAGCGCCAGCGTGGCACCCAGGGTACCCACCGGGTTTTGCAGCACCTGGGTCAGGGTGTCCGAGCTGCTGCTGGCCCCACCGGTCAGGCTCAGGGTGGGGTAGAAACCGGTGCGGATCTCGTCCCCCTTCGCCAGGGTCTTGCGCAGGCGCAGCTCGGCGGCGCGCACGTCGGGGCGCCGCGCCAGCACATCGGCCGGAATGCCGACTGCCAGCGTGGGGATGGGGGCCGTCGGCAGCGCCTTGGGTTCGAACGCCAGCGAGCCGCTGCTGCGACCGAGCAACAGCCGCAGGGCATTGCGGGCCTGCTCCTGCTGCATCAGGAGCGAGCTGAGCTCCGCCTGCTTGCCGGCTTTCTGCTGGCTGGCCTGCACTAGGTCGAGCCGGGTCACGGCGCCGGCCCGGTACTTGGCCTGGGTCAGCTGCTCGGCGCGCTCATAGTTGGCGAGCTGCTGCTGGCCGAGGGTGATGGCCGAGCCGAGATAGGCCAGCTGCCAGTACTGCTCCAGCGCCTTGCCGATCAGCATCAGGCGGGTGGCCGCCAGATCCTGGGCGGAGGCCTCGGCTTCCCAGCTCGCCTGATCCCGCACCGAGGCGAGCCGGCCCCACAGATCCACCTCGTAGTCGAGGGTCAGGGAGGGGCCCATGCTGCCGCTGGCCTTGCCGCTCTTCAGATCCTTGGTGCCATTGCCGCTGATGCCGGCATTGACCGAGGGGGTCAGGTTGGTGTCGGCCAGATCGGCGCCGAGCAGGGCACTGCGCAGGCGCAGGCCGGCTACCTGCATGTCCGGGTTGGCGGCCAGCACGGCCTCGATCAGCCGATCCAGCTCGGGGTCGTGGAAGCCTTGCCACCAGAGGCCGGCCTGCTGCCGGGTGAGGCCGTCGTCCGGCTGTTGCCAGTGATCGGCCAGCGCCAGCTCTTGCCGCTGATAGCTGCTCTGCTGGCTGCAGGCACTGAGACCGAGCGCCAGGGTGAGGCAGAGCCCCAGTTTGGATAAGTGGTACATCGTCATTCCCTCGCCAGCGCCTCGACCGGATCGAGCCGGGCGGCATTGCGGGCGGGCAGATAGCCAAACAGGATCCCGATGAGCGAGGAACAGCCAAACGCCATCAGGATGGAAAAGAGCGAAAAATGCATCTGGATGCTCTCCACGAACAGGGAGAAGAGCAGGCCGATGAAGAGGGAGACGCCGACACCGAGCATGCCGCCCAGCAGGCTCACCATCACCGCCTCGATCAGAAACTGCTGCAGTATGTCCGACTGGCGGGCGCCGACCGCGATGCGAATGCCAATCTCGCGGGTACGCTCCACCACCGACACCAGCATGATGTTCATCACCCCGACGCCGCCGACGATGAGGGAGATCACCGCGATGGCGGAGACCAGCAGCGTCATGGTGGCGGTGGTCTTCTCCACCGACTTGATGATGCTGTCGCTGCTGAAGGTGAAGAAGTCCTTCACCCCATGGCGCTGGGTCAGCAGCTCGATGGCGGCCTGTTCGGCCAGCGCCGGTTGCACCCCGTCCTTGACCCGGATGGTGAGCTGGCTGAAGTGGTTCTGGGAGATGAGACGGCTCATCACGGCGCTGTAGGGCAGCCAGACGTTCACCGACTGGCTGCTGCGGCCAAATCCGGTCTCCTCTTCCACCACGCCGATGATGCGCACCGGCAGGGTGCCGACCAGCACCACCTGACCGACGGGATCCTGCTTGCCGAGCAGGCTCTCGATGGTCTTGCCGTCCACCACCGCCACCGCCGCCCGGTTCTGGATGTCACGCTCGTCGAACAACCGGCCGTTGGTGAGCTTCATCCCCTTGACCCGGAAGAAGTCGTTGCCGACCCCCACTATGCTGCCGCTGCTGGTCTTGTTGCGATAACGCAGCTGGCCGGGGGCGGCTATCTGGGGACTGGCCCCTTCCAGATAGGGCTGACCGAGCAGGGCATCGAGATCCCGCTTGTTGAGGGTCTGGATGCTGGCCGCCTTCTCGTCTCCCCAATCCTTGCCGGGGAAGATGTCGATGGTGTTGGTGCCCATGGCGTTGATCTGATCGATCACCTTGGCGCGCGCCCCCTGACCGAGCGCTACCACGCTCACCACGGCGGCGATGCCGATGATGATGCCAAGCATGGTGAGGAAGGTGCGCATGCGGTGGGCCAGCATGGCGTGCAGCGCCATGCGCGCCGCTTCCCGGTAGCGATCCCAGTCGTGGCCAGCTCCTTCCTTGCCGGCAGGGGCGGCGGTCGGGGTCACGGGGACGGCCGCCGGCTTGCGACCGTTGTCCTCCTGCACCCGGCCATCTTTCAGGGTGATGATCCGGTCGGCGTGGCTGGCCACCTCCATGTCGTGGGTCACCAGAATGATGGTGTGGCCCTGGGCGTGGAGCTCCTTGAGAATGGCCATCACCTCCTTGCCGCTCTGGCTGTCGAGGGCCCCGGTCGGTTCGTCCGCCAGGATCACCTCGCCGCCATTGGCCAGCGCCCGGGCGATACTGACCCGCTGCTGCTGGCCGCCGGAGAGCTGGCTCGGGGTATGATGGCTGCGCTCGCTGAGCCCCAGCCGGGTGAGCAGCGCCTGTGAGCGGGCCTGGCGCTCGGCCCGTGGCGTACCGGCGTAGACGGCCGGGATCTCCACGTTGGCGGCGGCATTGAGGTGCGGCAGCAGGTGGTAGCGCTGAAAGATGAAGCCGAAGTGGTGGCAGCGCAGCCGGGCGAGGGAGAGGGCATCCAGGGTCGCGGTATCCTGGCCACGGAACAGGTACTGGCCACTGCTCGGCCGATCGAGGCAGCCCAGCAGGTTCATCAGGGTCGACTTGCCGGAGCCGGAGGCACCGACGATGGCGATCATTTCCCCCGCCTCGATGGTGAGGTCGAGCGGATGGAGCACGGTCACTTCCTGCTCCCCGCTCTGGTAGCGGCGCTCGATCCCCTTGAGCTGGATCAGCGGCTCGCTCACAGCATGATCTCCACGTCATTGTTGCTGGCTGGCTTGCCCTGGCCCAGGGTGACCTTCTCCTGTTCGCTCAGGCCGCTAACCACTTCGATCTTGATGTCGTCCTTCATGCCGGTCTTGATGCGGCGGGTCTCCTTCTGATCGTCCTCCTTGAGCAGGGTGACCTCGTACTCGTTTTCCCCGAGCTTCTTGCCAAGGGCGGTCTGCGGAATCGTCAGCACCTGCTTGCGCTCGCCGAGCACTATGGTGACCTGGGTGGTCATGGCGACCCGCAGGGTGTGATCCGGGTTTGGCACGTCGAACAGGGCGTAGTAGTAGACGGCGGCGTTGCTGGTGGCCGTGGTGCTGGTGGCCTGTTCGTTGATGTTGGTGGGGGCCAGCTCGACGGTGCGCAGGGTGCCGTGGTAGCGGGTATCCGGGTCTCCCATCAGGGTGAAGTAGACCGGCATGCCGGCCTTGACCCGGGTGACGTCCGCTTCCGAGATCTGCGCCTTGACCGTCATGGTCTCCAGATTGGCGAGCTTGAGCAGGGTCGGCACCGTCTGGCTGGCGGCCAGAGTCTGGCCCTGACGGGTCACAATGCTGACGACGGTGCCATCCATGGGGGCCTGAATGCGGTTGTAGCCGAGCTCGGTCTTGGTTCTCTCCACCTTGATCTGGGCATTCTCGACCTCGGCCTGGGCGCTTTGCAGCTCGGCCCTGGTCACGGCCAGGAGGGCTTCGGCGCTCTCCAGATCGGCGCGCGAGCTTGCCTCCTGCCTGAACATCTGCTGCTGACGGCGCCAGCTCAGCTCGTTCTGCTTGAGCTGGGCCTGCTTGATCTTGAGCTGGGCGCGGCGGCTGGCGAGATCCGCCTCGGCGGTCTTGAGGTTGTTCTGGGCGATCAGCGGGTCGATCTCGGCCAGCAAATCCCCCTGCTTGACCTTCTGGCCCGCTTCCACCGCGAGATAGGTGACCTGGCCGGAGACCTGGGCACCGACGTCCACCTGCTCGATGGCCTGCAGTACCCCGCTGGCCAGCACGGTCTGCTCCACATCCTGACGGGTCACCTGGGCGGTCAGCACCGGCTCGGGCGTCTTGCTCGGCCAGATCAGCCAGCCGATGGCGAGCAAGAGGACGAGGGCGAGCAGGGCAATTTTTCTCTGCTGGGGAGTTATGTTCATGTTTCACCTGAAAGAAGCGAACGAAGGCGTGCAAGGGCAATATCCTGCAGCAAACGAGGCTTAAAAAACAGCGATGAATATGTAAGGAAACATGTAGATAGCCTTGTCATTAGGCCGGGGCTATGAGGAGGACAAGCAGGGGATGGCGGGGTAAAAAGGACCCCGAAAGGGAGCTGGCAACAGGGTGCCCACCTCGCGGGTGGGCACCCCGGTCATCAACCGACGGCTTTGAGCTGCTCGCTGTAGGGCTCGTGGCAGATCTGGATGTCGATCGGCAGCTTGTAGATGAGCAGGCGGGCCAGGGAGCCTTCCATCCAGTGGTGGCGGCTGCCGACCAGCAGCAGATCGGTCGGGTTGGCGGCCAGCCAGCGTTTCAGGTCGGGCACCACGTCATCGACCACCAGACACTGATAATCCACCGGGTGCTGCAGGGTGGTGATGAGTTCGCTGATGATGGCCTTGGCATCCAGCGTGCCTTGGGCGCTGCGCTCCTCTTCCGACAGCGACAGGCTCTTGCGGCGCATCTTGCTGCTGTGGGTCAGGTGCAACAGGGTCAGCTCGCCCCCCATGGCTTGTGCCAATTGACTCGCTTTGGCCAGCGTCTCCTGCTCGTAATCCTTGCCTTCCAGCAACAGCACAATATTGGTTGAGGTCATAAGCAGTTCTCCCTTGGCATGGCGCGGGTCACCCGGGACAAACGGCCTGTCCCATACCACTGTGTGCCCGCTATGTGTCGCATAGCACGAACCTGGCTCTCTGTGCGGCAGGCGTCACCTCGTGTCGGTGATGCATCGCCAGGCCATGTTCGTTTACATCATCATAACAGACTGAGTTGAATGGAAAATGAAGGAAAACCGGGTTTTGGCGGGAAAATGGGATACGAGGCGGTGAAAGTGTGAGCAAAGCATGAGTCGTCTGGCCGGGAAGCGCCGTGAATGGGCCGGTGAGGCAGATATTGAGGGGGCTGAAAAGAGGAGTGGGCGGCGAGCCGGCAGAGGCCGGCCCGCCGCCTGGGGTCAGACCTGCTCGCCGGAGAGATAGCGGGTCAGCCAGGGCAGCCCCTCCTTCTTGCGGCTGACGGCACCAACCAGATGCGTTGGCTGCTCGGGCAGAATGCCGTTGCTGGCGAAGTAGAGCTGGCTGCCCCCCTTGGCCAGGTCGGTCAGCATCAACACATAGGCATCCAGCTCGTCCTGCATCAGCCGCGCTTGCATGGCTTGTTCCAGCTCGGCCTGGCGGCTGTGCAGCTGGGCGGGATCCATCACGCAGATCTGGCTGACATAGAGCTGGTAGCCGGCGATCTGGTAGGCCTTCTCATCGGCGGCAAGCAGCTCGGTCATGGGGGCGTCACCGAGCTGGGTGCGCCGTTCCAGCAGGGTCTGGGCAAAAGGCTCCAGCGCCAGATCGGCCAGCGGCAGCAGGGCATGGACGGCGGCGCGGTCGCGGGCCGTGGTGGTGGGTGAGGTGAGGCTGAAGGTATCGCTGATGATGGCCCCCAGCAGCAGGCGAGCCTGGGCGCGGGAGAGGGTGTCATAGCCCATCAGCTCCAGCAGCACGGTGGCGCTGCACCCGACGGCCCGGATCCAGGCATCGAGCGGGCCCCGGGTGATGAGGGTACCGATGCGATGGTGATCGATGAGGCCCTGCACGTCCGCCTCGGCCAGCCCTTCTGGGCCCTGCTCCAGCTCGCTGAAATCCACCAGGAACACCTCCTTGTTGGCCACGCTGCCCTGCAGCAGAGGCGGGGCAGCAACGCCGGCGGTTTCCAGAATGAATCGGGTTTCCGCAATGGGCTCACCGAGGGCGTAGGCCTGAGCCGGCCGACCCTGACGATTGAGCCAGTCGGCGGCAACCAGAGCGGTACAGATACTGTCGCTGTCGGGATTCTTGTGACCAAACACGTGGAGCATGGTGCCATTCCTGCGGTTGATGACGTACCTGAGGCAAGATCAGGTATGCGGGGCAAATGGGAAAACAGGGGCTGACCCCCGCTCTGGTTTCACTCTATGCGCCGTCCCTGCTGATGGCAACCGGCGCAGGCCGCCCTACGGCGGGCGAAACCCTGTGGTCAAAGGGGCGCACACTTCTGCTGCTGAATCGTCTTGGGGCAGGGCAGGGAGGCAAGCCCGGACAGGGAGACAAGCGGGAGGAGATGGCTGTGTGGCAAGCGCTGGCGGGCTCGCCCATGGCCGCAAGGTTCACGTTGCAAGAGGTGGATAGAGGGATGGGCAAGCAAAGAGATGAGACTGTGGCTCGGGTTGGTTAGCGACAAGGATGCTCCAACCCGGTCAGGCAGCCGTGACCATGCAAAGCGCCAGGGAGTGCTCTCTCCAGGATGCGGCAACGGCGGCATGGTGATGATGCACCAGTTGCTAAGCCACAAACCGCTGTCACCAGCTGGCGGGGTGACGCGGGGTCCCTGTTCCTCACCGTGGGCCCCGCGTGCAGATGGCTGACCTGTATCTCAGCAGGCCAGCAATTCGCGGGCGTTGGCCAGGGTATTGTCGGTGATCTGGTCTCCCCCCAGCAGGCGGGCCAGCTCGTTGAGACGGGCCCCTTGATCCAGCGCCTGCATCTGGGTTTCCGTGGTCTTGCCGTCGGTGTGCTTGCTGACCACCATGTGCTGATGGCCCTTACCCGCCACCTGTGGCAGGTGGGTGACCACCATCACCTGGGTGGATTCACCCAGCTGGCGCAAGAGGCGCCCCACCACGGCGGCAGTCGGGCCGCTGATCCCCACATCCACCTCGTCGAAAATCAGGGTCGGGGTCGAGACCTTGCGGGCGCTGATGACCACGATGGCCAGGCTGATGCGCGACAATTCACCGCCGGAGGCCACCTTGCCGAGCGGCTGGATGGGCTGGCCCGGGTTGGTGGTGACCATGAACTCCACCCGATCGATGCCAAGGGGCGAGAGGCTGCTCTGGGCATCGGGGCGTACCTCGATGGCGAAGCGGCCATCCGGCATCGCCAGCTCGTGCATGCTGGCACTCACCTTGGCGCCGAGCTCCTCGGCGTAGCGCTGGCGACTCTGGCTCAGGGCCTCGGCGGCTTGTACGAAGGCCAGGCGGGCCTCGGCCAGCTCGTCTTCCATCCCCTCCAGGCGCTCCTCGTCGGAGTTGAGGCGCGCCAGATCGGCGGCCAGCTCCTGGTGGTGCAGGGCCAGCTCGGCCGGTTTGACGTGGTGCTTGCGGGCGAGATTGATGGCCTTGGAGAGGCGGGCTTCCAGCTCGTTGAAACGCTCGGGGTCCAGCTCCAGCCGGTCCAGATAATTGCGCAGCTCGCTGTGGCTCTCCTGCACACCGATCAGCGCTTCGTTGAGCATGCCGAGCACGTCGCCAAGCCGGCTATCCATGGCGACCAGGCTCTCGGCCCGATCGACGACGGTCTGCAGCAGGCCGGCGATGGTGGTCTCCTCGTTGTCATAGAGCAGGTCGAGACAGGCGCCGCACTCCTGCATCAGCTCGGTGCCGTTGGCCAGGCGCTGGTGCTCCTCTTCGATCTCTTCAAACTCCCCCGGCTGCAGGGCGAATTCGTCCAGCTCCTGCACCTGATATTCGATGAGCTGACGACGGGCCTCCCGCTGCTGCTGCTCGGCCTTGAGTCGGTTGAGTTCGTTCTGCAACTGGCGCCACTGCTGGTAGTGGCGACGCACCTCATCGAGCAGCAGATGGTGGCCGGCGTAGCCATCGAGCAGGGCGAGCTGGTAGTCGGGTTTGAGCAACATCTGGTGGGCATGCTGGCCATGGACGTTGACCAGCAGCTGGCCCAGGTTCTTGAGCTGGGTGAGGGGGACGGGCACGCCGTTGATGTAGCTGCGCGAGCGTCCCTCGGCGGAGATGACCCGCCGCACGATACACTCCCCTTCGTTTTCCAGCTCGTTGGTGGCTAGCCAGGCGCGGGCGGCCGGGTTGCCGTCCAGCAGGAAGCGGGCGCTGACCTCGCTCTTGTCGCTGTCCGGTCGTACCATGCCGGCCTCGGCCCGTTCCCCCAGGCACAGGCCCAGGGCGTCGATGGCGATGGATTTACCGGCCCCGGTCTCACCCGTGATGCAGGTCATGCCCGGTTGCAGATCGAGCTCGAGAAACTTGACGATGGCGAAGTTGTTGACGGTCAGCTGGGTCAGCATGGTCTCATCCTGTATGGGCCAACATTACTGTGTATGCATCCAGTATATACTGGTTTTCCATACAGTAAAGAGTCGACCCGCAACAGGATGCGCAGGAACGTCAAGCGCGCGTCAGAACAGCTTGCTGCCCCAGCCGAGCTTGTTGCGCAGCACGTGGAAGTAGCTGTAGTCGAGCGGATGCACCAGATGCAGCTTGTGGCTGCTCTTCTTGATGAGGATCTCGTCCCCCGGGTGGACTGCCAGGGTCACCTGACCGTCGCAGCTCACCTGCATGGCGTCATCCTGATTGTCCGGTGAGACCAGCAGCCGCACTTCGCTGTCGGCGTCCAGCACGATGGGACGGCTGCTCAGGGTGTGCGGGAACATGGGCACCAGCGTGATGGCATTGAGCTTGGGGGTGAGGATGGCGCCGCCCGCCGACAGGGAGTAGGCGGTGGAGCCGGTGGGGGTGGCCACTATGATGCCGTCCGAGCGCTGGCTGTACATGAAGCTGCCGTCGATGTAGACCTCGAACTCGATCATGTGGGCAATCTTGCCCGGGTGCAGCACCGCCTCGTTGACCGCCAGATTGTTGGACTTGCGCTCGCCGTGGCGATAGACCGCCGCCTCCAGCAGGAAGCGGTGCTCGCTCTTGTAGTGGCCGCACAGCACCTGCTCCAGCGGCAGCAGGTAATCCTGCGGCGAGAGATCGGTGAGAAAACCGAGGTTGCCCCGGTTCACCCCGATCACCGCCACGTCGAAGCGCGACAGCACCCGCGCGGCCCCCAGCATGTTGCCGTCACCGCCGACCACGATGGCGAGATCCGCCTGCTGGCCCAGCTGCACCAGATCCATCACGTTCTCGTCCATGATGCCGAGGGCATGGGCCACCCGGCTCTCCACCAGTACCCGAAAACCGCGGGTGGTCAGGTATTGATGCAGGCCGGTCAGGGTCTGGTTGGCCCCTTCGTGGTGGGGTTTGCCAATCAGGGCGATGGTTTTGAACGGAGAATCCATAGTCTGTCGGGTCTGGGATGAGTATTGGGGGGAGTATACCGCGCTTTGGGGGGGATTTGTCTGCCACCGGCTGGTCCGGCCGCAGCGGATGCCGGGAAAAAGCCCCAAATTGCCCGCCGCTGCACGCTCTTGGCGATAATGGCGCCCTTTTCCCCTTGAAAGCCGGGGATCCATCCCCATAATAGCGCCAACATAGTCGGCCCATTGCCGTCCGGTCGCTCAACCGGGTGGTCGGGCCCTCAATAAGTAACCCCGGAATTGGAGATGTCATGAACCACGAAGAACAAAAGGTTGAAGCGATGGAGCAAGTGGAAGCCCAGCCAGTCGAGCCGACCGATGTAGACAGTGAAGTGACAGCCGAGCAGGCCCGCATTGCCGAGCTTGAGGCACAACTGGATGCCGCCCAGCAAGCCTCCCTCGAGGAGCGCGAGCGTGCCATTCGTGCCGTCGCCGAGATGGAAAACCTGCGTCGCCGTGCGGCCCAGGACGTGGAGAAGGCCCACAAGTTCGCGCTGGAGAAGTTCGCTGCCGAGCTGCTGCCGGTACTGGACAACCTGGAGCGTGCCATCGAGCTGGCCGACAAGGAAAACGAGGCGCTCAAGCCGATGATCGAAGGGGTCGAGCTGACCCTGAAATCCATGCAGAGCTCGGTCGGCAAGTTCGGCCTCAATCCGCTGGATCCGCTCAATCAGCCGTTCGACCCCAATGCCCATCAGGCGATGAGCATGATCGAAAACGCCGAGCTTGCCCCCAACACCGTCATTGCGGTGATGCAGAAGGGTTACGAGCTCAACGGCCGCGTCATTCGTCCGGCCATGGTGATGGTTTCCAAGGCCCCGGCCTGAGCCCCATCGCTGTGCTGAGCCCGCCGCTCGGCGGGCTTTTTATTGGCAAGTGCCCCGGCCGCGTGGTCGCCGGGGGCACAGATAGCCGGTCTTCATCCTGCCAATGGCAATGAATGAAGGCAGGTTTTTTCAGGGCAGGGCTTGAAGCGGCGGCTTGCGACCCCATATAGGATGCAAGGCCACGGCGGCACAAAAAATTTGATGCCGGGAGCTTGAAAGCCAGATTGGCAGCCCCCACCTAGCCGTTAACGCATTAAGGCGAGCCCCTCGCCAGTTTATTCAAAGTATTTGGAGATTCGTCAAATGGGTAAAATCATCGGTATTGACCTGGGTACTACCAACTCCTGCGTCGCTATTCTGGATGGCGACCATGCTCGCGTGATCGAGAACGCGGAAGGCGACCGTACTACTCCGTCCATCATTGCCTATGCCGATGACGGCGAAATCCTGGTTGGTCAGCCGGCCAAGCGCCAAGCCATCACCAACCCGAAGAACACGCTGTTCGCTATCAAGCGTCTGATCGGCCGTCGTTTCGAAGATGACGAAGTACAGCGCGATCTGGAGATCATGCCGTACGCCATCGCCAAGGCTGACAACGGTGACGCCTGGGTAGAAGTCAAAGGCAAGAAAATGGCACCGCCGCAGATCTCTGCCGAAGTGCTCAAAAAAATGAAGAAGACCGCCGAAGATTATCTGGGCGAGCCGGTGACCGAAGCGGTCATCACAGTGCCGGCCTACTTCAACGATGCCCAGCGTCAGGCTACCAAGGATGCCGGTCGCATCGCCGGTCTGGATGTAAAACGCATCATCAACGAACCGACTGCTGCGGCTTTCGCCTACGGCGTGAACAAGGTCAAGGGCGAGCGCAAGGTTGCCGTGTATGACCTGGGTGGCGGTACTTTCGACATCTCCATCATCGAGATCGACGAAGTGGAAGGCGAGACCACCTTCGAAGTACTGGCGACCAACGGTAACACCCACCTGGGTGGTGAAGACTTCGACAACCGCGTCATCAACTACCTGGTTGAAGAGTTCAAGCGCGAGCAGGGCATCGACCTGCGCAAGGATCAACTGGCCCTGCAACGTCTGAAAGACGCAGCCGAGAAAGCCAAGATCGAGCTCTCTTCCGCCCAGCAGACCGACGTGAACCTGCCGTACATTACTGCAGATGCCACCGGTCCGAAGCACATGAACATCAAGGTGACCCGCGCCAAGCTGGAATCCCTGGTGGAAGACATGGTGAAAGACTCCCTGGAGCCGGTCCGTGTCGCTCTGAAAGACTCCGGTCTGGCCGTTGGCGAGATCGACGACGTCATCCTGGTAGGCGGTCAGACCCGCATGCCGATGGTGCAGAAGGCTGTTGCCGACTTCTTCGGCAAAGAGCCGCGCAAAGACGTCAACCCGGACGAAGCCGTGGCCATGGGTGCTGCCATCCAGGGTGCCGTACTGTCCGGTGACAAGACCGACGTACTGCTGCTGGACGTGACCCCGCTCTCCCTGGGTATCGAGACCATGGGTAGCGTGATGACTGCGTTGATCGAGAAGAACACCACCATTCCGACCAAGAAGTCCCAGGTGTTCTCCACTGCCGAAGACAACCAGTCTGCCGTGACCATTCACGTGCTGCAGGGTGAGCGCAAGCGCGCCAGCGACAACAAGTCTCTGGGCCAGTTCAACCTGGAAGGCATCCGTCCGGCACCGCGTGGTCTGCCGCAGATTGAAGTGACCTTCGACATCGACGCCAACGGCATCCTGCACGTCTCCGCCAAAGACAAGGAGACCAACAAGGAGCAGAAGATCACCATCCAGGCCTCCTCTGGTCTGTCTGATGACGAGATCGAACGCATGGTACGCGAAGCCGAAGCCAACGCGGCCGAGGACAAGAAGTTCGAAGAGCTGGTGCAGACCCGCAACCAGGCTGATGGTCTGGTCCACTCCGTCCGCAAGCAGATCACCGAAGCCGGTGAAGCCCTGCCTGCCGACGACAAGACCAAGATCGAAGCCGCACTGAGCGAGCTGGAAAGCGCCATCAAGGGTGACGACAAGGCTGCCATCGAAGCCAAACAGCAGGCACTGCTGGAAGCGTCCCAGAAGCTGATGGAAATTGCCCAGCAGCAGGCTCAGGCGCAAGGTGCCGCCGGTGCTGATGCCGGTCAGTCCTCTTCTTCCGCCAAGGCTGACGACGACGTGGTCGACGCCGAGTTCGAAGAAGTGAAAGACGACAAGAAGTAAGCCCGACCCAGATGGGCGAAGCAGGCTTCGCCCATCGGCTTAGTCAATGAATTTACGGGCGTTGGGTGACCAACGCCCGTCTGCGTAACTGCTGATATAGCAACAGGATAAGTATGTCGAAGCGCGATTTCTACGAAGTGCTCGGGGTATCCAAGGATGCCGACGAACGCGAGATCAAGAAGGCGTACAAGCGTCTGGCCATGAAGTATCACCCTGACCGCAACCAGGGCGATGCCGGGGCCGAAGAGAAGTTCAAAGAGGTCAAGGAAGCCTACGAGATCCTGACCGATGCCAATCTGCGTGCCCGCTATGACCAGTACGGCCATGCCGGCGTGGATCAGAGCCAGGGTGGCGGTGGCCACGGCGGCTTTGGCGGCGGTGCCGATTTCGGCGACATCTTCGGCGACGTGTTTGGCGATATTTTTGGTGGCAGCCGTGGCGGTGGCCGTCGTGGCCCGGCCCGTGGCTCCGATCTGCGCTACACCATGGAGCTGACGCTGGAAGAGGCGGTACGCGGGGTCTCCAAGGAGATCAAGGTGCCGACCCTGGTCCACTGTGAAGTCTGTAACGGCTCCGGTGCCCATACCGGCAGCTCGGCCCAGACCTGCCCGACCTGCCACGGCTCCGGCCAGGTGCAGATGCGTCAGGGCTTCTTCGCGGTGCAGCAGGCGTGCCCGCACTGCCATGGTCGCGGCAAGATCATCAAGGATCCGTGCCGCAAGTGCCATGGCGAGGGTCGCTACCAGAAGACCAAGACCCTGTCGGTCAAGATCCCGGCTGGCGTCGACACCGGCGATCGCATCCGTCTCTCCGGCGAAGGGGAAGCGGGGGAAGCCGGTGCACCGGCGGGCGATCTGTACGTACAGGTACACGTCAAGGAGCACGAAATCTTCGTGCGTGACGGCAACAACCTCTACTGCGAAGTGCCCATCAGCTTTACCGCGGCAGCCCTGGGTGGCGAGATCGAAGTGCCGACCCTGGATGGCCGGGTCAAGCTCAAGGTCACCCCGGAGACCCAGACCGGCAAGATGTTCCGCATGCGGGGCAAGGGCGTGAAGTCCGTGCGCTCCGGCCAGGTGGGGGATCTGATGTGCAAGGTGGTGGTGGAGACCCCGGTCAAGTTGACCGAGTCCCAGAAAGAGCTGCTGCGCCAGCTGGACGAGTCCTTCAGCGGCGCCGCCGCCAAGACCCACAAGCCGAAATCGGAAGGCTTCTTCGAAGGGGTGAAACGCTTCTTCGACGATCTGACCAGCTGATTTTCGCGACCCAGAGATAAAGAGCCGGCCTTGTGCCGGCTCTTTTTTTGTCCCTGTTTTAGCAAGATCCCCGCTTGTTGAGTGGATCCCGATGAGGGATCTTCCTCACAACTTCCGCCAATTCCTGCTGTACGAATGTTATCCCGCTCACACTGTGGCTGAAACGGTTTAGCTGGCATATTGAGTTAGCTAAATTGGTTTAGCTATGCTCTCGTCGTCGATAACAACAGGCCCGACCGGGCAACAGATGACAGGTGAGGACGATGACGATGTGCAAGAACAAGTTGGCGCTGGCGGTAGCGCTGGGATTGGGGATGAGCAGCCCGCTGTGGGCGGCGGATGGCGGTATCGAGGCCCGTCTGGCGGCGCTGGAGGCGCGGGTGCAGGCAGCCGAGGCGCGAGCCACCGCCGCGGAAGCGCGGGCCGATGAGGCCCAGAGCAAGGCAAACGAAGCCCGCGAAACGGCCGTGGTGGCCAAGGCCCAGAGCGAGAAGGTGGACAAGCAGACCGCCGGGGCCCAGGGCTTCGAGTTCCACGGTTATGCCCGCTCGGGCCTCTTGGTCAACGGCAATGGCAACGGGGGCCGCGGCGGCCCCTACGTCACCCCGGCCGGCTCGGTAGGCGGCGCCGTGGGTCGCCTTGGCAACGAGGATGACACCTACATGGAGGCCAACCTGCTGAAGACCCAGACCTTCGCCGATGGCAGCTGGGCCCGCTACAAGCTGATGCTGGCGGACGGGGTGGAGACCAGCAACGACTGGACCGCCAGCGATTCGAGCCTCAACACCCGTCAGGTCTTTGCCGAGATCGGCAATTTGGCGAGCTTCGACGGCCCCTTCAAGAATGCGGTGCTGTGGGCGGGCAAGCGCTTTGACCGGGACAACTTCGACATCCACTGGCTCGACTCGGACGTGGTGTTCCTGGCCGGCACCGGCGGCGGCGTCTACGACGTGCAGCTGGCCGACAGCTGGAAGGCCAACTTCTCTCTCTACGGGCGTGACTACGGCGACATCAGCGCCAGCGGCCTCTCCGACATCGAGAGCTACATCCTCACCATGAACAACCGCGTTGGCAACTGGCAGTGGATGGTGAACGGCCTCTCCGCCAAGGACAACGAGGCACGCACCAACGATGGCGGCGCGGGCCGCGAAGCGGCGAACAAGGGGGCGCACACTCTGCTGGCCTACCACGCCGACAGCTTCTTTGGCATCAACCCCGGCTTCTCCAAGGCGGCCGTGCTGTATGGCCATGGCCTGGGTGCCGAGCTCAAGGGGCTGGGCTCCGACAGCGAGCTGCTGCCGGACGCCGATGCGGTGCGGGTCGCCGTGTTTGGTGCCACCGACCTTGCCCCGCGCTGGCGTATCGCCCCGGCCCTGCTGGCCGAGCAGAGCAAGGATCGTTACGTGAAGGGGGACGAATACCGCTGGGTGACCCTCAATGGCCGGCTGGCCCAGGTGCTGAGCCAGAACGTCGAGCTGGTCTACGAGGCTACCTGGCAGTACATGGACCTGGATCCCAAGGGCTACAAGGGTCGCCAGGCGGTGAGCGGCGACTTCACCAAGCTCACTTTCGCCCCCACCTTCAAGGCGCAGACCGCCGGTTTCTTCGAGCGGCCCGAGTTGCGGGTGTTCGTCACCTGGATGGACTGGTCTTCCGAGCTCGACCACTACGCCAGCAACGATGCCATGGGCCAGAGCAACTTCACCGCCGGCGGTGAATGGAACTTTGGCGTGCAGATGGAAACCTGGTTCTAGTTCGTTATCCCGATCACAAAAATGGCAGCTGGTGCCGGGATCTATTGGTTGGCTAAAACGGTTTAGCTGATAATGCCAGCCAACAGAACAGAATCCGGGTTTGGCAGTCGATCCGATGCAGCAGTGGAGTAGCAAGGTGACGAATCGTGTGTGGGTAATGGGGGATGCGGTGGTGGACTTGATCCCGGAAGGGGAGCGGCACTACCTCCAGTGTCCGGGTGGCGCGCCGGCCAATGTGGCGGTTGGTGTGGCTCGGCTTGGCGGTGAGGCGGCCTTTATCGGCCGGGTCGGTGCCGATCCGTTCGGCCGCTTTATGGCCGACTCCCTGAGCGGGGAGGGGGTGGATATCGCTGCGCTGCGGCTCGATCCTGACCATCGCACCTCTACCGTGCTGGTGGCACTGGATGACGAGGGAGAGCGCAGCTTTACCTTCATGGTGCGTCCCAGCGCCGACCAGTACCTCACTCCGAATGAGTTGCCCCGCTTCGACGCCGGTCAGTGGCTGCTCACCTGCTCCATTGCGCTCGCCAACGAACCGGTGCGCACCAGCTGCCTGCAGGCCATGGCAGCCATCAAGGCGGCAGGCGGGCGGGTCTGCTTCGACCCTAACCTGAGGCCCGAGGTGTGGGGCAACCCGGCCGAGATGCTGCCGCTGGTGCGCGAGGCCATTGCCTTGGCGGATGTGGTCAAGCTGTCGGTGGAGGAGCTGCAACTGCTGAGCGGTCTGGATGATCTGGCGGCGGGGCTCGCCACCATGGCGGGGCCGGCGCTGGTGCTGGTCACCCGTGGGGCGGCCGGTGTGGTGGCCCGTCTGGGTGGCGAGCAGTTGGAGTGGGTAGGGCCCAAGGTGACCCCGCTAGACACCACTGGGGCGGGGGACGCCTTCGTCGCCGGTCTGCTGGCGGCCCTGTCCGGGCGTTCATCGCTGCCGACGCTGGCCGAGCTGCCCGCCATCCTGGCCCAGGCCCACGGCTGCGGGGCGCTTGCCACCACCGCCAAGGGAGCGATGACGGCGCTGCCGACCCGCTCTGAACTGGATAAATTTTTGCGATCAGGCGCAAGCGGCTGTTGAGCTGCGGCTAGAAGCCCGGCTCGACAGCCCCTACTCTCATGTGACTAGGGCCCGCCAGCGTGGCGGGCCATAAGAGGAAGAATATGAATATCAGTGCGATAGCCAAGGATCTGGTGCCCCTGCTCGGGGGCAGGGAGAACATCGTCAGCGCCGCCCACTGCGCCACCCGGCTGCGGCTGGTGCTGGCGGACGACAGCAAGGTGAACAAGGCCGCCATCGACAAGCTGGAGGGGGTCAAGGGGTGCTTCAGCAACGCGGGCCAGATCCAGGTGATCTTCGGCACCGGTCTGGTCAACAAGGTCTATGCGGAGTTCGTGGCGCTGACCGGGACCGGCACCGCCAGCAAGGCGGAGCTGACCGATCTGGCGACGGCCAAGCTCAACGTGGCCCAGCGGCTGGCGCGGACCCTCTCCAACATCTTTGTGCCGATCATTCCGGCCATCGTCGCCTCGGGTCTGCTGATGGGGCTGCTCGGCATGGTGCGCACCTACGGCTGGGTCAACGCCGACAGCGCCCTGTTTGTGATGCTCGACATGTTCAGTTCGGCGGCCTTCATCATTTTGCCGATCCTGATCGGCTTTACGGCGGCGCGGGAGTTTGGCGGCAATCCCTATCTGGGTGCGACCCTCGGCGGCATTCTCACCCACCCGGCGCTGACCAACGCCTGGGGGGTGGCCGGGGGCTTCAAGACCATGGACTTCTTCGGGCTGGACGTGGCCATGATCGGCTACCAGGGCACCGTCTTCCCGGTGCTGCTGGCGGTCTGGTTCATGTCCCACCTGGAGAAACAGCTGCGCAAGCGCATTCCGGACGCGCTGGATCTGATCCTCACCCCGTTTTTGACCGTCATCATCACCGGCTTCGTGGCGCTGCTCTTCATCGGCCCCGCCGGGCGGGTGCTGGGGGATGGCATCTCGTTCGGCCTGAGCGCCCTCTATGAGCAGGCCGGCTGGCTGGCGGGGCTGGTGTTCGGCGGCACCTATTCGCTGATCGTCATCACCGGCATCCACCACAGCTTCCACGCCATCGAGGCGGGGCTGCTGGCCAATCCGCAGATCGGCGTCAACTTCCTGCTGCCCATCTGGGCCATGGCCAACGTGGCCCAGGGCGGCGCTTGTCTCGCGGTCTACTTCAAGACCCGTGACGTCAAGATCAAGGCCATCACGGTGCCGGCGGCCATGTCCTGCCTGCTCGGCATCACCGAGGCTGCCATCTTTGGTGTCAACCTGCGCTACATCAAGCCCTTCCTGGCCGGCTTGTTTGGCGGGGCCTGCGGCGGCGCCTACGTGGTGGCGGCCAAGGTCGGCATGACGGCGGTGGGGCTGACCGGTATTCCCGGCATGGCCATCGTCCAGCCCATGAGCCTCATCCACTACATTGTCGGGCTGGTGATCGCCTTTGGCGCCGCCTTCGTCGCCTCTTACCTGCTCAAGTACAAGGTGGAGTGATGAAGGACGTTGCATTGCTCAACCAGATTGTCCGGTCGCTGCTGGCCGGACAGCTCAAGGCGGCGGCCGATCCCCATCGGCCGCGCTGGCACCTGGCGGCCCCGGTGGGGTTGCTCAACGACCCCAACGGCTTTATCGAGCACGGTGGGCGCTACCACCTCTTCTACCAGTGGAATCCGCTCGGCTGCGAGCATCGCAACAAAAGCTGGGGGCATGTCAGCTCCACCGATCTGTTGCACTGGCAGCACGAGCCAGTGGCGCTGCTGCCCACCGAGGAGTATGAGAGCCACGGCTGCTATTCGGGCTCGGCGGTGAGCGACGAGCAGGGGCGCCTGACCCTCATCTATACCGGCAACGTCAAATACCCGGACGGCAGCCGCACCGCCTATCAGTGTCTGGCCCGCGCCGACGATGAGGGGGGCTTTGCCAAGCTGGGCCCCGTGCTGGAATTGCCTGAAGGCTACAGCGGCCATGTGCGCGACCCCAAGGTGTGGCACGACGGCCGGCAGTGGCTGATGGTGCTGGGGGCCCGCACCCTGGATGACAAGGGCGAAGTGCTGCTCTATCGCGGCGACGCGCTGGATGCCTGGACGCTGGTGGGCCCCATCGCCGGCAGCGGGCGCGGAGGGCTCGGTGAGTTTGGCTATATGTGGGAGTGCCCGGATCTCTTTGCGTTTGGTGAGCGCCATGTGATGATCAGCTGCCCGCAGGGGATTGCCCCCCGGGGAGAGGATTATCGCAACCTCTACCAGTGCGGCTGGCTGGCGGGCGACTTCGACGGCGAGCACTTCGCGCACGGGGATTTCCACGAGCTGGACCGGGGCTTCGAGTTCTATGCCCCCCAGACCACCCAGGATAGCCAGGGGCGGCGCCTCCTGTTCGGCTGGCTGGGATTGCCGGAGGAGAACGAGATGAGCCAACCGACTGTCGCTCACGGCTGGATCCACCAGATGAGCTGCCCGCGGGAGCTGTTCTGGCAAGGCGACTGGCTCTGCCAGCGGCCGGTGGCGGAGCTGGCGGCACTGAAGGGAGAACAGACCCGCTTCGAGGGGGCGCTCGGCGAATTTCCGGGGCTGGCCATCGATTCGGCCTGGCTCGATCTGAGTCTGTGCGGCGAGGGGAGCCTCTGGTTTGGCGCCGTGGCCGAGCTCGTCTGGCAGCCGGGGCGCCTGGTGCTGCGCCGCCTGAACTGGCAGAGCGGGGAGTGGGAGGAGCGATGCTGCTCCTGGCTGGGCGGCGGCATCACCGTCTTGTGCGATCGCTCCAGCCTCGAGTGTTTCGTCGATGGCGGCCGCCATACCCTGTCGGCGCGCTACTTCCCGGGACCGGGGCCGCAGCTTGCGCCGGGTAAACCGGTCGCGGGCGGCAAAATTTGCCTCGATCACTGGCCGCTGGCGGCCTGCCTAGTACAATAGCCCGGTGTCAGTTTGCCGGGAGGCCAGGTGGAGAAGAAGAAACGGATCACGATTGCCCAGATAGCCGAGTTGGCGGGGGTGTCCAAGGCGACCGCCAGTCTGGTGCTCAACGGCAAGAGTGCGGAGTACCGCATCGCCGATGACACCCGCAAGCGGATCCAGGCGGTGGCGGACGAGTGCCACTACCAGCCGAGCTTTCATGCCCGCGCCCTGCGCGAGACCCGCAGTTACACCTGGGGGCTGGTGATCCCCGACCTCACCAACTTCGGCTTTGCCAGCATCGCCCGCGCCCTCGAGGCGCACTGCCGGGAGGCGGGGATCCAGCTGCTTATCGCCTGCTCCGAGGATGACCCTACCCTGGAGCAGCGGGTGGTGGACAATCTCATCAGCCGCCAGGTGGACGGTCTCATCGTCGCCTCCAGCGGCCACAGCGACGATATCTATGCCCGCATTCACGACCGCCTGCCGGTGGTGCAGCTCGACCGCCACATCGGCGAGTCGCGCCTGCCCATGGTGATCTCCGATGCTTGCAAGGCCACCGCCGAGCTGGTGCAGGAGATGGCCGGCCAGTGCGGCGAGGAGATTTACTACTTCGGCGGCCTGCTGGACCTCTCCCCCAGCCGTCACCGGCTGGCAGGCTATGAGCTGGGGCTGCACCGCGCCGGGCTGGAGGCGGACCCTACCCGGGTGCGCCACCGCGACTACCAGCCAAGCTCGGGCTATCAGTTGATGGCCGAGCTGGTGGCCGAGCTCGGCGCGCCCCCCAAGGGGCTCTTCACTGCCTCCTTCACCCTGCTGGAGGGGGTGCTGCGCTACCTCAACGAGGCGGGGCTGATGGAGACGGGTATGCGGCTGTGCACCTTCGACGATCATGACCTGCTCGACTGCATCCCCATGCGCATCGACTCGGTGGCCCAGGATTGTCCGGCCCTGGCCCGGGCGACCTTCGAGCTGATGCAAAAGCTTATTGCGGGCAACCCGCCGCCCCAGACCGCCCAGGTGATCAATCCGCGCATTCGCTGGCGCAGTCAGCGGGCTGCCCGGGTCGCCTGAGCTCCCCGCATCCTGAAGTGCAAAAGCCCCGCCGGCAGTGGCGGGGCTTTTGCATTTTCAATGGCGGAGTCTGGTGTCAGTCGGTGGTACTGGCGCGCCAGAATACCTGCTTGATGTGGGGGTGGATGCCGAGCTTCACCATCAGAGCGTCGAGCTCGTCGCCATCGATGGAGGTGGCCAGCAGCACCGCGGATATTTCCAGATCCCGCTCGCCGAAGGGCTCGATGTCGAGCTCGCTCAACGGGTAGTTGGCCTGCTCCAGCATCTCTTCCAGCCAGTGCAGCACCTCCTTCTGGTACTCGCGCTGGGTGAGGGCGGTCACCCGGTAGGTCACCTCGGTGTCGGTGTTGTCCACCGGACGGCGGTTGATCTGGTTGACCAGCGGGCGCAGCAGGGTGTTGGCGGCCAGCACGAACAAGGCGCCGAGGATCGCCTCCATGGCCAGCCCGGCCCCGCTGGCGGCACCGACCGCCGCCACGCCCCACAGGGTGGCCGCGGTGTTGATGCCGCGGATGTTGCCGGACTCGCGCATGATGACGCCGGCGCCGAGAAAGCCGATACCGGAGACGATGTAGGCCACCACGTGTACCACCCCATAGGTGCCGCCGTGCAGGTCATAGATGCGCTGGGCCAGGTTGACGAACAGGGCCGCGCCCACCGCTACCAGCACGTTGGTGCGCAGGCCCGCGGTGCGCTGGCGATACTGGCGCTCCAGTCCCACCAGGCTGCCCAGCACGAAGGCCAGCAGCAGGCTGGCCAGGGTGTCGAGCAGAGAGATCATGTCGAATTGCTGCCACATTCTCATGGCGTACTCCTTCTGTTGCAGATGGCCTTTCTGAAGGCGGGCGAGGGGACGGTACCCCCGCCAACGGCCCCGTGCGTGCAGGCCATGAGTTGACGAGAAACACGCACGAGGCGCCCGGCCCGTCCATCCAGGATGGCGGGCAGGGCGGTGAAACGGATTGAAAGGGGCCAGCATGGCTGGCCCCGGATATCAGTCGTGCACGATCAATTGAGCACGAGTTCGGGGTCGCGGCGGGGATGCAGCTCCCAGCGAACCGGGTGATGTACTCCCACCTGATGCACGAACTGCACCAGATAGCGACGCTGGGGCGGGGTGCAGTGCAGGTTGAGCACCAGCTCCCGCCCGCCGCTGCGACCGGGTCGCAGGGACTGCAGGGGCTGCAGGCCCGCCGGTTGCAGGGTGTGGTTCACCAGATCCAGCACCTGCTCCATGTCGGCCCGATCCTCGCAACGGATCTGCAGCCGGTAGTGGTGCTGGCGCCGTTTGCCACGCAGCCAGAGCGGCAGCAAGCCGCGGCCCAGTCTGCTCAGCAGGGTGTGAGTCCGGTTGGATACGGACAGAGTTGAAATAAAACGCATAGCAGCCTCCTTGTGGGAAGCAGAAACTATGCAGGCAAGGTGTCATGGCAAAGCCAGGTCACCTGACGTCAAGTGTAAAAAAGAGAAGAGGGGAGTGGATTTCCGCTTCTCGCAGGGCTGCGAGCATGCGGCAGAGAAGACCTGCGGCTAGCTCGCGACCCGGGTACCGACGACGAGGGTCGGTCTACAACTGTCACTTGATGAGTTGCCCACTGATGGTCTCCGCTGTTGATTGACGGCCTGATGGTACTCATCCAGAGCGGTGAGGTAAAGCCTCATCACCCTTTCAGCAACATTTAGATACAAATTTGTCAATAATCGGGGCCGGCTGGCTACCGCCAGGACGATGAAAGGGCGGTGAGCACCCCTCACCGCCCTCGTTCCACCTTCTGCTCTCCCCCTCGTTACTCGTCACGCTATTTCAGCCCCAGCCGCTTGAGGAGCATCGCGGCCGGACAGAAACCGGTGAAGGCACTCTGGATCAGATTGGCCCCGACAAAGACGCTCAGCCAGACAAAGCCCGGATGAACCCAGGTGGTAAGGATCAGCGAGAGCAGCAACATGCAGCCCGCGACGACTCTGACTCCGTTATCTACCGTCATGACCTTCTCCTTAGTTAATTTAGATATTGCTAATTTAGAGTCGCTTTATACAATAGAACTAAATATCAGCAATTGCTAATTTATTCCCATGAGCCAATTCGACGAGATGAACAGACACGCGACAGCCGCCGCCTCCCTGCTCAAGGCGCTGGCTCATCCCGAGCGGTTGCTGGTGCTCTGCCAGCTGGTGGAGGGGGAGAAGGGGGTCGGGGAGTTGCTGGCTCACAGCCAGCTCGGCCAGTCGGCCTTCTCCCAGCAACTGTCGGTATTGAAGCGCCAGGGCCTTATCCGCTCGCGCAAGGTCTCCCAGCAGATCTACTACTCGCTGGTGAGCGAGGCGGCCGTCGATGTGCTGGCGGCGCTGCAAACCCATTTTTGTCACTCAGAAAATAAGGAATCTCGATGATGGAAAGCCAATGGCTGCTCTCTCTGGGCGGCGGCATGCTGGTGGGACTCGCGGCCCTCATTCTGATGCTGTTCAACGGCCGGGTGGCCGGGATCAGCGGTATTCTGGCCGGTGCGCTGCAACACAGGGCGCCCTGGCGGCTGCTCTTCTTGCTGGGACTGGGGGCGGGGGCCTGGCTGGCGCTGAGCCTGGGTTGGGCCAGCATGCCCGCATTCAGCACCCTGCCAGGCTGGCCGCTGGTGCTGCTGGCCGGCCTGCTGGTCGGCATCGGCACCCGCCTTGGCAATGGCTGCACCAGCGGCCACGGCATCTGCGGCATGGGGCGGCTCTCCCTGCGCTCCATCGTCGCCACTCTCACCTTCATGGCGGCCGGCTTCATCACCGTCTTTCTCACCCACCACGTTTTATAACAGGTTGATCATCATGGCATTGTTGACAAGTTTGCTTGCGGGTCTGCTGTTTGGTCTGGGTCTGGCCATCTCCGGCATGATAGATCCGGCCCGGGTCATCGGGTTTCTCGACCTGGCGGGTCACTGGGATCCCAGCCTGGCGTTCGTAATGGGCGGGGCATTGCTGGCGTTCATGCCGGGTTACTTCCTGCTGGTCAAACCGCTCAAGCGCAGCCTGCTGGGGGAACCCATGGCCAGCGTACCGGCCCCCAAACTGGATCGCCGCCTCATCGGGGGCTCGGCCCTGTTCGGCATTGGCTGGGGGCTGGCAGGGATCTGCCCAGGGCCAGGCTTGAGTCTCATTTCCAGCGGCCAGCCCATGGTACTGTTGTTTGTCGCCGCCATGGTGGCCGGGATTTTGCTTGTTGATCGGGTTTGGGTGAAGGTGCGGGAGAAGCGCTGCCACCCCCGCTCGGCCTGAACGGATTGCCCCTGGTGTCGGGGAAGGAGGAATATCATGGAACAGATCCGCTTGCTGGGGGCCACCATGCTGGCCATGACCTCCGCTCTTGTCTCTGCCATGACGCTGTCGACGGCATGGGCTGCCGAGGCAAATAACGATGCGACCCTGACCCTGGTTTCCCGTCAGGTGACCGACTGGCTCACCCTGGATGGCACCGTCAGTGCCATCCATCAGGGGACGGTGGCGGCCCAGACCAGCGGCCGGGTCTCCCGTATGCTGGTGGATGTGAACGATGAGGTCGTCGCCGGGCAGCCCCTGCTCGAGATCAGCGGCAAGGAGCAGTTTGCCGCCGTCACGGGTGCTCAGGCGCGGCTGGCGCGGGCGCAGGCCCAGCAGGTGGAGGCAGAGCGCCAGCTCGCCCGCTTTCAGGCGCTGATTGCCAAAGGGGTGATCACCCGCGCCCAGCTCGACAGTGCCCAGGCGACTGACCGGGCCGCCCGCGCCGAGGTCAATGCCGCCGATGCCGCCCTCACTCAGGCGCGCGAGACCTACGGCTATACCCGCATTCTGGCTCCTTACGCCGGAGTAGTGACCAAGCGGCTGGTGGAGTTGGGGGAGACGGTAGCTCCCGGCACGCCGCTGCTCTCCGGCTTTTCCCTTGATGCGCTGCGGGTGGAGGTAGATCTGCCCCAATCTGCGCTCGCCCTCGCCAGTCAGCCAGCGGATGTGCAGGTGCTGCTGCCAAATGGCAACACCGTTACCCCCCTCAAACTGACCCGCTTCAACTATGCCGACAGCCAGAGCCACGCCTTCAGGCTGCGCCTTGACCTGCCGCCGCAAACCGCGGGGGTGCTGCCCGGCATGTGGCTCAAGGTGCAGCTCAAGCAGGGTGAACGCCAGGTGTTGCAGGTGCCGGAGCAGGCCCTGCTCAGGCAGGGGGAGTTCAGCGGTCTCTACCTCAAACAGGGGGATGGCTGGACGCTGACGCCGGTGCGGGTTGGTCACTGTCAGGGGGCGCAGTGCGACATTCTGGCGGGCGTCCAGAGTGGCGATCAGGTAGCGGCGGATGGCTGGGCTCGCCAGCAGGCAGTGGCCCATGAGTAACGATCTTGACGGCAACAAAAGCAGGTTGGGGCCTGCCGGTCGGCTGGCTGCGCTGTTTCAGGGCTCGGCCATCACCCCGCTGCTGGCGCTGGTGGGGCTGTTGCTCGGTCTGTTTGCGGTGCTGGTGACCCCCAAGGAGGAGGAGCCGCAGATCGATGTCACCTTCGCCGATGTCTATATTCCCTTCCCGGGAGCCACCCCGGCAGAGGTGGAGTCTCTCGTCACCACTCCTGCCGAGCAGGTGGTCTCCCAAATCAAGGGGGTCGATACCCTCTACTCGTTCTCTCGCCCCGATGGCGCCTTGCTGGTGGTGGTGTTCAAGGTAGGGGTGAGCCGCGAGCAGGCCATCGTCGATCTCAACAACCAGCTCGACTCCCATCGCGACTGGCTGCCACAGGGGAGCGGGGTCGGCCAGCCGCTGGTGAAACCGAGAGGGATCGACGATGTTCCCATCGTCAGCCTCACCCTTTGGAGCAAGGAGTGGCAAAAACAGCTGGGCGCCGCCGAGCTGACCCGGGTTGCCCACGAGCTGGAGACCGAGCTCAAGCGACTGCCCGGCACCCGCGATATCTACAGCCTGGGGGGCCAGAACGCCGTACTGCGGGTGATGCCGGATCCGGCGGCCCTCAGCGCCCACGGCATCAGCTGGGGCGAGCTGAACCAGCGGCTTGCCGCCGCCAATCAGGTGGGCAGCGAGCAGGCCGTGGTGCAGGACAACCGGGAGATCAAGGTGCAGGTGGGACAGTTCCTGCAAAGCGAGCAGGAGGCCCGCGAATTGGTGGTGGGGCTGCAGGGCGACAAGCCGGTCTATCTCGGTGATGTGGCTAGCGTGTCGCTCGGGGAGGAGACCCCGGTGCAGCGCAGCTGGATGGGGCAGGGGGATCGCAGTTATCCGGCGGTGACCCTGGCCATCGGCAAGCAGCCGGGCCAGAACGCGGTCGAGGTGGCCAAGCGGGTGGAAGCGCGGGTCGAGAGCCTCAAGAATCGACTCATTCCAGCCGGCGTCGAGGTGACGGTGACCCGGGACTACGGCGTCACCGCCGAGACCAAATCCAACACCCTGATCGGCAAGCTGATTTTTGCCACCACGGCGGTGGTATTGCTGGTGCTGGTGAGCATGGGGTGGCGCGAGGCGCTGGTGGTGGGCGTTGCCATCGTCATCACCCTGGCGCTGACCCTGTTTGCCAGCTGGACGTGGGGCTTTACCCTCAACCGGGTGTCGCTGTTTGCGCTGATCTTCTCCATCGGCATTCTGGTGGATGATGCCATCGTGGTGGTGGAGAACATCCACCGCCATCGTGGCCTGGGCAAGGGGGCGCTCAAGGATCTTATTCCGGGGGCGGTGGACGAGGTGGGGGGGCCGACCATACTGGCGACCCTGACCGTGATCGCGGCCCTGCTGCCGATGGCCTTTGTCAGCGGGCTGATGGGCCCCTACATGAGCCCCATCCCCATCAATGCCAGCATGGGGATGCTCATCTCCCTGCTGGTGGCCTTTATCTTCTCCCCCTGGCTGGCGAGCCATTTGCTCAAGGGGGAGGCGCACGGTGCCCACGGCGAGGCCAAGGCTGGTCTCTTTCACCGGCTGATGACCCCTTTCCTGATGGGCGCAGGCGCCAGGAGGGCCAGGCGCAAACTCTGGCTGGCCATCCTGCTGCTGGTCGCGGGCGCCGCCGCCATGCCCATGGTGCAGTGGGTGGTGCTCAAGATGCTCCCCTTTGACAACAAGTCGGAGTTTCAGCTGATACTCGACATGCCGGAGGGGGCGACCCTGGAGCAGACCGAACGCACCCTGCTGGCGGTCGGGCGGGAGCTCGCCAAGGTGCCCGAGGTGAAGGATTACCAGATCTACGCCGGCAGCGCGGCCCCCATCAACTTCAACGGGCTGGTGCGCCACTACTTCATTCGCAGCGGCGCCAACGTGGGGGATATTCAGGTCAATCTGGTGGACAAGCATGAGCGCCATCGCAGCAGCCACCAGATTGCCCAGTCGGTGCGGGCACCGTTGCAGGCCATCGCCAGCGCGGCGGGGGGCAATCTCAAGGTGGTGGAGGTGCCCCCGGGACCGCCGGTCTGGTCCCCCATAGTCGCGGAAGTGTATGGCCCGACTCAGGCCGCCCGCGAAGTGGCCGCTCGCGCCGTACAGGCCCGTTTTGTGGCGACGCCGGATCTGGTGGACGTGGACATCTATCTGACCGACCCGCAGCCCAAGTGGCGGCTGGTGGTGGATCGCAGCAAGGCGGCCCGCTTCGGGGTCGATCTCGGTGAGCTGGTGGCGACCCTCAACGGGGGCGTGGGCTATCAGGATGCCAGCTGGCTGCAGGGGCGTGGCGCCAAGTATCCGGTACCGATCCGCATCGAACTCGCTCCCGGTGACAAACGGGATCTGGCGGGCGTACTGGCCCTCAAGGTGCGCAGCCAGAGCGGCCAGCTGGTGCGGATCTCCGAGCTGGTGAGCCGCCGCGATGAGGTGGCTCCCGGCTACATCATGCACAAGAACATGCGCCCCATGGTGATGGTGGTGGCCGACATGGGCGGCCATACCGACAGCCCGCTCTACGGCATGTTTAGCGCTGGCGCCGATATCGATCTGCCCCAGTATTACGTGCAGCAGCCCGACAAGCTGGGAGAGGTAGCACTGTTGTGGGACGGGGAGTGGAAGATCACCTACGAGACCTTCCGCGACATGGGGCTAGCCTACGGGGTGGGGATGATCCTTATCTACCTGCTGGTGGTGGCCCAGTTCCGCTCCTATCTGGTGCCGCTTATCATCATGGCCCCCATTCCGCTCACCCTTATCGGGGTGATGCCGGGCCACGCCCTGCTGGGGGCCCAGTTTACCGCCACCTCGATGATCGGGATGATCGCGCTCGCCGGGATCATAGTGCGCAACAGCATCCTGCTGGTGGACTTCATCGAGCAGCAGCGGGCGAGTGGCGTGGTGTTCGAGCAGGCGGTGATCGAAGCGGCGCAGGTGCGGGCCAAACCCATCATGCTGACCGCGCTGGCGGCCATGATCGGGGCCCTGTTCATCCTCGATGATCCCATCTTCAACGGGCTGGCCATCAGCCTGATTTTCGGGATCCTGGTCTCCACCTTGCTCACCCTGGTGGTGATCCCGCTGCTCTACTACAGCCTGATGTCGCGCCCTGGGGTCGCGATCGCGGCAGACGAGCCGGGCGCACAATGACAGAAGGGCCACCTCGGTGGCCCTTCTCGTTTCACACGTTCAGGTGGCTGGGGCGCTGGGTCAGCGTCCTTTCATCAGCGGGAAGTAGCGCCGATCGGCCTGGCTCATGTGGCCGACGACCAGCTCCTGAATGATGAAGTTGAGCAACTCGTCGTTGCCCAGGGTGCCCGCCCTGGCGGCGGTCATCAGCTGGCTGGCTTTTTGCAGCAGCAGCTGGTGGTCTTGCTGGTGGCTGGCCAGCTCCGGATAGCCGAGTTCGGCCAGCATCTGCTCTTCAAAGGCGAAGTGGTGGCGGGCCACGTCGAACAGGCTCTCCATGCATTCCAGGAACAGGGCCGGGTGTTCCTGGTGATCCTTCATGTGTTCCAGCAGCCGGTTGGTCAGCACGAACAGCTGACGATGCTCGGCATTGATGCGGGGATGGCCGCATTCGTGACTGCTCTGCCACACCAGCGAGCCCTGCTCCGGATCCAGCCCGGCGGTGAACAGACAGACCCGGCCCCGCCCTCTGCCCTTGGCCTGGTACATGGCCTGATCGGCGTGGTGCATCAGGGTCTTGGGGTCGGTGCCGTGCTCCGGATAGAGCGCCACCCCTATGCTGCTGGAGATGCGCAGCTCCTGCTCCTCGTCGATGCGAAACGGATGGCGCAGGCTCTGGTGCAGATGGTCGGCCACCGCCAGCGCCTCGTCCCCGGTGTCGGGCAGCAGGATCACGAATTCGTCCCCTCCCAGCCGTGCCACCAGATCCCGCTCCCGCACGCAGTGGCGCATCCGCTCGGCCACCATGTTGAGCAGCACGTCGCCGGTCTCGTGGCCGAAGGTGTCGTTGATCGGCTTGAAGTGGTCGAGGTCGATGAACAGCAGGGCCAGCTGCGCTTCGCCCTCCATGGCCTCCTTCAACCGCTGCTGCAGCAGTCGGCGGTTGGGCAGGTTGGTGAGGGGATCGTAGAAGGCGAGCCGGCGCATCATCTCCTCGCGGGCGGCCCGCTCGGTGATGTCACGGGTCACCCCCAGAATCGCCTCCGGCTCCCCCTGCTCGTTGCCATGCAGGGTGGTGACCGTTTCGGTGGCCACCAGATGTCCCTCTTTGTGACGCAGCTGGGTACGAATGACACAGCGGGTCTGCTCGTGGTCGCCGCGTTGCCAGGCGGCGAGGGAACCGCTCAGCTCGGCGCGCAGCTGCTTTCTGGATGTCTCCGGAATAAGCTGCCTGATGGGGAGGGTCAGCACGTCGATCGCTTCGTAACCGCTGAGCGGCAAGATGGCCGGACTGACGTAGCGAAAGCGCAGGGTGGCGGTGTCCATGGTCCAGATGACGTCAGCGCTGTTCTCCGCCACGAAGCGGTAGTGCTGCTCGCTCTGGGCCAGCTCGCGGGTGAGCCGCTGGCGGTCGCGCGCCTCCTGGCGCAGGCGCAGGTAGAGGTAGCAGAAGATGCCGAGCAGGGTCAGCAGGGAGAAGGTCACCAGCATGGCCACCGCCACGCTCTTGTCGAGCAGCTGGCGCTGCTGGCGGATCCGCTCCCGATCCGGGTTGTAGAGGAAGTGCTCGAGGTCTGGCAGGGCCGAGAGCAGGCCGGCCTCGAGGTAGCTTCTGGCGATCTGCTGCCAGCGCTCCGGCTGCATGTAGCCGGGCTCGACCAGATCTGGCTGCATCAGCTCCCGGGTGGCGCTGGCTTCGAACTCCAGCTGCTCGCGGCCATAACCGCTCGGGTACTGCTCCATGATCCAGTTGATCATCTCGGCCGGATTTTCCATGGCATATCGCCACCCCTTGAGGCTCGCCTGCTGAAAGGCATAGACCCGCTCCGGCCGGTTGTTCAGCTCGCGCTCCGAGGTGAACAGGTTGTCACCGTAGAAATCGAAGTCGATGCTGCGGGGGGAGAACACCCGGTAGGGGATCCCCATCCGGGCCAGATAAAAGGGCTCGGTGGTGCTGTAGGCACTGATGGCGTCCACCTGGCCGGCGAGCAGCGCCTTCAGCCCCTGTTCATAGGGCAGCGTGCTCCAGCTGCCCGGCGGGGCATGGCGATTGAGGTAGATCTGCAGCTCCTGGGAGCCGGGCTCCAGCATCAGCCGTTTGCCCGCCAGATCCGCCGGTTGGCGAATGTCGGGCCGCTCCAGGGTGAGCAGCACCAGCGGGGAATGCTGCAGCATGGAGGCCAGCACCACGATTTGCTGGCCACTGGCGCGTGCCAGCAGCAGATCGCTGCCGCTGACCCCGTACTGGGCATTGCCCGACATCACCTCGTTGACCACATTGGTGCCGGTGACGGCGGGTCGCAAGGTGACATCCAGCCCGGCATCTCGGTAGAAGCCTCTGGCCTGGGCCGCGTAATAACCGGCAAACTGGAACTGATGTTGCCAGGGCAGTTGCACCACTATCTTGTCCACCGCCTTGGATGGCAGGGAGAAAAGGGTACAAAACATCGCTGAACCAAGCATGGGCAGATACCGGAGCAGGCGATGAAGGGAGGAATTTACGACACTCATACTCATTCCTCTCGGGAGACGGGGGTCAGTCCTAGAGTCAAACAATTCCTTGTTGCCCGCAAGGGGGCGAAAGGGCGCTGGAATGGGGGATGCGCAACAGAAAAAAAGATTTCTGTGTCACTCATCACATTTGGCTTTCCTGCTCGGTATTTTTGGCAATTATGCGAATAATTACGGAGCCATATGACCAATAAAAACGGTCGCATTTTAATCGTATTTGCCAGCCGTTTACCTCAATATCAGTGAGTGATTACTTAATTTTCAGCGCAATGCGTCAGCCTGTGTCGCCGTATCAACGGATACATTCATGTTGCTGTCAGATTGTGTCGATCTTTCATTTGTTGCGTTATCAGTCAGTAGCGAGCCAAAACAGGCAGAAGGGGGCCTGATTCTGTCGACCCCGGTGTTATGATAGCGACTCTTCCATCCCGATGAGGCCTTCCCATGTCCCGATTGCGTCTGTTGCTGTCCGACTCTCACGACCCCCTGTTCAACCTGGCGGTGGAGGAGTGCATCTTTCGTCAGATGGATCCGAACCAGCGGGTGCTGTTCCTGTGGCGCAACGCCAATACCGTGGTGATCGGCCGGGCCCAGAATCCCTGGAAGGAGTGCAACACCCGCCGCATGGAGGAGGACGGGGTGACCCTGGCCAGGCGCAGCAGCGGCGGCGGCGCCGTGTTTCACGACCTTGGCAACAGCTGCTTCACCTTCATGGCGGGCAAGCCGGAGTACGACAAGAGCATCTCCACCGCCATCGTGCTGGACGCGCTCACGCGGCTCGGGGTCGAGGCTTTCGCCTCCGGGCGCAACGATCTGCTGGTGGCGACCCCGGACGGTGAGCGCAAGGTGTCGGGCTCGGCCTATCGGGAGACCCATGATCGCGGCTTTCACCACGGCACCCTGCTGCTGGACGCCGACCTCGGCCGGCTCGCCAACTACCTCAATCCCGACCCCAAGAAGCTGGCGGCCAAGGGCATCAGCTCGGTACGCAGCCGGGTGGCCAACCTCTGCGAGCTGCTGCCGGGCATCGATCACCAACAGGTGAGCGAGGCGCTGCAGGAGGCCTTCTTCAGCCACTACGGCGAGCGGGTGCAGCCCGAGCATATCTCCCCTGAGCAGATGCCCGATCTGCCCGGCTTTGCCGACACCTTCGCCCGCCAGCGCAGTTGGGAGTGGAACTTCGGCCATGCCCCCGCCTTCAGCCATCAGCTGGACGAGCGCTTCGGCTGGGGTGGGGTGGAGCTGCATTTTGACGTGGAGAAGGGGGTGATAGGGCGGGCGCAGATCTTCAGCGACAGCCTGGATCCGGCGCCGCTCGATGCGCTGGCCGCGCGGCTGCCCGGCACAGCCTACCGCGCCGATGCCCTCGACGACCTGCTGAGCCAGTGGCGCAGCGAGTTTGCGGCCCGCCAGACCGAGCTGGAGGAGCTCTCTCGCTGGTTGCTGGTGGCGCTGCGCTGACGTTTTTCTCGCCGATGGGGCGGGTGGATCACAAAATCAAAAGAGGCGCCCGAAAGGCGCCTTTTTGCCAGCCGCCGTCCGCCCTCATGCATGACAAAAAGTAGGGGAGGCCATTAGATATTGTCGCTGTTTCAAACGGCGACCCGGGGGTATAAGGACTGCACATTTGCTGTACTAATGGTATAAAAATGAGTGACTTGGTTTATTTGAAAGATGAAGGCGTCAACGCCATCCACCCCGAATTCGAACGTCGTTTTGCCACAGTCAAAGCCAACTTCTTCTCGCGCAACCCCGATCTCTGGCCGGTCTTTCGTGAACCCGGTTTTGCCACCCTCAACGAGTTTCGCGCCCGCGGCCTGGCCCCGGACGCGCGGCTCAATGCCTGGCCCGATGGCCGTGCCCGCCTCGCCGACTTGTGCGAGACCATGCCGGTGCCGGCCACCATGCGCACCCCGGGCGAGCCCATGGCCGAGCTGCTGTTTGCCGGCGCCTTGTCCAAAGACTGGGAGAACCCCTCCAGCGTCGAGAACGTCATCACCATGTCGGCGGATCCCGCCATCTACGGCGCCCAGATGGGGATCCTCGCCAACCCCAACCTGGTCTACTCCGAATATGCCGGAGTGGCCGAGGAGCTGGAGAAGAAGGTGGTGCGCCAGATAGCGCTGCTGGCGGGTTACGACCCGGCCCGCGCCACTGGCATCTTCACCCAGGGGGGGACCTTCTGTAACCTCTACGGCTACCTGCTCGGCATCCGCAAGAGCCTGCCGGAGGCCAAGCACAAGGGGCTCGGCCACTATCAGGATTACCGCATCATCAACTCCCAGGGCGGCCACTACTCCAACATCACCAACCTCTCCCTGCTCGGGGTCGACATCGAGAACAAGACCATCCGCATCCAGGTCGGCGAGAACAACGACATCGATCTCGACCACCTCGAACGCACCCTGACCGCCTGCTTCGCTCTCAAGCACGTGGTGCCTACCATCATGCTCACCATGGGCACCACCGATACCTTCGGGGTGGACCGGGTGAAACCCGTGGTCGAGCTGCGGGATCGCCTCTGCGAGCGGTTCGAGGTGGCGGTCAAGCCGCACATCCACGTCGACGCCGCCATCGGCTGGTCGATGATCTTCTTCCTGGACTACGACTTTGCCGCCAACCCGCTGGCCATCAACAGCGCCACCCTGGCGGGGATCGAGCGCAACGTGAGCCGCTTTGCCGAGCTCAGATACGCCGACTCCTTCACCGTCGACTTCCAGAAGTGGGGCTATGTGCCCTACACCTCCAGCCTGGTGATGATCAAGGAGCAGGACGACCTCAAGGCGATGGAGAACGACCCGGAGAACTTCTCCTATTTTGAGCGGGACATTCAGGGCCAGACCCACCTGCAGTCCACCATCGAGTGCTCCCGCGGGGCGAGCGGCCTGTTCGGTGCCTATGCGGCGCTCAACTACCTGGGGGTGGAGGGGTATCGCACCGTGCTGGCCCACTGCCTGCAAAACGCCAACTACTTCCGCTTCCGGTTAAGCCAGCTCGGCAACGTCAAGCTGGTGGCGCAGGAGAACCAGGGGCCGAGCGTGGGCTTCAAGATCTACAACCCCGAGTGGGTGCAGGACCCCGACGCCGAGTTCGCCTTCGAGCTGGCGCGCAGCCCGGATGCGGCCTACAAGGCGCGCTTGCAGCGCAACACCGACTACCACCGCAGCCTGTTTACCGGGCGTGGCAAGGTGGGGCTCTACACCAACTGGGTGGAGGCCATCGCTCACTCCGACTATGACGCTCGCGGCAAGTACTCCTACATCGCCGGGGAGAAGGCGGTCTTCATGAACCCGGCCTGCGGCCGCGAACAGATCGACGCCTTTATCGACCATATCCGCGGCTGATGGTGCAGCAGTGACGGGGCGCAGGCGGGTTTCCCCCTGCGCCCTGCTTTTTTATACACCAAGCAATTGAATCAAAAGGGCTTGCTTGCGAATGGCCCGGGAAGTGTGAGGCGCTGCACGTTCCTCCCCTCTGTCTCCCTTTCTGACTTTTATCCCCCTGTTTTTTCCGTACGGTATGGACTCCAACGGGTTGATTTTCAGCCGTGGACATCAACAAAGGAGTCGTTATGGACAAGCACAGACGCAGAGTGACCCTGGGGCTGTTGAGTACCCCCCTGATCGCCACCCTGGCCGGTTGCAACAGCAGCAATGACAGCCAGGGGAGTACGGCGGATTTTCGCACCACCCTGACCGACCGGCTGAGCGCCGAGCTGCACGACGAGCAGACGGCCCGCCAGCTGGCCCCCTTCATCGAGGAGGCCTGCTTCAACATGGCCCCATCCCGGGTCGCCATCGACAGCGTCAACTGCGTAATTGCCTTTGCCTTCGGCAACCGCCCCAACGCCTCGGGCAACCCGGATGAACTGGCCGAGCCCGGCCCCATGAACGAGGCGCTGGCCGCCTGCTGCGCGGCCCTCTATCGGCAAAAGCCGGTGCCCATGTACGTGCAATGGGAGATCGCCCGCTTCCTCGACTCGGCCCGCTATCCCGATATCCCGGCCCGGGATGTCATCTCCATCGAGCCTTACTGGGATAATGAAGGCAAGCTGGTCTACCTCAGCACGGACGGGGTGGTGGAGGCCATCGTCAGGGATTATGCCGGTGGAGAGGCCGCCGCCCTCGGCACGGCGGCCGTCATCGGTCACCGCGACCACGTCAAACGCTGCATCATCACCTGCCGTGCCCGCAAGGTGGCGAGCCATGCCCCGGAGGGGATCGAACTGCCCGTCTGGTATGACGAGCAATCCGATCAACCCTGGACCCGTCGCCGCGACCTCTATGTATTGCAGGACATGTCTGTTCAGTTGCTCGGGATAGCTCAGGCGAATATCGCTCAGGCTTATCCGAACGGCTGAGGACGCCGCTCGGCGGATAGTGCAGTAGCGGATGGTGCAGTAGATAGCGCAGTAAAAGAAAACGGCGGGATGATCCCGCCGTCTTTTATTGAAATGACTCCGCTTACTGTTTCTGGATGGCGGTCACGGTGAGCTTGCCGGCCGGGTTCTCGGCGTGAAAGCGCACCGCATCCCCCACCTTCAGATCCTGGATCAGGGCCGGATCGGCCACCCGAAAGACCATGGTCATGGCGGGCATCTTGAGGTTGTCGATCGCCTCGTGCTTGATGCCGACCTTGCCGTTGGCCACGTCGATGCGGCTGATGACCCCCTGGGTCATCGCCATCTCGCCCATCTCGTTCATGCCTTCCATCTGGCTCATCTGGCCCATGTCGTGGCCGGCATGGTTCATCATCTCCTCGGCCTGCAGGCCGGTGTGGGTGGCAAGACCCATCAGCAGGGTCAGGGTCAGCGTCTTGTAGTTCATGGTGTTTCCTCGTCGTTGATTCAGATTCTTGGTTGTGAAAAGGGGCGCTGCCACCGGGTTAGCCGGCGGGTTGGTGTTCGGTCGAGCTCAGGTGCCGGCTGCGCCACAGGTAGTAGGCGGCGGGCAGCACCAGCAGGGTCAGCACCAGCGCGCTCACCATGCCGCCGATCATGGGGGCGGCGATGCGCTGCATTACCTCGGAGCCGGTGCCGTGGCTCCACATGATGGGCAACAGGCCGGCGATGATGGTGACCACCGTCATCATCTTGGGGCGCAGGCGCAGGGCGGCGCCGTGGATCACCGCCCGGTGCAGGCCCGCCTGGTCCGGCTTGCCACTGGCGATGAGGTCATCCCAGGCATGGTTGAGGTAGACCAGCATCAGGACGCCGGTCTCCACCGCCACCCCCGCTAGGGCGATAAAGCCCACTCCGACTGCCACCGAGAGGTTGAAGTCCAGCAGCCAGAGGGTCCAGATCCCGCCCACCACCGCCAGCGGCAAGGTGGTGAGAATGAGCAGCACCTCCTGGAAGCGGCGAAACGCCAGATAGAGCAGCAGCACGATAATGGCGACCGTGAGCGGCACCACGTAGGCGAGACGCGCCTTGGCCCGCTCCATGTATTCGAACTGACCGGACCAGGTGAGGGCGTAGCCCGCCGGCAGCACCAGCTGCTTGTTCACCTCGGCCTTGGCCTGTGCCACGAAAGAGCCGATGTCGCGGCCACGAATATCGACGTAGACCCAGCCGTTGAGGCGCGCGTTTTCACTGCGCAGCATGGGGGCCTCGTCGCTGATGTAGACCCGCGCCACGTCCGCCAGCGCGATGCGCGCACCGCTCGGGGTCACCAGCGGCAGCAGCTCGAGGCTCGCCACCGAATCGCGATAGCTCTGGGGGTAGCGCAGGTTGATGGGGTAGCGCTCGCGCCCCTCGATGGTCTGACCCACCTCCATGCCGCCCACCGCGGTGGCGAGCACCGCCTGTACGTCAGCGATGTTGAGGCCGTAACGGGCCGCCTTGAGCCGATCGATATCCACCTTGACGTAGCGGCCACCGGCCACCCGCTCGGCGTAGACCGATGAGGCGCCCTCCACCTTGCCGACGATCTGTTCCAGCTGCTGGCCGAGCTGCTGGATCACCTTGAGATCGGGCCCCGCAATCTTGATGCCGACCGGGGTCTTGATGCCGGTGGCCAGCATGTCGATGCGGGTCTTGATGGGGGGCACCCAGGCGTTGGTGAGGCCGGGAAAGCGGATGAGAGAGTCGAGCTCTTCTTTCAGCTTCTCCGGGGTCATGCCGGGGCGCCACTGGTCGCGGGGCTTGAGCTGGATGCTGGTCTCCATCATCACCAGATCGGCGGGGTCGGTGGCCGATTCGGCGCGCCCCGCCTTGCCGAACACGTTCTGCACCTCGGGCACGGTACGAATCAGCTTGTCGGTCTGCTGCAAAATCTCCCGCGCCTTGCCCACCGAGATATTGGCCGCGGTGGTGGGCATGTACATGATGTCCCCTTCATCCAGCGGCGGAATGAACTCGGAGCCGAGGTACTTGAGCGGCCAGAAGCCCGCCACCGTCACCACGGCGGCGATGGCCAGGGTGGTTTTCGGACGTGCAAGCACGGCCTTGAGCAGTGGCACATAGCCCTGGCTCAGCCAGCGGTTGAGCGGGTTGGCCTGCTCCGCCAGTACCTTGCCGCGGATGAAGTAGCCCATGATCACCGGCACCAGCGTGATGGCGAGCCCGGCCGCCGCCGCCATGGCGTAGGTCTTGGTGTAGGCGAGGGGGTGGAACATCCGCCCCTCCTGCGCCTCCAGCGCGAACACCGGCAGGAAGCTGATGGTGATGATCAGCAGGGAGAAGAAGATGGCGGGCCCCACTTCTATGCTCGCCTCGGTGATGATGCGCCAGCGGTTCTTGTCGGTGAGCGCCTCCCGCTCCATGTGCTTGTGGACGTTCTCGATCATCACGATGGCGCCATCCACCATGGCGCCGATGGCGATGGCGATGCCCCCCAGCGACATGATGTTGGCGTTGATCCCCTGCAGGTGCATCACGATAAAGGCGGTCAAAATCGCAATAGGGAGGGAGATGACCACCACCAGTGACGAGCGCAGGTGGAACAGGAAGGCGAGGCAGACCAGCACCACCACTGCGAACTCCTCCACCAGCTTGCCGGAGAGGTTGTCGATGGCGCGCTGGATAAGGTCGGAGCGATCGTAGACGGTGACCACCTCCACCCCCTCCGGCAGGCTGCTTTTCAGCTGGGCGAGCCGCGCCTTGACCCCGTCGATGGTGTGCTGGGCATTCTCGCCGTAGCGCATGACGATGATGCCGCCCACCACTTCCCCTTCGCCGTTGAGCTCGGCCAGACCGCGCCGGCTCTGGGGCCCGGTGACCACATCCGCCACGTCGCCCAGCAGCAGCGGGGCGCCGCGCACATTGGTACCGAGCGGGATCTGCTTCAGATCCTCCACGCTTTTCAGATAGCCGTTGGAGCGCACCATGTACTCCGCTTCCGCCATCTCGATGACGGAGGCGCCGGTCTCCTGATTGCCCTGCTTGATGGCGGTTTCGATAAGGGAGAGCGGGATACCGTAGGCGCGCAGCTTGTCCGGGTCGACCCGCACCTGATACTGGCGCACCATGCCGCCGACGGTGGCGACTTCGGAGACCCCCTCCACCGTCTGCAGCTCGTACTTGAGGAACCAGTTCTGCAGCGAGGTGAGCTGGCTGAGGTCATGCTTGCCGGTTTTGTCTACCAGCGCGTACTGATAGACCCAGCCCACCCCGGTAGCATCGGGGCCGAGCTGGGGGCGGGCGGAGGCGGGCAGGTTGGGTGCGACCTGGCTCAAATACTCCAGCACCCGGGCTCGGGCCCAGTAGAGGTCGGTGTTGTCGTCAAACAGCACATAGACGAAGGAGTCGCCGAAGAAGGAGTAGCCGCGCACCGTGGTCGCCCCCGGCACCGCCAGCATGGCGGTGGTGAGCGGGTAGGTCACCTGATCCTCCACCACCTGCGGTGCCTGGCCCGGATAGGCCGTCTTGATGATCACCTGCACGTCGGAGAGATCCGGCAGGGCGTCCACGGGGGTCTGCTTGACCGACCAGAGCCCCCAGGCGGTGAGCATGACGGTCAACAGCAGCACCAGAAAGCGGTTGCCGATGGACCAGCGAATAATCGACGGGATCATGATTTGGCTCCTTGCTCATGTTGTGCAGAGAGCGGAGCTTGGTTGTCAGCAACGCAACAAATGATGGAAGGGATCATTGCTTGGCTCCCATATCGTGCTGGCTATGGTCCATGCCTTCCATCTTGCCCATTTCATCCGACGCAGGGTTGGCGTCGCCGTCAGTAGCGGGTGCTTGCTCCTGATGGATGGTGGTGATGCGGTACTCATCCCCCTCCTGCATCACCTGCAGATGGAGGGTCTGCCCCTCGGCCAGCTTGCTGATGTCGACTCCGTCCGCCACGGTGAACTCCATCTCCATGGCGGGCCACTGCCACTCGGGGATGGGCTGGTGGGAGACCATCAGGGTGCGGTTGGCCAGATCGATGCTTTCAACCTCACCCTGGGTCCACACCTGGGCGGGGCGCACCGCCGTCATGCGCTGGAAGTCAGAATCGATGGCCGATTCGGAGTCGAGCAGGAACTGGGCCGAGCTGACGATGCTGTCCCCCGCTTCAACTCCCTCCCGGATGGCGACCTTGTCACCAAACTGGGGACCCAGAGTGACGGCCACCGACTTGAAGCTGCCATCCCCCAGCGCCAGTACCAGCCTGTCCTGGCTGCCGGTACGGATCACCGCTTCGCTCGGTACCACCAACCGGGGTTCTCCCTGCCCGGTGCGAATGCTCACCTTGGCGAACATGTTGGGTTTCAGAAACTCGTCCGGGTTGGCGAAGCGCAGCCGCACCTTGAGGGTGCGGGTGGCGGCATCCAGGGTCGGGTAGAGGTAATCGACCCGGCCCTGCCAGCTGCGTCCGGGGGCGTAGTCCAGGGTCATGGTGACCGGATCGCCCACCTTCAGCTGGGCCGCCTGGCGCTCGAACACCTCGGCGCTCACCCACACCTGCTTGAGGGTGCTGATGTTAAAGAGGGCCGCGGCGGGCTCCACATACTGGCCCTCGCGCACTTTAAGCTCGGAGACATAACCGCTGCTGGGGGCGTAGATGCGCACCGTCTCTTGCACCTGTCGGCTGCGCTTGAGGGCCGCAATCTGATCCGCCGGTACCTGCAGGGATTTGAGCTTGCCCTCGGCGGCACGCAGCAGCAGGGGGTTGGCGGTGTTGAGCGCCAGCAGGTATTCGTGCTGGGCGTTGACCAGATCCGGGGCGTAGAGCTCGTAAATAAGGCTCCCCTTGCTCACCTGTTGCCCCTCGCTCTTGATGGCGAGGGTGCGGATCCAGCCCGCCATGCGGGCGTTGACTGCCTCCAGCCTGTCCTCGTCATAACCGACGTAGCCCACCGTCTCGATCTGCTGGTGGATGGGGAGCTTCTCCACCTTGGCAAGCCGCACCCCAAGATTCTGCTGGATCTCGGGGATGATGGTGACTGTGCCGGGTGAGCCGCCCTGTTTTTCCTCATAGACGGGGATGAAGTCCATCCCCATGTTGTCCTTGGCGGGGGCATCGCGCTTGTCGCGCGGATCCATGGGGTTGACCCAGTAGAGCGGCGTCTTCTCCTTGGCTGCAGTGCCAGTGGTGGTCTGTTTGGCGGCCCAGTAGCCGCCACCGGCGCCGAGGGCCAGCAGCAGGGCGGACATCAACAGTGTCTTGTTCATGACAAGCCTCCGGCGCGCGGGAGGCGAAGGGGCGGCTGGCACGGCTGCGCGCAGGCAGACCGGGTAACGGGGGTGGATGACATGGTATCTCTTCTCTTCTGTCAGGCCGCCGGTGTGGTGGTGTGCGCGGGCTGGGCATCACCACGAGGCGGCAAACGGGGCGCAGCTGTGTCAGCGCGCACGGCTCCCTGCGAGCGGGCCGGTTTGGCCAGGGCGCAGGGTCAGGCAAGGCGGCAGAAAACGGGCAAACCGAGGCTTGCCGCTGCCGCGAGAGAAGATCTTTCTAGTGGCGCAGCACCGACAACATCAGGTGTCGGCGCGGCCAGGAGGGAGGATGGGTGCCGCGGGATCGCAGGAAGGGATCCCGCAACCAGTTGTCCAGCACGCTGCTTGCCGTCCCGAGGGGCAGCAGCAACAGTGGCAGAGCGAGCAGGGTCAGCAGGGCGGCCAGCAGCGGCAGGCCGGGAGTGCCGGTCGAGGTGAGCCCGCCGTGCATCTGGCACTCCTGGCTGGCGGCATCTTGGGCTCCCGCGTCCGGGCTTGCCCCGTGGCAGGAGAGCCCCTGCATGGCGCTGTCGCTCATGGCCTGATTGCCGTGAGTCATGGCGGCGTTGAGGGCATCCACCCCGTGCCAGCCGATGCAGAGGGTGAGATTGCAGACGAGCATCAGCCCCAGCAACAGCCGGGCAATGCGTTCGATGGGCAATCTCGCTACGAGCATGGGAAAATCCTGACAATGACTATGGGCACTGTAAACCTTACCTTGAGAGCAAGGTCAAGGTATGTGGGCAGCGGGATGGTGGCCGCGTGATCCCGCTCGCGGCTCGGGCCAGGCTGCGAGGTATTGGCCCGCCTGGCGGATAAAAAAAAGCCCCCGCATGGCGGGGGCTGTGACTCACGACTTACGACTTGGGTTGCACCGTCTTGCCGCCGGCGCGTTCCGAGCGCCGCATGATGAGGCGGAAGAACAGCGGAATGAAGAAGATGGCGATGAAGGTCGCCGCCAGCATGCCGCCGATGACCGGCCAGCCGAGGGCATGACGGCTCGCCGCCCCGGCGCCGCTGGAGGTGACCAGCGGCACACAGCCGAGGATGAAGGCGAGCGAGGTCATGACGATGGGGCGAAAACGCAGCCGCGCCGCCTCCAGTGCCGACTCGATGAGGCTCATCCCCTCTTCGTGCTTCATCACCGCGAACTCCACGATCAGGATGGCGTTCTTGGCCGCCAGGCCCACCAGGGTCACCAACCCTATCTGGAAGTAGACGTTGTTGGTCAGACCCACCAGCCAGGTGGCCAGCAGGGCGCCGAACAGGGCGAACGGGACGGCGGTGATCACCGCAAACGGCAGGCTCCAGCGTTCGTACTGGGCCGCCAGGATGAGGAAGATCATCACGATGCCGAAGCCGAACGCGGTGCCCGCACTGCCGGCGGCCGCTTTCTCCTGATAGGCGGAGCCGGTCCACTCCAGCTTGGCGTCGTTGCCGAGGGACTCGTCGGCAACGGCTTCCAGCGCGGCGATGGCCTGGCCGGAGCTGTAACCCGGCGCCGGCTGCGCCATGATCTTGGCCGCCTGGAAGATGTTGAAGCGCTCCACCAGTTCGGGGCCGGTGGCATCACGCACCGTCACCAGGCTGCTGAGCGGAATCATCTCCCCCTTGTCGGAGCGCACATAGACGTTGCGGATGTCGCTCTTCTTGGCGCGGTAGTCCGCCTCGGACTGCAACTGCACCCGGTAGGTACGGCCGAACTGGTTGAAGTCGTTGACATAGACCTGGCCGAAGGTGGCCTGCATGGTGTCGAACACGGCGTTGATGGGCAGCCCCAGCGCCTTCGCCTTCTCGCGATCCAGATCGAGATAGACCTGGGGCACGTTGGCGCGGTAGGTGCTGGTCACGCTGGCGAACTCGGGACGCTGCTTGGCCGCCTCGAGGAAGCGCTGCACCTCGGCCGAGAAGGACTGGGCATTGCCGGTGCTGCGGTTCTGCAGGTAGGCCTCCAGCCCGCCGGTGGTGGACATGCCGGTGATGGGGGGCGGGTTGAAGGAGGCGACGAAGCCGTCCGCCAGCCCCATCAGACTCATGCCCTGGAAGGTCTTGGCCAGGGAGAAGGAGTCCTGCCCGGCACCTTGCCGCTCGCTCCAGTCCTTGAGGGTGATGAAGCTGATGCCGCTGTTGCTGATGATGGCGTTTGAGAGAATGTCAAAGCCCGAGAAGGTGATGACGTCCTTCACGTTGGGGTTGGCCATCGCCATCTGGTCGAAGTCGTTCGCCACCGCCTGGGTGCGGGTGAGGGAGGCCGCATCCGGCAGCATGACGGCGGAGAGCAGGTAGCCCTGATCTTCGTTCGGTACCAGTTCGCCCGGCACCTTCATCAGCAGGCCGTAGATGGAGACCAGGATGAAGGCGATGATGGTGAACGCCACCCCGACTCGGCGGTTGAGGAAGGCCACCCCGCGCACGTAACGGCGGGTGAGACCGTCGAAGGCGTTGTTGAACCAGACGAAGAAGCGGGCCGGCTTGTGGTGGCCCTCTTTGAGCAACACGGCACAAAGGGCCGGCGACAGGGTCAGCGCCACCAGACCGGAGATGGCTACCGACACCGCCACCGTGATGGCGAACTGCTTGTACATCACCCCGGTCATGCCGCCCATAAAGGCGACCGGCAGGAACACGGCGCACAGCACCAGCACGATGGCGACCACCGGGCCGGAGACCTCCTGCATGGCGAGGATGGCCGCCTCTTTGGGCGAGCACTTCTTCTCCTGCATGATCCGCTCGACGTTCTCCAGCACCACGATGGCGTCATCCACCACGATACCGATGGCGAGCACCATGCCGAACAGGGTCAGCAGGTTGATGGAGAAGCCCAGCACCAGCATGCCGGCGAAGGTCCCGATCAGCGATACCGGCACCGCGATACAGGGGATCAGGGTGGCGCGGAAGTTCTGCAGGAACAGGTAGACCACCACGAACACCAGCACGATCGCCTCGAACAGGGTGTGTACCACCTCTTCGATGGAGATCTTCACGAACTCGGTGGTGTCGTAGGGGATCTGGTATTCGATGTCCTGCGGGAAGCGCTCCTTGAGGCGCAGCATGGTGGCGTGCACCTGATCGGCCACCGCCACGGCGTTGGCGCCCGGCTGCAGATAGGTGGCGATACCGATGGCCGGCTTGCCGTTGGCCTTGGCCAGCAGGTCGTAGTCCTTGCCGCCGAGCTCGACCCTGGCCACGTCCTTGACCCGGATCTTCGAGCCGTCCGGCATGGAGCGGATGATGATGTTCTGGAACTCGCGCACATCCTCCAGCCGTCCCTTGGTCTGCACCGTGTAGGTGAAGTCGATGGGAGCCGTGGTCGGCTGGGCGCCGATCTTGCCGGCCGCGAACTGGGTGTTCTGCTCGCGGATGGCGCCGATCACGTCGCTCGGGGTGAGCTCGAGCTGGGCCAGTCGATCCGGCCTGAGCCAGATGCGCATGGCGTAGTCGGTGCCGCCGAACAGGGTGGTGTCACCGACCCCGGGAATCCGCTTGAGCTCGTCGATGATGTTGAGCAGGGCGTAGTTCGACAGGTAGGTGGTGTCGAAGGTGCCGTCAGGCGATTGCAGGGTCACCACCTGCAGGATCGAGGTCGATTTCTTCTTGACCGTCACCCCCTGCTTCTTCACCTCTTCCGGCAGCTGGGCCATGGCGGCCGAGACCCGGTTGTTGACGTTGATGGTGGCCTGATCCGGATCGGTGCCGATCTCGAAATAGACGTTGAGGTTCATCTGGCCGTTGGAGGCCGACCCCGACTGCATGTAGAGCATCCGCTCCACGCCGTTGATCTGCTGCTCGAGCGGCGCGGCCACCGTCTGGGAGATCACCTCGGGGGTGGCGCCCGGATAGAAGGCAGTGACCGACACCACCGGCGGGGTGATCTGCGGGTACTGCTCGATGGGGAGCGATCGCATCGCCGCCAACCCGCCCAGCACTATGATGATCGAAATCACGCTGGCGAAGATGGGACGCTCGATGAAGAACTTGGAAAACATACGAACTCCTTACTTGGCCGCGGCCTGGCCGACCATCTTGCCGGTGATCGCCTTCATCTCTTCGGCAGAGACGGGCTTGACCACGGCGCCGGGACGGGCCTTCATCAGCCCCTCGACGATGTAACGCTCACCGGGCTCGAGGCCGCTGTCGATCAGCACGCCGCTGTCGACCACGGAACCCAGCTTGACCGGGCGGGGCACTACCTTGTTCTCTTTGTCCACCACCATCACCATGCGGTCGGCCTGGGACTGGACGATGGCGCGCGGCGGCACCAGGATGGCATTTTTGCGGGTACCCAGATCGATGGTCATGCGCACGAACTGGCCCGGCAACAGCACGCCGTCCTTGTTGTCGAAGATGGCGCGGGCCCGGATGGTGCCGGTTTGCGGGTCGACCCGGCTGTCGGAGAAGTTGAGCTTGCCCGCCTCGGGATAGACGGAGCCGTCCGCCAGCCGGATGTGGGTGCGCCAGTTGGTGGCATCCTTGGCCTCAATCAATCCCTTTTTCACCGAGTTCTCGAAGTTGAGGCGATCCTGCTCCGAGTAGGAGAAGTTGACGTAGAGGGGATCGAACTGGGTGATGGTGGTGAGCAGGCCGTTTTCGCCGCTGGTGGAGATGAGGCTGCCCTCGGACTGGGAGCTCTTGCTCGCCATGCCGTTGATGGGGGCGGTGACCTGGGTGTAGCTGAGGTTCAGTTCGGCCTCTTTCACCTTGGCCTGGGCGGCCTGATGGCTGGCGATGGCCGCCTCGTAGTTGGCGATGGTGTCGTCATAGTCCTTGCGGCTCACCACCTGGCGCTTGAACAGCGGGATGATGCGATCCCGGTCGGCGCGGGCCTTGTTGAGGCGGGCCTGCTCCTGGGCCAGGGTGCCCTTGGCCTGCTCCAGCGCCACCTTGTAGGGCTCGGGGTCGATCAAGAACAGCGCCTGACCGGCGGTGACCGGCTGCCCCTCGATGTATGTGCGCTTGAGCAGGATGCCGCTCACCCGGGAACGCACGTCAATTTCGCGAAAACCTGCGGTCTCGCCCACCATCTCGGTGGTCATCGGCACGTCGGTCAGCTTGACCTCGGCCACCACCACGGGCACCGGCGGCAGTGCCTGGGCTCCGGTGGCCGGCTCATCACCACAGGCGGTCAGTGCGCTGGCCAGTGCCAGGGCGATACAGCCGCGCTTGAACATCTCTTCCCTGACGTATTGCACCTTCATCATCACACTCCTGTGGGATGGTGCGCGATTGCCGCGCCCAGCCTTTTTCTTCATGAACATGGTTAACTGCATGGTTACAAATTTAACTCATTGGATTACTGACAGTTTTCTAATGATAGAGCACGAATATTGAACCCAGGCTGCTCGACACTGAAAGTTGTCGGTGTCGATCGCGCAGTGGCGGAGGGGGCCGCGACAATTTGTGTCAGTCTGGCAGACCCTGCATCGTGACCTTGCTGGGGAGCAGGAGATCCGGAGGGAATTATAAGAAGGAAAAAGCGGGGGAAGTGGGGGCTTGGTCACAGAGGGGGCTTCAAATGCCCCCTCTGTTGTCGTTATCAGGCGAAGCAGGCCCAGATGGGGGCGTGATCCGAAGGCTTGTCGATGCCGCGCAGCTCGTAGTCGATACCGGTCTCGGTCACGGTGTCCTTGAGGGCGTCGGAGGCCATGATGAGATCGATGCGCAGGCCCCGGTTCTCGTCAAAGCCCCTGGAGCGGTAGTCAAACCAGGAGAAGCGCTCGCACTCGGTGGGGTTGGCGGCGCGGAAGGTGTCGGTCAGGCCGAACCCTTTCAGGCGCTCCATCCATTCGCGCTCGATGGGCAGGAAGGAGCACTTGCCGTCCCGCAGCCAGCGCTTGCGATTGGCCTCGCCGATGCCGATGTCGAGATCGGTGGGGGAGATATTCATATCCCCGATCAGCACCAGCTGATCGCCCGGGGTGTGGTGGGTCTCCAGATAGTGCTGCAGATCCTCGTAGAACTTCTGCTTGGCCGGGAACTTGGTCTCGTGATCCTGGCTTTCACCCTGCGGGAAGTAGCCGTTCATCACCTTGATGAGGGAGCCGTCTTCGCGCTCGAAGGTGGCCATGATCATCCGGCGCTGGGCCTCTTCGTCGTCGGTGGGGAAGCCTTTCTCCACCTTGACCGGCTTCTGCTTGCTCATGATGGCCACCCCGTAGTGGGCCTTCTGGCCGTGAAACGCCACGTGATAGCCCATGGCCTCCACGTCGGCCAGCGGGAAGGCCTCGTCGTGTACCTTGATCTCCTGCAGGCCGATCACATCCGGCTGATGCTTGTCGATGATGGCTTGCAGCTGGTGCAGGCGGGCGCGCAGGCCATTGATATTGAAAGAGATGATCTTCATGTCCGGGATGCTCATGTCATTTTTATAAGTGGCTATTGGACTAGGAATCCGCCGTGGATGCAAGTGAAGGCGAGGGGCCACATCCGGGGCGGTCCGCCCGCCGCAGCGGGCTCAGCGGGTCATCTTCTTGACAAACACCACCACAAACAGCGCCAGCGTGAAGCTGCCGGTGAAGGCCTCGAAGGCGGCGAAGAGCCTTGAGAGGCCGATGGGGGTGAAGTCGCCATAACCCAGGGTGGTGAAGGTCACCACGCTGTAGTAGAGGCACTCCAGCAGGAAGATGGCGTTCTGCTCAACAGGGGCGCCGGGCCGGTAGATGAGGTGGTTGCCGTTGAAGCTCAGGCCAAAGAAGAAGTAGAAGATGCTGCAGATGAAGATGAGCAGCAGAGAGAAGAGTACCACCCGCATGGGGGCCTCGCCGTAGCCGCAGAACAGATCGACGATCCAGGAGGTGAAGCGCTGGCTCGACCAGAACGGCAGCTGCAGCCGGCGCATGGTGAGCTCCTGCTGGATGTAACGGCCGGACATGGTGAAGATACCTTGCGCTTCCGAGGCCTTGCGCAGATCGCGATAGGTCTCTTCGGCCTCTTTGAGCCAGATGCGGGCCTGCACCGGGTCGCGCTCCTTGCGGCCGCGCCGCTCCTGCATCAGCCGCTTGCCGGTATCCAGGTTGTCGAGGCGGGTATTGTGCCAGCGAATGCCGAGCAGGTTGACGTCGTCGAGGGTGGCGCAGTGCAGATTCGCTTCGCTGAGATCCGCCTTCATCAGGCTGCCGCCCTTGATGCGAATGCCGTAGAGGTGGGCCCCCTGCAGGTTGGCGCGGTAGAGGTTGCACTGCTCCAGCAGGAATCCCTGCGGGGCCCCTTTTTTCACCAGGTTGAGGCCCGCCAGATTGGCGCGGGCCAGCTGCAGGCCGTGGCACAGCCCGCCCTGCTGGATGTAGTGCTCCAGTTCGCGGGCGGTGTGGGGATCCTGATGATTGGCGTGGGGATCGTGCCAGCGGCACAGATCATGGTCCCCCGCCTCTTCGCTGCAGTGGCGACCGTCCGCCACCAGATATCGACACATGGCCATCGCCGCTCTCCTCCCTTTGCCGAGTCAGTATCAGCATAGGCGAGCGGGCCCTGGTCAGCTGAGCTGGGTAAACTCCTGACGCAGCTTGCGAAAACGATCCTGCTGGGCCGGATTGAGGGGGATGCCGTCCAGCACCTCCAGGGTCTCCTTGCACTCGGCGCCAAACTCCGGGCTCTTGCGATTTTTCTGCATCAGCTGCAGCAGCACCTGGATCTTGTTGAGGGCGGCGCCGGTATTGGCCGGGGCCCGGCGCAGCGCCTCGCGAAAGTGGCCGAGCGCCTGCTCCAGCTCGCCGCTCTGATAGGCCTTGATGCCCAGTTCGTTGAGCTGCTGGTAGCGCTGGCGACGCTCAAGCACCGTCTTGTCGTCGCGGGTGGCCTGGATGCAGGTGGTGAGCAGCCGATCCTCGTCTTCGGCCAGCAGCGCCTGCAGGCTCTCGGCATATTCGAACTCGCCGAGCTGATAGAGGGCGAGGATGGTCTCGCCCAGTAGGCTGGGGGGCATGGTGGCCGGCTGATCGAGCCAGTTCTGGTTGGCGCGGTAGAGCATCTTCTTGCCCTTGAGCAGCTCCCCCAGGGCGATCTGCACCCGAGCCTGGCAGATCTGCTCGAACACCGGGTAGTTGAACTCCGACATCATCAGCGAATCGCGGATGCGCGACAGGGCCGAGTTGACCTGCTTTTGCAGGTTGGCGATGTGGTAGATGTCGTTGCTGTTGAGGGCGTAGAGGGTCAGCGACTGGATATAGGCCCCCAGGTAGTGGGGGGTGCGATGGATGGAGTTGCGCGACAGGTCAATGAGGGAGAGCAACACGTCCTTGGCCTGGGCGTAGTCGTGGCGCAGCAGGCACACCTCCGCCAGCCGGCGGGAGAGCTGCACCGACTGGGGCGAGATGTCGACCGCCCGCTTGAGCTCCTGCTGGGCCTGTTCGTCGTTGCCGAGCGCGAGCTGGGACTCTGCCAGCCAGAGGTGGGCCTCCACCATCAGCGGGGTGTTCTTGAGGGTGGCCTGCAGGTGGCTCACCGCCTCTTCGTTCAGCCCCAGGGTATGGCACGCCTTGCCGAGGGTGAGCCGGGCCCAGCTGTTCTCCTGGCCGGCCAGCAGCTGGCGCATCAGGCTGCGGGCCTCCTTGGCCTGGCCCAGCTTGAGCTGGGTGTCGGCCTGCAGGCAGCGGCAGAAGTTGGCAAAGCGCGGCACCGCGTCGGCCCGCTCGGCGCAGGCGGCGAGCAGGGTGGGCAGATCCTCTTTGGCAAGGGCGCTGAACACGCTCTCCAGCGCCTGACGGCGGGCGAGGGCGCGTTTGAGACGAAACGAAAACTGCTCCTGAGAGAAGGGCTTCATCAGGTATTCGTCGGGCTCGGCTTCCAGCGCGCTCAGCACCATGGCGCGGGAGCTGTCACCGCTCACCATGATCACCACGCTCTGGGGCGGAATGAGCTTCTGATCCCGCAGGCTCTCCAGCAGCTGGCGGCCGTTCTCGCCGACCCCCAGCTCGTAATCGAGCAGGTAGATGTCAAAGGTCTCTTTCTGGCAGCGCCGTCTCGCCTCTTCGGCAGAGTTGGCATAGGTGATGCGGCTGATGCCGATGTTGATCAGCATCGCCTTCATCATCACCTGAAAGGAGCGCTGTTCGTTGACCAGCAGGATGCGCTTCGGTTTGGGTGGGGCTTTTTTCTCTGGCTCGGATTCCGGTGTCTGCATCTGTCTGGTCAGGGCGCTACGGGCGGATAACAGAAGTGTGCCACCAAAGCGCGCAGACAGGCAATTGAACATGGGGCGCTGCCGCGGTTTTTCCGCCAAGCCCCGCCATTCATGGCTTCTGCCTGACCAAATAGGGGGGAACTGGGGGAGGGTAGGTGGCGAACGCCTGCCTGACCTGAACGATGAAGCCGCCCACCGACCGGTGCTGAGCTCGTCCCTGCGGCGGTTTTTTTCAGGGCGGGGATTGTGCGCTCAGGTGTCTTTTGATACCACTGAATGCTTTCCCCTGCGGATCAGCTGCCATTGCGCGACAAGGAGTTCCCATGCGCCTGCCCCCCTTTCCTCCGCTGGTCTGGATCGTGATCTTGGGCACCTTCATGGTGCGCACCAGTTTTTTCATGGTCTGGCCCTTTCTCTCGATCCTGCTCTACCGGGAGTATGGTCTCTCGGCGTCCGGCATCGGGATGCTGCTGGGCGGCGCGGCCGTGCTCTCCTGCCTCATCGGCTTCTACGTCGGCTGGCTCTCCGACCGGCTCGGCCGGCGCACCATACTGCTGCTCGGCTGCGTTCTGTCGTGCGGCGCCTACCTGCTGCTCGGGTTCGGCCACTCCCTCTGGCTCATCGCCCTCGGGGTGTTTGGCTCGGGTCTCTCCTATGCCTTCATCGACACGCCGGGCAAGGCGCTGATGGGGGACCTGCTGCCCGAGAAGGCGCAGCGGGAGCTGGCTCAGCACCTGCGCTACTTCCTGCTCGGTTTTCGCCGCGAGTGCGCTGGCCGGCCGGATGCGGGGCTCACCCTGGGGCCATGCTCAGGGTGGTAGGGCGGGATCGGGCCTTCATGCTGTTTATCCTCGCCAACCTGCTGATGATGCTGGTCTACGCCCAGGTGGAGTCGCCGTTGATCCAGTACCTGACCCGCGCCGGCGCCCCCGAGGTGGAGACCCTGGTGGCCCTGCTGGTGGCCACCAATGCGCTGACCATCATCACCCTGCAGTTTCCGCTGCTGCACCTGACCCGGCGCTGGCGGGTGAGCCTGCGGCTGCAGTTCTCCATCCTGCTGATGGCGTCCGCCCAGGTGCTGTTCGCCCTGTCGAGCCCGGCCCTGCTGTGGCCCTGGCTGGTGGCGGTGTTCTTGCTGAGCGTGGGGGAGGCGGTGCTGTTCCCGCTCTTCAACGTGCTGATCGACGAGATGGCGCCGGCCCACCTCAAGGGGAGCTACTTCGGGGCCAGCGCCCTGGCCGGGCTCGGCTGGGCGCTCTCGCCCCTGGTGGGGGGCTGGCTGTTGCAGGTGTGGGGCGGCCCGGCCCTGTTTGCCGTGATGACCGCGATTTGCGTGCTGGTGTTTCTCCTCTATGGGGCGGGCAACCGGGTGGCGCGCCCGTCCGCCGACTCGGCCGGCTGCGGGGAGTAGCATGAAAGCAGCCGGTCGGCGGTCACTGGCCTGATGCCGGGGAGGGCGCACCTGCGCCGGGCCGAATGACCCAAACGGCAGGTAGCCCCGGCGCCTTGGCGCACTCCCATCGACTAGTGCCGACGTGAAGACAAGGAGGCCCCGCAGTGCGGGGCCTCTTTTTATGACGGCTGGTTTATAGCTGCTGATTTATGGTTTTTTGGCCACCAGGTAGGGGGCGAACTGGGGAGTATGGCTGGCGGCGAAGCCCTGCTCGGTCTTGACGATGAGATAGACCGCGAGACCGTGCGCTTTGGCAAAGGCCATCGCCTGCTCCGGCCCCATCACCATGAGGGCGGTGTCGAGGGCGTCGGCCTCGAGCGCGGTCGGGGTGATGACGCTGGCGGAGACCAGCTTGTGGCTGATGGGCTGGCCGGTGGCGGGGTCGATGATGTGGGAGTAGCGCTTGCCGTCGAGCTCGTAGTAGTTGCGATAGCTGCCGGCGGTGCTGAGGGCCATGCCGTTGGGGATCACCACGTCCGAGAAGGCGCCGGGCTGGTCGGACGGCTCGACGATGGCCACCCTCCATGGCTTGCCCTTGGCGTTGTTGCCCTTGCTGCGCACGGCGCCGGCCACCTCGATGAGGTAGTTGTGCACCCCTTTTTGCTCCAGCAGGCCGGCAATCTCGTCAGAGGCTGCCCCTTCGCCCAGGGTGGAGAGATCGAGGTAGAGATCGGGGATGCGCTTGCCGAGCAGGAAGTGATCCCCCTCGGGCACCAACGTCAGTCGGTCGATGCCCACCTTGTGGCGGGCGCTGGCGATCTGCTCGGCGCTGGGCCGTTTGACGGGCCGCTTGTCCGGCCCGAATCCCCACAGGTTGACCAGCGGGCCCACGGTGACGTCGAGCTTGCCTGCGGTGAGATGGCCGGCGTCGATGCCCTGCTGCACGATGTTGGCCATGGTGGCGGGAATGGCCATGGGGGGCTGGCCGCTGCCCTGATTGAAGCGGGAGATGAGGGAGTTCGGGTCGTAGGTGGAGATCTCGTGATTCATGCGCACCAGCAGGGCATCGACCTCTTGCTGCAGCGCCGGCTCACCGCCCGGGAAAGGGTCGCTCAGGGTCACCGCGTAAAAGGTACCCATGGTCTTGCCCTGAATGCGGGTCTGGATCGGGGCCGGCTGACAGGCGGTCAGCATCAGCAGCAGGGTCAACAACAGGCCACGGTGGGCCGGGCGAGCAAGAAGCGACATGACGGATCTCTTTGGCTGAAACGGATGGCACGGAACGCAAGCGTGCCGGGGTCGCCAGCTTAGCCAAGGGGGCGACGGCGGGCGAGTCGCGGCTGGACAAAAGTGCGGGGGATAATTAAACAAAGAGTGGTTAGTGCGTGGCAGAGCCGGTTCGTCCAGACAAAAAATGGGGGCAATCTGGTGACCTGACCCGCAGCTTTGCGCTAAAGACATAGCTGAATGACGACAGTTGAGTAGAATAAGGTCGATTTTGACAGCATGTTTGCCAGCCATGGTGCGAGCCCGCAGGCAATTGTGTTGCCATCTATTGCCAATCAAAGGAGAGGATGATGAAAAAGGCGATTACCCTGCTGTTTCTGAGCACCCTGGCGGCCCCGGCTCTGGCCGATGAGTGCGCGTTGGTCATCGAAGGCAATGATGCCATGCAGTACAACCTCAAGGAGATGAGCGTCCCGGCCACCTGCAAAGAGGTCACCGTGACCCTGAACCATACCGGCAAGATGCCGGTGACCGCCATGGGCCACAACTGGGCGCTGGCCAACACCGCCGACTATCAGGCCGTGGCCACCGCGGGCATGAGCGCCGGTGCCGACAACAACTACCTGCCCAAGGATGACCCGCGCGTGCTGGCCCACACCAAACTGGTGGGCGGCGGCGAGAGCACCAGCGTCACCTTCAAGACCGACGGCCTGGCCGGCAAAGATCTCACCTTCTTCTGCTCCTTCCCCGGCCACTTCGCCATGATGAAGGGCACCTTCAAGGTCGGCTAAGCACAGCTTGTCGACCCAGAAGCCGGGCATTGCCCGGCTTTTTTGTGGCCGCTTGCGGCGATTTTGGCGTCAGTTGGATGCCGGTGCGTGCGCTATGGCGCGCCGTTTTATGATCCGGCGCCAGGTGAGCGGGGGAGTGAAAGGGTAAGATGGGCGCCTTTCGGGCCTGCTGGGCCCGCTCGAGAGGAACCAAGGTCGTCATGAAAGCCATGAAATGGGTGATCAGCGGTTGTCTGCTGCTGGTATGCGCCATCGCGCTGGCGGCGGAGCCGCCGGTCAAGAAGAGCAGAAACGGCATCTGCCATCCCCAGGGCGGCACCTATTACAGCCGCACCAAGCACTACACCCCCTATGACTCCATGCAGGCCTGCCTCGACAGTGGCGGACGGGCACCCAAACGCTGACTGATGTCAGGCCAGCACCTGCCGCCTACTTGGGCAGCAGGGTAAAGAAGGCGATGGCGCTCTTCTTCTGGCAGTCGAAGTGGATGCTCTGCTCGCCGCTGATCAGCAGGGTTTCGTTGACCGCCATGGGGTGGCCCGCCGCTGCGAGCTGGCCGCTCAACAGGTAACAGAGATAGGTCTTGTCCGCTTCCAAGGTGAGGGTGAGCGGGAAGGGCAGGTTGAGCACCCGCACATTGGCGCTGAGGCGGGCCGGATCATAGATGAGCCCCAGATCCGTCACCTCTTTTTTCAGCAGTTCGCAGTGGGTGTCGTCATCCCCGCTGAAGTGGGCCGCCTCGAAGGTGGCGTAGGGGTGGCCGTTGAGCACGAAGCCGGCCCCGCTGATGGGTAGCAGGATGCGCTGATAGCCGGGAAATTTCGAGAAGGGGCCGGCCCCCTTGATGGGCGCCGAGCTCAGCCGGTAGGCAAAATCGAGCTTGTCGAGGCTGGCGCCGGCAGGGGAGATGAGGATCTGGGCTGTGGTGCCCTGCTTGTTCTTCCAGGGCATCTTCAGCTGGTCGGACTCTTTTATCAGGGTGATCAATGGCGCCTCGGCAGGTGGTGAGCGGGGTTAATCGTGTGGCCAGTGATACCACCCAACCCGCCGCTCCACAAGGTTGCCGCCGTCGCTGGCCATCCGCTTGCCCACTATTTCGCCGATGCCACCCGCTTCGCCCCTCCTGGTCCCTTGCCGCGTCGTCATCCCTGTATGAAATGCCGCCACTTGGGCAAGGCGGGCAAGGGCAAAGCCTCAGGCTGTGATCCCGGCGCTGTTAAAGCGGCGGCGGCTCGCTACACTGGCTGCTCTGTTGCCCAAGGAGGCCCCATGACTCACAAGATCATTCTGGATACCGATCCCGGTATCGATGACGCCATGGCAATTCTGTTTGCCGAAGCCCATCCCGCCATCGAGCTGCTCGCCATCACCACGGTATTTGGCAATGCCACCATCGAGGACGGTACCCGCAACGCCCTCTGGCTCAAGCAGCAATACGGCATGAAGGCGGACGTGGCGCAGGGGGCGGCCGCCCCGCTGCGGCGCGAGCCGGTGGGCCCGACGACCGTGGTGCACGGGCCGAGCGGATTTGGTGACGTGACGGCGGGGGAGGTGGCCCTGGCGCCGGATCCCCGGCCGGCCTGGCAGTATATCGTCGAGGCGGTGAAGGCCGCCCCCGGCGAGATCACCCTGGTCACCATAGGTCCGCTCACCAACCTGGCACTGGCGCTGCAAGAGGCCCCTGAGATCACCGGCCTGGTGAAGCAGGTGGTGGTGATGGGGGGCGCCTTTGGTGTCAACGGTCATCGCGGCAACGTGACTCCCTATGCCGAGGCCAACATCCACGACGATCCGGATGCCGCCGACCGGGTATTCACCGCCGACTGGCCGGTGGTGATCATCGGGCTGGACGTGACCCAGCAGAGTTTCTTCAGCAGCGCCTATCTGGATGCGCTGCGCGACGACGCGGGTGAGCCGGGGCGCTTCCTGTGGGATGTCAGCCGCTTCTATCTGCGCTTCTACTCGGAGCGGATCGGGCTCGACGGCTGCCACGTGCATGACCCGTCCGCCATCGCCTACGTGATCGATCCGACCCTGTTCACCCTGCGCGAGGGGCCGGTGCGGGTCATCAACGAGGGGCCCGCCATCGGTCACACCCTGCAGAAATTTGACGGCAAGTCCCACCCCCATGACGGCTGGGCCGATTATCGTGCCCAGCAGGTCGGGGTGGCGGTGCGGGATCAGGCGCTGCTGGCGCTCTATCGGGAGACGCTGGTGGCCTGGGGCCGCAGCCGCTAGGGGAGCTTGGCGAGCAGGGTGCCTTGCGGCCGGGATTGAGGCGCGGCTGTGATCCGCGCCAAACAATCGGGGGTCAGTTGCGGCTTATACTGTCCGCAACCGTGTGAAGAAGGAGAAACAGGATGGCCTGGTTGTCGTTGCTGGTGGCGATCGCCCTCATCTGGTGGTTGATGAAGCTGGGGCGTGGCGCCCTGTTCGAGATCCGGCTTGCGCCAGGCAAGGTGCAGGTCAAGCGGGGCAAGGTGTCGCCGGCGTTCATCGAGCAGGCCAGGCAGATCCTGCGTCACGAGACGGTGCGCGGGCGCATCCTGGGTCAGCGCGATGGCGACGGGGTCAAGCTGGTCTTCTCCCGCTCCATTCCCGAGCCGGTAGCCCAGCGCTTTCGCAACATTTTCCCCTATGGCGATTACCGGCTGGGGGCGGTGCCGCTCTCCGGCTCCAAACCGCGCAAGGGGTGAGTCGTCACTCACATAGCAAACGGGCCTCCACTGGGGGCCCGTTTCGTTATGGTTGGCGCAAGTTATTGGTGCAGGGCGCGCTGGGCCTTGACCGTCTCCGGCTTGATGGCCACCCCTTCATTGCCCCAGGAGGCGCGCAGGGTGTTGACCAGCTCGGCGATCTGCTGATCGTTGAGGGTCCAGCCATAACCCGGCATGTGGTAGCCGATGTTGCCCTGGGTGACCGGGGTCTCGGCGCCGTGCAGCAGCACGTTGAGCAGGCTGCTCGGGTCCTCGGCCAGCACGGTCTGGTTGCCCACCAGCGAGGGGATCACGTGGTCATTGCCCTGGCCGTTGACTCCGTGGCAGGTGGAGCAGTACATGGCGTAGTCCGCCTTGCCGCCGGCGCTGGCGTAGGCCCGGTTGCCCTTGCTGGCCGCCGCGTCTCCGCCGAGTTCGGTCAGGTAGGTGGCGATGCTGGCCAGATCGGCGTCGCTGAAGTACTGGCTGCTGTGCGTGATCACTTCCGCCATGGGGCCGCTGACGGCCTGATGCTGGCTGCGGCCGGTTTTCAGCAGGTCGATCAGCGCCTGCTTGTCGTAGCGGGTGCCGCGAATGTTGGGGGCATACCAGCCATCCAGGGTGGCGCCGCTCAGATAGAGGGGATCTGCCTCGGTCAGGGCTTTTTCCTGCATGCCGAGCCCGCGCGGGGTGTGGCAGCTGCCACAGTGGCCCGCCCCCTGCACCAGATAAGCGCCGCGATTCCACTCCTCGCTCTTGCCAGCTACCGGGGTAAAGCGACTGTCATCGTGATAGACCCAGTTCCAGCCGTTGAGCGGCCAGCGCATGTTGAGCGGCCAGGGGATGTCGCTCTCCTTGTTGGCAACAGCCTGCGGCTGCACATCCTGCATCAGGTAGTGGTAGAGGGCGGTGAGATCCTCGTCGCTCATCTTGGCGTAGGCGGTGTAGGGCATGGCCGGGTAGAGGGGATCGCCGCTGCGGGTGATCCCTTCGCGCATCACCTTGATGAACTCGGGCAGGCTGTAGTTGCCGATGCCGTGGGTCTTGTCGGGGGTGATGTTGGTGGCATAGACGGTGCCGATGGGGGTGGGGAAGCCCTTGCCGCCGGCGAGCGGCTTGCTCGCCTCGCTGGTATGGCAGGCGGCGCAGTCACCCAGCTTGGCCACGTATTCGCCGGCCGACATGGCAGGCGCGGCCTGCAGGGTGAAGGCGGGCAGGGCCAACAGCACGGCGCTGGCTGTCAGGGTCAGGGAACGGATCATTTGGCACCTCCCTTGTGCATGGCAACCAGCTCGTTGACGGCGCGCCAGGCCTGATCGATGGCGGAGTGGGCGTAGGGGCTCCAGTCCGAGTCGGAGTTGGCGATGGTGATGTTGCCGACCGGCTGGCGACCCAGCTCGATCCACTTGTCGCACTGCTCCTCGTCATCGAACAGGGTGTTGGTGATGTAGGAGTAGCCGTGGGACCAGCGGTTGACCGTGATGGCGAGGATGTCCTGCTCATGGTTGAAACCGGCGCCGCCCAGCATCCCCTGCAACTGTTCGCGGATCATCTGCTCGTGCTGCTCGAACGGCATGCCGAGGATCATGGCGCGCCCCTTGCGGGACTGCTCGCGGGCCGACAGACCGCTGCCAGGCAGGGTCGGCACGTAGACCATGTGCAGGCACATGGGCTGATCCGGGTTCTTGGGATGCTCGTAGCCGCCGAGGTTGACCGGGTAGTCGAGCTTGACCCGGCTGTAGGGGGCGGCGGGAGAGTAGACCTCGTGCACCCCCAGCTTGACGAAGGACTGCCAGTTCTTGATCACCACCTTGGTGTAGACCAGCGGCGCCTTGACGTTCTGGCGCAGCGCCTCCTTCTGGGGCTCCGCCATCTCGGGCACCATGTAGGGGATCATCATGTTGTAGCCGGCCATGATGGACTGCCTGGCCCGCACCCGGTGCAGTTTCCCCTCCTTGATGTAGGTGACGTCCACTCCCTGTTTGCCGTCTTTGAGCGGCACGTTTTTGGCCTGCAGTGCCGTGCTGCCAAGGCGCAGCTGCACCTTGTGCTCGGGCAGGTCGAGCTTGCTGTAGTCAAACTTGGCCAGCACCACGTCCTGCATGGTGTGGCCGGGGGCTACCTGCGGGATGAGCTTGCGCACCATCAAGCGGGTCAGGCCGGCGTTGCCGTCCGGGAAGTGGAAGATGTAGGGATCGTCGAGCTCCGCCTGCTCTTCGGCATCGAGCGGGGTCAGGTTCATGCCGCCGAAACCGGGCAGGGCGCACAGGCGTGCATCGGCGCAGGCGGTGGCGTCGATGCCGACCGCCTGGAAGTCGTTAGTGCGTTGCTGGAAGTAGGTGATGGCCCGCTCGCTCAGGCCCACCTTGTCGCGCAGGAAGGTGGTGTAGCTGTTGCGGGTCATCCAGAGGTCTTTTTCCGCCTGAGTCATGCCGCTCAGGTAGTCGGTCTTCTCCTCATGCAGCGCCAGCAGGGCCGCCTTGTCACTCTCATCGAGCGGGAAGTCGCCGATGAACTCTGCCAGCGGCCGGCCGTTCAGGCGATCGCGCGGGATGTCGTCGGCCACGTTGTGGCCCGGGTCGCCGCTCACCACCTTGTTGACGCCAAAGTGCTTCTCGTCGAAGTAGACGCCGCGGCTCAGGCCCAGATCCGGGTAGAAGGTCTGCTGGAAGCCTTTGGCCAGCTCGTCGATGTTGACCTCCAGCGTCTTGAGCAGCCCCAGTGCCACCGGGCTGTAGACAGAGCGCGGTGATTGCAGGGATTCGCTGCCGCCGTAACCCAGCCGCAGGCCGTCGGGAGTGGCGAACTCGTTGCGCTTGGCGTGGCCGCCGAAGTCATCGTGGTTGTCGAGCAGCAGGATCTTTTTGTCCGCGCCGAGCAGTTGCTGATAGAAGCAAGCCGCCGCCAGACCGCTGATGCCGGCGCCGACGATCACCAGATCGTATTCGCCCTCGAGGGGAATGTTGGCAAAGTCATACTGCTTGCCGTCGCGGGCGATGCTGTGGGCCGGTTCGAAGGAGCCCGGGTGGTTGCCGCGCAGGCCGGTGAGGGCGGGCGGGTAGACCAGCGTTTTTTCAGCCAGCGCCGTGCCGCCTTCGGCCGCTTGCAGCAGCTTGATGGGGGCAACCCCGGCCGCAATGGTGATGGCGACGCCGTTGAGAAAGTCTCTGCGTGTGATGCTCATGGCAATCCCTGTGTATGAAGAGTCGAGTGAGAAATGGGATAAGGTTGAATTCGTGACTGGCGAGTAACGAAGGGGCGCAACCTACCGCCATATCCGGATGGAGTCCATGGGTTTGATAATAACTTATTAAACAAAATGATGGACCCTGTGATCGGCCAGGTCGTATGAGACGTATGTGGTGTGCATGTTTGCGGGTAAAGCCGCACCAACATCATGGAATTAATTGAAATTTAATTTGATTAATTATGGTTAATTTCGAGTCCCGTTATTGTTCGGCCCTGAGCGGCCAAATGTGCACGGATTTCAGCCCGGAATTTCGCCGGCTAGCCACAAAGGGGTGTCATTTGTCCTTGTTAAGTAAAGGGTTAAATCACGGAGTGTCTGTTTAATAAACAGATACAGGGTGAAATGGCACCAGCTGGCGATGAAAGGGGGTCGAGGTGGTTTTGATAATTTTCATGACGTCAAGGCATTAACATGCAACACACAGAAATCGCAATCCACACACAAGTGAAAGATTAATTTTTCATGTTGTTCACATCCCCCCCGGTTGAAATAGAATGCTGCGTTTTTCTTACAACTTTAGCCCTGCGAAGATGAGGACATTGCATGAGACCTTTTGATGTAAAGAGGGGCTTGGGCGCTTTGCTGTTGCTCGCGACTGCCGGCTTGCTGAGCGGCTGCGACATGGCTCTGATGAGCCCCAAGGGACAAGTTGGTCTGGAGCAGAAGTCACTGATACTGACCGCACTCGGCTTGATGCTGATCGTGGTGGTGCCGGTGATCGTGATGGCGGTGGCGTTCGCTTACAAATACCGAGCGTCCAACACCAAGGCCACCTATGCACCGGACTGGGCCCACTCCAACAAGATTGAAGCGGTCGTCTGGACCGTACCCGTCATTATTGTCGCCATCCTGGCGGTGATCACCTGGAAAACCTCCCATTCTCTGGATCCCTACAAACCGTTGGAATCCGAGGTGAAACCGATCCAGGTCGATGTCATCTCCCTTGACTGGAAATGGTTGTTTGTCTATCCGGAACTGGGCATCGCCTCGGTCAACGAGCTGGCATTCCCGGTCAACACCCCGGTCAATTTCCGGGTGACGTCCGACACCGTGATGAACTCCTTCTTCATTCCCCAGCTGGGCGGCCAGATCTACGCCATGGCGGGCATGCAGACCAAGCTGCACCTGATCGCCAACGAGGCAGGCCAGTACAAGGGCATCTCGGGCGGCTACAGCGGCGCCGGTTTCTCAGGCATGAAGTTCAACGCCATCGCGACCCAGGATCAAGCCGGTTTCGACGCCTGGGTTGCCAAGGTGAAGGCCTCCTCCAAGGCGCTCAACACCATGGATGAATTCAATGCCCTGGCCAAGAAGAGCGAAAACCACCCGGTGGAGTATTTCGCCAGCGCCGATCCCAAGCTGTTCGTCAACATCATCAACAAGTTCATGGGTGACATGAAGCACGGCGAGCATGCCGCCATGCAACACGGCGAAAAGCAGGCCGCGATGTCCCATGACGAGTCCATGAGCCACGAGGGGATGGAGCATGATGCCTCCATGAACCACGCAGGCATGGAGCACGGCGACGCCATGCACCATGAGGCCCAGGGCGAGCAGATGGACCACGCCGGCCACATGCCGGCCGACAAGACTGTGAAAGCGGGTACTAACTGATGTTTGGAAAATTAACACTCGACGCTATTCCGTACCATGAACCCATCATCATGGTCACGATAGCCGGTATCATTCTGGGGGGCCTGGCCGTCGCCGGGCTCATCACCTATTTCGGCAAGTGGCAATATCTGTGGAAAGAGTGGCTCACCTCGGTGGACCACAAACGCCTCGGTATCATGTATCTCATCCTCGGCATGGTGATGCTGCTGCGCGGCTTTGCCGATGCGGTGATGATGCGTACCCAGCAGGTCATGGCCTCAGCCGGTGGCGAGGGCATACTGCCACCGCACCACTACGACCAGATCTTCACCGCCCACGGCGTCATCATGATCTTCTTCGTGGCGATGCCGCTGGTGATCGGTCTGATGAACATCGTGGTGCCGCTGCAGATCGGTGCCCGTGACGTCGCCTTCCCCTTCCTGAACAACCTGAGCTTCTGGTTCACCGCCGCTGCCGTGGTGCTGATCAACGTCTCCCTCGGGGTCGGTGAATTCGCCCAGACCGGCTGGCTGGCCTATCCGCCCTTGTCGGGGCTGGAGTTCAGTCCGGGGGTCGGGGTCGATTACTGGATCTGGAGTCTGCAGATCTCGGGTCTGGGAACCCTGCTGACCGGCGTGAACTTCTTCGCCACCATCATCAAGATGCGCGCGCCTGGCATGACCATGATGCGCCTGCCGGTGTTCACCTGGACCGCCCTGTGCGCCAACGTGCTGATCATCGCCTCCTTCCCGATCCTGACTGTCACCATCGCCCTGCTCACCGCAGACCGCTACCTGGGTACCCATTTCTTTACCAATGACATGGGTGGCAACATGATGATGTACATCAACCTGATCTGGGCCTGGGGTCACCCCGAGGTGTACATCCTGGTACTGCCGGTATTCGGGATCTTCTCCGAAGTGGTGGCGACCTTCTGCAAGAAGAAGCTGTTCGGTTACACCTCGCTGGTGTGGGCGACCATCGCCATTACCGTGCTCTCCTTCATCGTCTGGCTGCACCACTTCTTTACCATGGGGTCGGGCGCCAACGTGAATGCCTTCTTTGGCATCACCACCATGATCATCTCCATCCCGACCGGGGTGAAGATCTTCAACTGGTTGTTCACCATGTACCGCGGTCGCATCGAGTTCACCTCGCCCATGCTGTGGACCGTCGGTTTCATCATCACCTTCACCGTGGGTGGCATGACCGGGGTACTGCTTTCCGTGCCGGCCGCCAACTTCGTGCTGCACAACAGCCTGTTCCTGATTGCCCACTTCCACAACGTCATCATCGGCGGCGTGGTGTTCGGTTGCTTCGCCGGTATCACCTACTGGTTCCCGAAAGCATTCGGCTTCAAGCTGGATGACGTCTGGGGCAAGCGTGCCTTCTGGTGCTGGATCACCGGCTTCTTCGTCGCCTTCATGCCGCTCTACGTACTGGGCTTCATGGGCATGACCCGTCGCGTCAGCCAGAACATCGATCCCGAGTTCCACGGCTGGCTGGTGGTGGCTGCCTGCGGCGCCGGCCTTATCGCGTTGGGCGTACTGTGCCAGGTGATCCAGATCGTGGTCAGCATCCGCGACCGCGAGAAGAACCGCGACCTGACCGGCGATCCCTGGGGCGGTCGTACCCTGGAGTGGTCCACTTCCTCACCGCCCCCCTTCTACAACTTCGCCATCGAGCCGAAGATCAAGGGACTGGATGCGTTCTGGGAAGCCAAGCAGGACGGTTCCGCTTATCAGCAGCCCAAGCACTATGACCCGATCCACATGCCGAAAAACTCCGGTGCCGGCGTCATCATCGCCGCCTTCAGCACCCTGTTTGGCTTTGCCATGATCTGGCACATCTGGTGGATGGCCATCGCCGGCTTCGTCGGCATGATCGCCACCTGGATCATCCACAGCTTCAACGACGACGTGGACTACTACGTGCAGGTTGACGAGATCGAGCGGATCGAGCGTCAGCATTTTGAAAATATCAACAAGGTGGCTTAATTCCATGGCGACTGACGTTCTACATCACACCCAGGGTGCCCATGAGGATGGGCACCACGATGCCGGTGCCAACAAGGTATTCGGCTTCTGGATCTACCTGATGAGTGACTGCATCCTGTTCGCGACCCTGTTCGCGACCTATGCGGTCCTGGTCAACGGCACTGCCGGCGGTCCGAGCGGCAAGGACATCTTCGAACTGCCGTTCGTGTTTGCCGAAACCATGCTGCTGCTGCTGAGCTCCATCACCTTCGGCTTCGGCATGCTGGCCATGAACAAGAACAAGGTAGCGGCGGTGAACACCTGGCTGTTCATCACCTTCCTGTTCGGCGCCGGCTTCATCGCGATGGAAATCTATGAATTCCATCACCTGATTGCCGAGGGCTACGGTCCGGATCGCAGTGGCTTCCTCTCTGCCTTCTTCACCCTGGTGGGCACCCACGGTATCCACGTGACCAGCGGTCTTATCTGGATCATCGTGATGATGGTGCTGGTCGCCAAGAAGGGGCTGACCGATCGCAACCGTACCCGTCTGATGTGCCTGAGCCTGTTCTGGCACTTCCTCGACGTGGTGTGGATCTGCGTCTTCACCGTGGTCTATCTGATGGGGGTCATGTAAATGAGTCATTCCGTTGACAATCACGGCGCCAGCCACGGCAGCGCCAAGAGCTACCTGATCGGCTTCGTGCTGTCCCTGATCCTGACCGCAGTGCCGTTCTGGATGGTGATGGACGGCTCCGCCTCCCACACCACTGTGCTGGCCACCGTGGTCGGCATGGCGGTGGTGCAGATCTTCGTGCATCTGGTCTACTTCCTGCACATGAACACCTCGTCCGAGGAGCGCTGGAACCTGGTGGCACTGATCTTTACCGTGCTCATCATCGCCATCGTGGTCGTGGGTTCCCTGTGGATCATGTACAACCTCAACATCAACATGATGGTTCACTGAGCAGGTTGGCAATGATGATGAAGCAATACCTGCAAGTGACCAAGCCGGGCATCATCTTCGGTAACCTCATCTCGGTTATCGGAGGGTTCCTGCTGGCCTCCAAGGGGAGCCTGGATGTGCCCCTGTTCATTCTGACCATGGCTGGTGTATCACTGGTGGTCGCCTCCGGTTGCGTGTTCAACAACTACATCGACCGGGACATCGACTGCATCATGGAGCGCACCAAGAACCGTGCTCTGGTGAAGGGTCTGATCGCCCCCGGCGTATCACTCTGGTACGCCACCGCGCTCGGCATTGCGGGCATTGCACTGCTCTACTTTGCGGCCAATCCGTTGGCCGCCTTGCTGGCGGTGCTGGGCTTCATTGTCTATGTGGGGGTCTACAGCCTCTACATGAAGCGTCATTCGGTCTACGGCACCCTGGTCGGCAGCCTCTCCGGCGCCGCGCCGCCGGTCATCGGCTACTGCGCGGTGAGCGGTCAGTTCGACTCGGGCGCCTTGATCCTGCTGGCGATCTTCAGCCTGTGGCAGATGCCGCACTCCTATGCGATCGCCATCTTCCGCTTCAAGGATTACCAGGCGGCCAACATCCCGGTACTGCCGGTGGTGAAGGGGATCCCGGTGGCCAAGCTCCACATCACCCTCTACATCCTGGCCTTCATGGTGCCGACCCTGATGCTGTTCCTCGGCGGTTACGCCGGTTACAAGTATCTGGTGGTGGCCACCGCGGTCAGCGTCTGGTGGCTGGGGATGGCGCTGTCTGGCTACAAGGCGGCGGTGGATGACTCCCTCTGGGCGCGCAAGCTGTTCATGTTCTCCATCGTCACCATCACTTGTCTCAGCGTGATGATGTCGGTGGACTTCCAGCCGGAGGCCGAGCCTGCGGTGCTGGTGAGCATGCTGCCCTGATAGTGTGAGTTGTGCCCCTAAATACATGAAATCCAGAGCCGGGAACCTTCCCGGCTCTGTTATTATGGGGCCGCCCCGTCGGGCACTTTTCCCTTGTGTCGGGTGTGGCATGGCGCGTGTCGGCCACCCCTTGAGTCTTCCTTTTCCCTGACCTATCGAGGCCATCATGAATGATTTCACCATGACGAGGGGCGAGCGCAGTGCCACCTGGGCGCTCGGCTCCGTCTTCTCGTTGCGCATGCTCGGCATGTTTATGGTGCTGCCGGTGCTGACCACCTACGGCATGTCGCTGGCGGGTGCTTCCGAGGCGCTCATCGGCCTGGCCATCGGCATCTACGGCATGACCCAGGCGCTGTTCCAGATCCCGTTCGGCCTGCTCTCCGACAAGGTGGGCCGCAAGCCCCTCATCGTCGGCGGTCTGCTGATGTTTGCCCTCGGCAGCGTGATCGCGGCACTGACCCACTCCATCTGGGGCGTGATCCTCGGTCGCGCTCTGCAGGGCAGCGGCGCCATCTCGGCCGCCGTGATGGCGCTCTTGTCGGATCTCACCCGCGAGCAGAACCGCACCAAGGCGATGGCCTTCATCGGGGTGAGCTTTGGCATCACCTTCGCCATCGCCATGGTGACCGGCCCCCTCATCACCCATGCGCTGGGGCTCTCCGGCCTGTTCTGGCTGATTGCCCTGCTGGCGCTGGCAGGCATCGCCGTCACCCTCTGGCTGGTGCCGACCCCGAGTGGCCACCTGCTCAATCGCGAGTCCGGCATGGTGAAGGGGGGGATGCGCACCGTGCTGACCAACCCGCGCCTGCTCAAGCTCAACTTCGGCATCCTCTGCGTGCACACCCTACTGATGTCGAGCTTCGTGGCGCTGCCACCGCTGCTGGAGCGCGCCGGTTTGCCCCGCGACAGCCAGTGGCAGGCTTATCTGGTCACCATGCTGATCGCCTTCGTCAGCGTGGTGCCCTTCATCATCTATGCCGAGAAGCGCAGAAAGATGAAGCGGGTGTTCCAGATCTGCGTGCTGGTGATGCTCATCGCCGAGCTGGTGCTCTGGCAAAGCGGCCTGCAGCTGTGGGGCCTGCTCGCCGGCCTGCAGATCTTCTTCATTGGTTTCAACGTGATGGAGGCGCTGCTGCCCTCTCTTATCAGCAAGGAGTCACCCCCCGGCTACAAGGGCACCGCTATGGGGATCTACTCCACCAGCCAGTTCATCGGGGTGGCCATCGGCGGCAGCCTCGGCGGCCTGCTCTACAGCCTGGGCGGCGGCGCCCTGGTGTTTGGCGGCTGCGCCGCGCTGGCCCTGGTCTGGCTCGGGGTCAGCCTGACCATGGCCGAGCCCCCCTATGTGAGCAGCCTGCGCATCGTGTTGCCGGAAGGGGTGGAGGCCGACGCGGCGCTCGAGCAGAAGATCCGCGCCTGCGAGGGGGTGAGCGACGTGCTGCTGGCCGCTGCGGAGCGCTCCGTCTATGTGAAGGTGGACAGCAAGCGCCTGAGCCGGCGCGATCTGGAGTCGCTGGTCGCCGCCTGAGGACGCTTGCCTGCATGAAAAAGCCCGCCAATTCGGCGGGCTTTTTATTGGGAGGTGCTCAGTATGACAGGGCTCAGTCGGCCAGGCAGCGCTGCTCGGCGGGCAGGCTCGCGCCATCCCCCAACAGCAGGGTGCTGAGGGCCGCCTGGGCGCAGCGGGAGCTGTTGAGCTGGCCATGCCGGTTGCTCTGCTCTACCTGCACCAGGCGGGCGGCGCTGCCAAAGGCGGCCTGCATCTGGCGGGCACCGGCGAAGGGGGTATTGGGATCGTACTCGGCGCCGAGCACCAGGGCCCTGGCATCATCCGGCAGCTTTATCTCGCCGGCGCCGTAGCTGGCGATGGGCTGGCGCGGATAGGGCCAGTCGGCGCAGGTGTTGAAGCTGTTGGCCAGCAGCAGGGCGCCGGCCCCCTGGAAGGCGGCATCTTCCGGGTCCAGCATTTGCCAGCCATAGGGCTCGCTGTTGTCGGTACAGTGGATGGCGCTGAAGAAGGGCATCTCCAACAGCGCCGGATAGGGTTTTTCGTCGGCCTGCTCCTTGGCGAGGCGGGCCAGCAGGGGGCCGGCATCGTCCTGCTGCCAGAAGACGAGCTGATCGTCGCGCTGGCTGCCGCTGATGGCATCGCTCAGCACCGCCACCCAGCTGGCGCGGTCGAGCACATTGCCCTGGTTGTCCACATAGCGGCCGTTGTCGCGAACCTGGCGGGTCACCACCATGCTGCGCTGCAGCGCCTGATCCCCGAAGCGCCAGGCCAGTATGCGATTGGCATTTTCGGCATCGCCATGGAGGATGGCCGGGTAGCGGCTCTCGGCGGGGGACATCGGTGAGTCGACTACCAGATTGGCCACGTGGCTCGGGTAGCGGGCGGCATAGAGGGCAGCCAGGCGTGTGCCGTAGGAGAAGGTGATGGGGGTGATCCGCTCGCGCCCCAGGTGCTGGCGCAGGCGCTCCATGTCCTCGACCACGGCCCGCGAGCCCAGGTGCGGCGCATGCAGCCGCAGCGGCTCGTCGCAGCGCGCCAAGAGGGCCGTGCTGAAGGCCTTGCCCTGATCCGCCCCGCTCTGGAGCGCCGGCAGGGCGCCCTTGTCCCGGCTGGCGAACAGTTGGGCGAGCTGCGCCGGGCTCATGTCCGGCCGCACGCCTTGCTTGTCGGTCAGCAGACAGCTGCGCAGTTCGTGGCCGAGGGCGCTGTAACCGGCCCCGCGGGGATCCAGGGTGACGATGTCGTAGTGCTCAAGGATGGCGGGGTTGGCGCTGCGCAGCAGGTCGAGTAGGAGGCCGAGATCCGGGGTGGCCGAGGTGGGGCCGCCTGGGTTGTAGAACAGGGTGCCGCGATAGTCGCCGCTGGCGCGATAGTGCAGATAGAAGATATCCAGGGTGTCGCCCTTGACCGTGCGGGTCTCCTGTTTGACATGGGGTCGGACGGGTTTGTCCGACCAGGAGGAGAAGCGGGGGCTGTTGTCGGCGAAGAGGGAACTGTCGGCGCGTGCAGCGGATCGCTTTTCCCACTTGGTCTCCTTGATCTGGACCCACTCCTTGTCGTAATCGAGCGGCACCGTCAGGTAGTGGCAACTGACCTGACTGGCGGGAATGGCGATGCCGTCCTCCTGCCAGCCCTGGCGCAGCTGTTGGCAGACCTGACCGGCGTCATAGCCGGCGCGAATATGGCGGGCCTGGAAGGGCTCTTCTTTCTTTTCCAGATTGCAGCCTGCCAGCAATGCCGGTGCCAGCAGGGTCATGAGCAGCGTGTATTTCATTGTCTATTTCCATTCCTGATTACCCATGATTAGCAGTCAGTTACCACGAACTATACTGATCTTACGTACAGTTATCGAGGTGCGAGATCAT